>NZ_JBVIQN010000004.1:0-401722 GCF_055577005.1 Streptomyces sp. NPDC033221 | reverse complement strand
CACCTCCCGGACCCGGTGACACCACCCCCCAGGTCATGCCTTCGACAGGGGGCAACAGCCATGCCGGGCCCGGAGGCCAGCAGCCCCATTGCAGAGCCGCGAAGAACATAACGGGGGGCTTAGAGGGCATCGTCCAGTTCGGTCTGCCAGTACGTCACCTGGGCCGAGTCGTCGATGTACGTGCCCTTCGGCAGGGTGGGGCGGGCGGGGCGCTCGGCGTAGCCGCCGTCCCGGTTCGCGAAGAACAGGTCCAGGCTGCGCACCGTCTTGCCGCCGCCGGCCTCCCCGGCGGGGTCCGACGCGCGCACGGCCGCGTACGCGGACCGGCCCGGCTCGACGGACACCACGGCCTGCGGCTTGCTGTCCTGCCGTACCGCGGTGGCCGCCTGGGCGTCGTCGAAGCGCAGGGCCGGGTAGTGGTACGCGTCGCAGCGGGTCGAACCGATGTTGGTGACGGTGAGCAGCAGGTGATTGATGGGGCGGCTGAGCTTGGAGACGGTCACCTTGGTGTTGGCCGCGGTGCAGGTCGTGGACTTCCCGCCGGGCGAGGTGCCGTGCTTCCCGCCGGAGCCGGAGCCGGAGCTGGAGCCGGAGCCGGAGCCGGAGCCGGTCTTGGTCGGGGCCGCGTGCGAGCCCTGACCGCCGCCCTGCGAGCCGCCGTCCGAGGGGGACTTCGCCGACGGGCCCGTACCGCCGGTGCCGCTCGTACCGTCCGAACCCCCGGAGGCCTCCGCGGGAGACGGGGCGGACGAGGCCGCGGGCTGCTCGGCACCGGCGGCCTTCTTGCCGTCCTCGGCCCCGCCGCACGCGGTCAGCGAGAGGGCGGCGGCGACAGCAGCGCCGGAGGCGGCGACACGGGCGGTACGGGTGGTGAAGAGACGCGAACGCATGGGTGGTGCTCCCCGAAAGGTCATGGAGGTGGACGGCGCATCAGATGCGGTGCAGTAGGGCTGCGATGACGACGGCACAGAAGGCGAGTACGCCCAGCGCCGCGAAATCGGCCGGTTCGAGAGGACAGCGGAATCGGGTCCGCACGGCTGCTCCCCGGTAGGGCCCCGGTCGGGGCGTCGTCGGTGGTCACAGCCTGTGCGAGGGTCCGTCCCGGCCACAACGGCCGCCCGCACATCCGGGACGCTGGAACGAATACGCGTACCCTGACCTGGGGGAATGGGGGTTGCCTGGAACGGTGTTCCGGGACGAGGCGGAGGGGGAACAGTGAGCACGGCTTCCGGTACGGACGGGTTCGCGGCACTGCTGCGCGAGGTGAAGACGAGGTCAGGGCTGAGTTACGGCGCTCTGGCCAAGCGCCTGCACATGAGTACGTCCACGCTGCACCGCTACTGCAACGGCGACGCGGTACCGACGGACTACGCACCCGTGGAGCGGCTTGCCCGGGTGTGCGGCGCGAAACCGGAGGAACTGGTCGAGCTGCATCGCCGGTGGATCCTGGCGGATGCGGCACGGGGGCGGCGGGCGGTGGAGGCTTCCGCTTCGGTGGAGGCCGCGTCGGAAGAGGGCGCGCCGAAGTCCGTGCCCGGGGGCGAGGGCGAGCCCGTTGACGCGAACAAGCCCTCGGACAGGAACGAGCAAGTCCCCGCCCCGGCTCCCGCCCCCACGCCGCCACCCGTCCCCCAGCCCGTAAAGCCACCCGCCCCCACTCTCCCCATCCACCTCACCCGCCCCAAACTCCGCCTCGCCCTCATAGGCGCCGCCGTCGTCGCGCTGGCCGTGCCCATTGCCGTCGTCAGCTTTGCGTCCTCCTCGGGGCCGGACCGGGCGGCTTCGGCGGGGACGCGGGTGGCCGACGGCGGTGGCGGCCCGGCCCCGGACGGCGGTCTCTCCGGCAAGCCGTCCGTTTCCGCGTCCGCGTCCACTTCCGCCTCCGCCTCCGGGGCGACCGGCAAGCCGAAGCCGCGCGGCGAATCGGCCACCGCGAGCCCGACCGGTGGCGCGGCCTCGTCCGGTGAAGGTGAAGGAGAGAGCAAGGGCGAGGCAGGCGGTGGCAGCGGCCGGGGCAGTGGTTCTCCGCTGACCGTCGATGTCCGTACGAACAACTGGGACGACCCCTGCGACCGCTGGTACATGCTCGACAAGCCGCCCACCGAGGTTCCGCCGCCGCCCACCGGAGTGGACGCGCGCGGCTGGGCGAACGCGCTGGGAGGGGTACCCGGCGGGCATCTCCGGGTGTCGCTGGCGGTGCAGGGTACGGGGAACGAGGCGGTCGTACTGCACTCGCTGACCGTACGGGCCACCGCGCGCACGGCGGCGGCGGTCGGCTCCGCGTACTCCATGGGTAACGGCTGCGGCGGCGGGCTCGTCCCGGCCTCGTTCGACGTCGGGCTGGACGCGGCGCAGCCGCGGATGCGGCCGGTGGCCGGTGAGCAGGGGGACCGGAGGATTCCGGCGACCGACTTCCCGTTCAAGGTGTCGGCGTCCGACCCACAGGCGCTGTACATCGACGCGCATGCGGAGACGAACGACGTCAGCTGGTACCTGGAGCTGGAGTGGAGCAGTGGCGGGCGGCGCGGCACGCTGCGTCTGGACGACCACGGCCGGCCGTTCCGTACGAGCGCGATGAAGGACCGCCCGGCTTACAACTACCGGTACGACAAGAACGTCTGGGAGCCCGCCGGGAACTGAGCCGGGCTATCGTGACGCCGCATGACCCACACCGAGTTGGAGATCACGGCGGAGCTGGTCCGGGACCTGTTGCGTGACCAGCACCCGGACTTGGCCGACCGGCCGGTGACGCTCGGCGCGCGGGGCTGGGACAACCAGCTGTGGCGGCTCGGCGACGATCTCGCGGTCCGCTTGCCCTGGGCGACGGAGTCCGCGGACGCGCTGCTGCGCAAGGAGCACGCCTGGCTGCCCGTCCTCGCCCCGCGCCTTCCGCTTCCGGTGCCCGTTCCACAGCGCCTCGGTGAGCCTTCCGGGCGGTTTCCGCGGCCGTGGATCGTCACGACCTGGGTGCCGGGCGAGCCCGCCGACCGTGCGCCCGTCACCCGCGCCGGGGAGGCGGCCGACTCCCTGGCCGCCTTCCTGACGGCTCTTCACCGGCCCGCCCACCAGGGGGCGCCCATGGGCCGTGATGACCGTGGGGGGCCGCTGGCCGCCCATGCCGAAAGCTTTCTCCGAGGGCTCGCCTCGGCCACCGGGCTGGGGCTGATCCCCGACCCGGACGCCGCCCGCGCGGTCTGGGAGGACGCCGTGGCCGCCCCCGCCTGGGCGGGACCGGCACTCTGGATCCACGGCGACCTGCACCCGGCCAACGTCCTGACCACGGACGGCACTTTCAGCGGCGTGATCGATTTCGGCGACCTCTGCGCCGGCGATCCGGCGTGCGACCTCGCCGCCCCCTGGATTCTGCTGCCGGAGCACGCCGCCGACCGCTTCCACGAGGCCTACCGGCCGGGCCCGGACGCCGCGACCCTGCGTCGCGCCCGCGGCTGGGCGGTGCTGCGGGCCCTCGGCGGCATCCTCATCGGGGACGCCGGTGTGCACGGCCGTCCCGGGGGCAAGCCCACCTGGGGCCCGCCCGCCCAGGCCGCACTGCGCCGCCTGACCGCGTCGGTCCGCTGCTGATCAACCGCCCCGCGGACCCTCGACGGGAGTCGGAGCCGCTCCTGGTGAGAGCTGCTCCGGCCTCAGAGCCGCTCAGGCGTCCGGATGCCCAGCAGCGCCATGCCGCGGTGCAGCGTGCGCGCCGTCAAGTCGCACAGGAACAGGCGATTCTCGACCTGCTCGCTGCCGCCCTCGGCCTTCAGGACCGGGCACTGGTCGTAGAAGGTCGTGTAGAGAGAGGCGAGCTGGTAGAGGTACGCGGCCAGCTTGTGGGGCTCGTAGGCGGCCGCCGCTTCCTCCAGGACCTCCCCGAACTGGTCCAGGTGCAGGCCCAGCGCGCGCTCCGCCGGAGCCAGTTCCAGTTCCGGGTGGGCCTTGGGCGCGGCGGCGTCGCCGGCCTTGCGCAGGATGGACTGGATACGGGCGTACGCGTACTGGAGGTAGACGCTGGTGTCGCCGTTGAGCGAGACCATCTGGTCCAGGTCGAACTTGTAGTCGCGGGAGGCCGAGGTGGACAGGTCCGCGTACTTCACGGCGCCGATGCCGACCTGGGTGCCGTTCTCGGTGATCTCCTGCTCGGTCAGGCCGATCTTCTCGCTCTTCTCGCGGACCACGGCGGTCGCCCGGTCCACCGCCTCGTCGAGCAGGTCCACCAGCCGCACCGTCTCGCCCTCACGGGTCTTGAACGGCTTGCCGTCCTTGCCGAGGACGGTGCCGAAGGCGAGCTGTACGGCCTGTACGTCATCGCCCAGCCAGCCGGCCCGGCGGGCGGTCTCGAAGACCATCTTGAAGTGCAGGGACTGGCGGGCGTCGACCACGTACAGGAGGGTCGACGCGCCGAGGCCCTGCACGCGGTCGCGGATGGCGGACAGGTCGGTGGCCGCGTAGCCGTAACCGCCGTTGGACTTCTTGACGATCAGCGGGGTCGGGTTGCCGTCCGGGCCCTTGACGTCGTCGAAGAAGACGCAGAGCGCGCCGTCGGAGCGGACCGCGACACCGGACTCCTCCAGGAGGCGGCAGGTCTCCTCCAGCATGGCGTTGTAGCCGGACTCGCCGACCACGTCCGCGTCCCGGATCTCCATGTCGAGCTTGTTGAAGACCGAGTAGAAGTAGACCTTCGACTCGTCGACGAAGCGCTGCCACAGGGCGAGCGTCTCCTCGTCGCCGGCCTGGAGGTCGACGACCCGGCGGCGGGCGCGGTCCTTGAACTCCTCGTCGGAGTCGAAGAGGGCGCGCGACGCCTTGTAGAGGCGGTTGAGGTTGGACATGGCCTCTTCGCCGGAGACCTCGGCGGAGCCGTCGTCGCTCTTGTGGTCCAGCTCGTGCGGGTGCTCGATGAGGTACTGGATGAGCATGCCGAACTGGGTGCCCCAGTCGCCGATGTGGTGGCGGCGGACCACCTTCTCGCCGGTGAACTCCAGGATCTCGACCATCGCGGCGCCGATCACGGCGGAGCGCAGGTGGCCGACGTGCATCTCCTTGGCGACGTTCGGCTGCGCGTAGTCGATGACGGTGGTGCCGGGGTTCTCGGCGTACGGCACGCCGAGGCGGTCGTCGGCGGCGCGGGCGGCCAGCGTCCGGATGATCGCCTCGTCGGAGACGGTGATGTTCAGGAAGCCGGGTCCGGAGACCTCGATCTCTTTGATCACGTCACCGGTGGCGAGCTGCCCGACGACCTGGGAGGCCAGCTCGCGCGGGTTGCCCTTGAGCTTCTTGGCCAGCGCCAGCATGCCGTTGGCCTGGAAGTCGGCCCGGTCGCTTCGTCGCAGCAGCGGGTCCGCGGTGCCGGCCTCCGGCAGGGCTGCCGAGAGGGCGTCCGCGACGCGCTGGTTGACCGTAGCTGCGAGGGAAGGGACCGAGGTCATGGGATGAAGGCCGTTCCGTTGGCGTGGAAAGGGTTTGCCAACGAGTATCCCACGGCGGTTCCATCGGTTTTCCACAGGGAAAATCCGGCGGCGGCGCCGTCTGGGAGAATGGTCGCCGTCAGGCTTGTCGAGTGGTGAGAAGAGGAAGGGCCGATCGTGGCTCAGCAGAGCACCGAGACCGACTGGGTCTCCAGGTTCGCGGACGAGGTCATTGCCGAGGCGGAGCGCCGCGCCCCCGGCAAACCGATCGTCTGCGCCTCGGGCCTGTCCCCTTCCGGCCCCATCCACCTGGGCAATCTGCGTGAGGTCATGACGCCGCACCTGGTCGCGGACGAGATCCGCCGCCGGGGCCATGAGGTCCGCCACCTGATCTCCTGGGATGACTACGACCGGTACCGCAAGGTCCCGGCCGGTGTCGCGGGCGTCGACGAGTCGTGGGCCGAGCACATCGGCAAGCCGCTGACCTCGGTGCCGGCCCCGGCCGGCTCCGCGTACCCGAACTGGGCGGAGCACTTCAAGGCCGCCATGGTCGAAGCCCTCGCCGAGCTGGGCGTGGAGTACGACGGCATCAGCCAGACCGAGCAGTACACCTCGGGTGCCTACCGCGAGCAGATCCTGCACGCGATGAAGCACCGGCAGCAGATCGACGCGATCCTCGGCCAGTACCGCACCAAGAAGGCGCCCGCGAAGAAGTCGCAGAAGCCGGTCGACGAGGCCGAGCTGGAGGCCGCCGAGGGCTCCGGCGCGGCCGCCGAGGACGACGGCAGCAGCGGTTCGGCCGGTTATTTCCCGTACAAGCCGTACTGCGGCCAGTGCGGGAAGGACCTGACGGCCGTCACCTCGTACGTGGAGGAGACGACCGAGCTGACGTACTCCTGCACGGACTGCGGCTTCGGCGAGACGGTCCGGCTGAGCGAGTTCAACCGCGGCAAGCTGGTCTGGAAGGTCGACTGGCCGATGCGCTGGGCGTACGAGGGCGTGGTCTTCGAGCCGTCCGGTGTGGACCACTCCTCGCCGGGCTCGTCGTTCGTCGTCGGCGGCCAGATCGTGCGCGAGATCTTCGACGGCGCCCAGCCCATCGGCCCGATGTACGCCTTCGTCGGCATCAGCGGCATGGCCAAGATGTCGTCCTCCAAGGGCGGCGTGCCGACCCCGGGCGACGCGCTGAAGATCATGGAGGCGCCGCTGCTGCGCTGGCTGTACGCGCGCCGCAAGCCCAACCAGGCCTTCAAGATCGCCTTCGACCAGGAGATCCAGCGGCTCTACGACGAGTGGGACAAGCTGGAGGCCAAGGTCGCCGACGGCTCGGTGCTGCCCGCCGACGCCGCCGCGCACTCCCGCGCGGTGCGCACCGCCGCCGGTGAGCTGCCCCGCACCCCGCGTCCGCTGCCGTACCGCACGCTGGCCTCGGTCGTGGACATCACCGGCGGGCACGACGAGCAGACCCTGCGCATCCTCGGCGAGCTGGACCCGGCCGACCCGGTCACGTCCCTGGACGAGGCCCGGCCCCGGCTGGACAAGGCGGAGTACTGGATCAACACCCAGGTCCCGGCCGAGCAGCGCACGATCGTGCGCGAGGCGCCGGACACCGAGCTGCTCGGCTCGCTCGACGAGCAGGGCCGCGAGTCGCTGCGGCTGCTGCTGGACGGGCTGGACGACCACTGGTCGCTGGACGGGCTGACCACGCTCGTCTACGGCGTACCGAAGATCCAGGCCGGGCTGACGCCGGACGCCAAGCCGACGCCGGAGCTGAAGGTCGCCCAGCGCTCGTTCTTCGCGCTGCTCTACAACCTCCTCGTCGGCCGTGACACCGGCCCGCGGCTGCCCACGCTGCTGCTCGCGGTCGGCGCCGACCGGGTGCGCAAGCTGCTGGCGGCGTGAGCGCCTGACGGGGCGGGCCCGGCGCCGCGGTGACGGCTGCCGTGGCGCGCGTACGGGTATGAGGCCCTGACCGGGCCGCTGCGCCTTTCGACGGAGTGCCGATTCGGCCCCGGGGACGACGATCCCCGGGGCCGCTCGCGTGAGGCTGGACCCATGCGAGAAATCATCGGAGTCCTCGGAATCATCGTCCTGATCCAGGGGGCCATGGGCGCCCTCGGCCGGATCTTCACGGACAGTACGGGCTGGGGCATCCTGCCGCACTGGTACGACCTGCCGACGCTCGCGTACGCCGGTATGGCCGCGGCAGGCCTGGCCCTCTGTGTGTGGGGGGAGGCGGGCAAGAAGCGCAGGAAGCGGGTGGGCCCGGGCGCGTAGCCGCCCGCCGCGCCCGCCGTACCCGGCCCGCCGGCGGCGTTCCGGGCGGGAAATGGCCGGAACAGACATACGTCGAACACCGGGCGGGGACTCGTGTCCCATGACGGATTCGCTGACCTCACTCGGGCTGCCGGACCGTGTCCGGGCCTGTCTGTTCGACCTCGACGGTGTCCTGACCAAGACGGCCGTCGTGCACACGGCCGCCTGGAAGGAGACCTTCGACGACTTCCTGCACCACCGGGACGGCCCCGGTTTCACCCCCTTCGACCCGGTCTCCGACTACGACGAGTACGTGGACGGCCGGCCGCGCGCCGACGGCGTCCGCACCTTCCTCGCCTCCCGCGGCATCGAACTGCCGGAAGGCGGCCCCGACGACCCGCCGGACCGCGAAACCGTGCACGGGCTGGGCAACCGCAAGAACAATCTGCTGCTGAAGAAGCTCCGCGAGCAGGGCGCCGAGGCGTACGAGGGCTCCCGCCGCTATGTGCGGGCCGTACGCGACCAGGGCCTGGCCACCGCCGTCGTCTCCTCCAGCGCCAACTGCCGCGAGGTGCTGGCGTCCGTGGACATGGAGCACTTCTTCGACGTACGAATCGACGGGAACGTGGCCGCCGAACGGAAACTGCCGGGCAAACCGCACCCCGACACCTTCCTGGAGGCCGCCAGGGACCTGGGCGTCCCCGCCGCGCAGGCAGCCGTCTACGAGGACGCCCTCGCCGGGATGGACGCCGGACGGGCCGGCCGCTTCGGGTACGTCATCGGCGTCGACCGGGTCGGCCAGACCGAGGCGCTGCGGCGGCACGGCGCCGACATCGTCGTCAAGGACCTCGCCGAGCTGCTGCCGGAGAAGAAGGAGGACGGCCAGGCATGATCACCCACTCCTCGTACGCCTGCGACCCCTGGCTGCTGCGCGAGACCGACCTCAACCTGGACGTGCTGCCGCAGAGCGAGTCGGTCTTCGCGCTGTCCAACGGGCACATCGGCTGGCGCGGCAACCTGGACGAGGGCGAGCCGCACGGCCTGCCCGGCAGCTACCTCAACGGCGTCCACGAGCTGCGCCCGCTGCCGTACGCCGAGGCCGGTTACGGCTACCCCGAGTCGGGGCAGACCGTCATCAACGTCACCAACGGCAAACTGATCCGGCTGCTCGTCAACGACGAACCATTCGACCTGCGGTACGGGCGGGTGCGCAGCCACGAGCGGGTGCTGGACCTGCGTGCCGGAGTGCTGCGCCGCACCTGCGAATGGACGTCGCCGGCCGGCTGCACCGTGCGGGTGACCTCCACCCGGCTGGTCTCCTTCACCCAGCGGGCCGTCGCCGCCGTCGCCTACGAGGTCGAGCCCCTGGACTCCGAGGTACGGGTCGTCCTGCAGTCCGAACTCGTCACCAACGAGCAGCTGCCGGAGACCGGCGGCGACCCGCGGGTCTCCTCGGCGCTGCACAATCCGCTGGAGCCGGAGGAGCACTTCGCCTCCGACGCGCGCCTGCGGCTGATCCACCGCACCCGCCGCAGCGGGCTGCGGGTGGCGGCCGCCGCCGATCACCTCGTCGACGGCCCGGAGGGCAAAACCCGCACCGACAGCGAGAGCGGCGACGACACCGCCCGCTTCACCGTCACCTCGCTCCTGGAGCAGGGCCAGCGGCTGCGCCTGGAGAAGACGGTGTCGTACGGCTGGTCCAGCGCGCGCTCACTGCCCGCCCTGCGCGACCAGGTGGACGCGGCGCTCGCCGGAGCCCGCAGCACCGGCTGGCAGGGGCTGGTCGACCAGCAGCGCACCTACCTGGACGACTTCTGGGACCGCGCGGACGTCGAGGTCGACGGCGACGCGGAGATCCAGCAAGCCGTCCGCTTCGCCCTCTTCCACGTCCTCCAGGCGGGCGCCCGGGCCGAGCAGCGCGCCATCCCCGCGAAGGGTTTGACCGGCTCCGGGTACGACGGGCACACGTTCTGGGACAGCGAAACGTTCGTCCTGCCGATGCTGACATACACCTCGCCCGGCGCCGTCTCCGAAGCGCTGCGCTGGCGGCAGAACACGATGGGCGCCGCCTGCGAGCGCGCGACCCAACTCGGCCTGCGCGGCGCGGCGTTCCCCTGGCGGACCATCGAGGGCTCGGAATGCTCCGCCTACTGGCCGGCCGGAACCGCGGCCTTCCACGTCAACGCCGACATCGCCGACGCGGTCGTCCGTTACGTGTGCGCCACCGGCGATGAGGAGTTCGAGCGGGAGACCGCCGTACCGATCCTGGTGGAGACCGCCCGGCTGTGGCACTCACTGGGCCAGCACGACCACCACGGCACCTTCCACATCGACGGCGTCACCGGCCCCGACGAGTACAGCGCCGTCGCGGACGACAACGTCTACACCAACCTCATGGCCCAGGCGAACCTCAGGGCCGCCGCCGACGTCGCCGAACGCCACCCCCGGGAGGCGGAGGCGCTCGGCGTCGACGACGAGGAGAGCGCGTCCTGGCGGGACGCGGCGGAGGCGGTGGCCGTACCGTACAACCGCAATCTGCGGGTGCACGAGCAGTCGGCGGGCTTCACCCGCCACCAGACCTGGGACTTCTCCGGGACGCGCCCCGACCAGTACCCTCTGATGCTTCACTTCCCCTACTTCGACCTGTACCGCAAACAGGTCGTGAAGCAGGCCGACCTGGTCCTCGCCCTGTACAAGCGCGGCGACTGCTTCGACGACGACCACAAGGCCCGCAACTTCGCCTACTACGAGCCGTTGACCGTACGCGACTCCTCCCTGTCCGCCTGCGTCCAGGCCGTCGTGGCCGCCGAGGTCGGCCATCTGCGCCTCGCCTACGACTACTTGGGCGAAGCGGCCCTGATGGACCTCCAGGACCTGGAGAACAACACCCGCGACGGCCTGCACACCGCCTCGCTCGCCGGCACCTGGATCGCCCTCGTCGCCGGCTTCGGCGGCATGCGGCACACGAGCCAGGACGGCCTGACCTTCGCGCCGCGCCTCCCCGAGAAACTCACCCGCCTGGCGTTCTCGGTGCAGGTACTGGGACGGCGGCTGCGCATCGAGATCACCGCCAAGTCGGTGACGTACAGCATGGTCGAGGGCGCGCCCCTCGAAATACAGCACTACGGCGAACCGCTCACCGTCTCCGACAAGGACCCCCAGGAGAGGCAAATCCCCGACCAGCCAGCCCGCCCGGAGCCCACGCAGCCACCGGGGAGGCGGCCGCTGCGGAGGCACTGAGGCCGGCGGGGGCGGCGGCTACGGGATGTGCTCGGCGGTCTCCATCTCCTCCCGCAGCCGCTGCCGGAACTCCCGCGCGAACGCCCGCAGATAGCTTTCGGAGAGCGGGCCGCCGTCGCGACCGGTGACGCCGTACACCTCCAGGAGGTAGCGGCCGAACTGCCGGGAGTCGGGGAAGTGGTTCTTCTCGGCGACGTACCTACGGAAGGCCTCGTAATAGGCCTCGTCACGGGGGACGTCGTCGGGGAGGCCGGGGTGGTCGGGGGTGGGGAGCTGCGGGGGTACGGGGGTGGGCGTCGGCTCGGGGGCCGGGGCGGGCATCGGTTCGGGCTCGGGGGTCGGTTCGGGCTCGGGGGAGGACTCGGGTGTGGCGCGCGGTTCCGGGATGGGCAGCGGGTGGGGCGTACCGCCGAGGGGACGCGTACGGCCGGGGGCCACGGGAACGGTCAACCGTGCCTCGTGCGGCGGGTGTTCGGACGCGGAGTCGTCGGGGCCGGGTGCCGGGGCGGGGGTCGGTTCCGGTTCCGATGCCGGGGTCGACACGGGAGCCTGGGCCTGCGGCTCGGGGGCCGCGGGCGCTTCCGGGGCGACGGCGGACTCGCCGACCCCGGGACGCGCCGCCGACACGGCCGGGACGGGGACGGAAACGGGCCCCTCGATCCCCGCCGCCGCCAGCCCCGCCGCCCCCGTCTCCGTGAGCGGCACCCCGTACCGCGCCAGCCGCAGCGGCATCAGCGCCTCGACCGGCGCCCGCCGCCGCCAGGCCCGCCCGTAGCGGGCCCGCAGCCGTGTCCGGTAGACCAGCCGGTCCTGCTCCAGCTTGATCACCTCGTCGTACGACCGCAGCTCCCACAGCTTCATCCTTATCTCTAGGTCTCTGACGTCACTCCTGATCGGTAGGGTGTTTTCCCTTCTGGCATGTCAGTTACGTCGGCCGCAGTGATGGTCGATTGGCACGATGAGCGTGCCGCAGGGATAGGGGGAACAGTGACTGTAGGGGCAGACGGCGGGGCGGGCTCAGCGCCACTGACGGAAGAGCAGGAGCGGGCACTTCAGCAGGAGTACCGCGAGAAGGTGAGAGCCTTCGACCAGTTGGAGGACGATCTCCGCGCAGCCCGGACGTTTCAGCGGATCTTCATGCTGACGATGTTGGGCGCCATCGCCTTGGCGTTCTTGCTGGGCTACACCGTCGTCGTGGGCTTGTGGAACGAGCAGCCGACCTTTACGCGGTACGTCGGCCTGGTCATCGTGCTGGTGCTGTGGGTGGCCGCTGGGTGGGCGCTCTGGAAGAACCGCAAGAAGATAGTGGCAGCGAACACGACACTGCGGAATGCATCGCTGGACCGGCAAACGGCCGCGGCGAAGCTCCCGCTGGACTCGCCGTCAGGGCTGCGGATCTATCGCGAAGCGTCACTCGACCTGATCGACCAGTACAGGAAGGGTGCGGCGACAAACCGCCGTGTTCACAACTTCTTCCAGATCATCATCATTACGGGTTCGATCGTTACGTCGACGCTGGCGGCGATGAACGAAGGCTCCAACTTGGTCTTGCGGATCATCACATCAGCTCTCAGCGCCCTAGTGGGTATCTCCGCTGGCATCACTGGCTACTTCAAGTTCCGCGAACGTGGGTACAACCTTCAGTCAACGGCCGACGACATCGAGAAGCACTACAACGCGTCGCAGTTCATGCTCGATGACTACGCGGGAACCGACCCGTCACAGCCCCTCTCGGAGCAGGAGAGGCTGAGAATGTTTGCGCGATTCGTCGAGCGTCTGAAGGAAGAGCAGCGCAAGAGGGAACTGCAGCTTGAGCAGCAGAGTTCAACCGAGGAACGGTCGGCCTGACGCGGGCTTCGTGTGAAGCGCGACTGTTATCGCCGGTGAGGCGGAACCAGCCGTGATCCGATCCGAGTGCATTAACGGCCAACGGACTTGCATCAGACGGCGATGACGCCACCGCTGTTGTCGTGCACGACAGCCTGCCACGCCAGGGCCGGGCACTCGGCGACGACTAGCGTGTCGAGACCGTCCGGCCCGCCGGTTGCCGCGACTCGCGCAAACGCCTCCTCCTGGACTGGAAAGTTGCCTTGAAGCGCGTCGCAGTGCTGGCACCCATTGGCCAGCTGCCGCTCGCGCATGGTCCTGCTGTATCGGGACTTCACCGGCGCCGTCAGATCCGCCCGTCCGTTTCGTTCCAGAAGGTGCACGGCGAGTTCCATCGTCCGAGGGTTCTCCGTGGTGAAGAGCCCGCAGTAGCCGCGTGCCGGGCGAGCGGGATAGAGGCCGGCGATACAGGTGGTGGCCCGCCCGCACTTCCAACAGGATCGGTTTAGACCGAGAACACGAAGATGCAGGACGGGAGCGGCTCCGGACGGTGGCGATGCGGGCAGCGCGATCTTGTCGGGGTCAAAGTCGCCTGCTTCGGCGAGCTCGTCAACGTGACGGCACGTTGGGCAGCGCACCTCCCAGGTGCCGCTCTCGCTTCGCTGCAAGAAGCCGCCGTGCGCAGCTACCCACACCGAACACAAGGTGCACCCTCCTGCGAACCGGTTCTCCACGCCCTTCCCTTCTGTGATGCGGTGTTCGCGAGCTGATCAGCTGGGTCATGATCCAGCGCGTCCATGGACGCCTGCCTGACACCGCTTCGTTCAGCTGCCGCTCGCGGATCTCTGAGCGGACCGCATCTCGGAGAGGAAGTCGGGACTGAAGAGGCCAGCGCGCAGGGGAGTCCGTTCGGGCCGGGGCGCCTTCAGGTGCCAGAGCCACCGCCCGTAGACCCCTCGTATCCGGGCACGTTCGAGTTGCCAGAGGCTCTCCCACTTCAACGCCTCTTGGTAGGTGAGGCCGGGGTTGTCCAGCGTCCATAGGTACAGGCGCCGTGCCATGCGTGGGGCCAGGAGGAAGTGGATGGGGCGTACCGGGCTCCGCCACGGGGCCATGGCTCTGTTCCTCCTCTGGATGTGACCGTGCTCAGCACTGGCATGGTACGGGCGATTCCGTCGCGCCGGTGCTGAGAGATGGCAGGCCTGAACCTACGTGGCACGCATCATCTTGCGCAGGCTCTGTCGGGCCGCCGACAGGTCATCTTCCAGGCCTTCGATTGTGGCGCGCAGCGCCTTGTTGTCGGCTTGAGCTTGCTGGAGATCCTTGGTGAGGGCAGCGTTCGCGCGGTTCAACTCGCCCATATCGTCTCTGAGTTCGCTGACGTTGGTGTGGTTCAGCTCTGTCCCAAGCTGGAGGCGGAGCCGTTCTCGAAGTCGGTTGCGTTCTTCGCGGAGCTCTTTGATCTGCTGCTGGGCGAGTGCGAGGTCGGTCTTGAGGCTGGCGTTGCTGACGCGGCTCTGTGGCGGAACGGCACCGGCTGTCGCCTCGATACCCAGCTCTTCCTGGCGTCGGCGGGCCGCCTCGATGGGTTCGCGCAGTCCAGGGGAGTACGTGAGCCAGCTGGAGACGCCGGCCTCCTTGGCCACCCTGGCGAACGTGATCTTCGTTCCTGCGCGTTGCAGGGAGTCCAGAACCTCCAGTACGCGGCGGCGCTTGTTCTGGCTGTCGCGTTCACGCGCCGCTTTCAGCGCGGCAGCGCGGGCTTCGCGAGCGGTCACTGGTCCTCCTTGCGTTGCTTGATCACTGCCAGAGGCAGCAGTTTGTGAGAGGTAGTGGCTCGTGCCTTGCGGAGGATCTTGCTCGCTTCCTCGATCTGTTGCCGCTCGTCGTCGGGTAGCGCCGCCAGCTGGTCGCGCATGGTGGTGGCGACTTCCTGAAAGCTGTCGATCTGGGCTTCGATGTTGTCCAGTACGAAGTCGGCAGCTCCGATGGCGTCAGCGGTCTCGCGGTCGGACTTCAGACCGCGTACGTGATCTTCGATGGCGGGCAGGTAGGACGGGTCGGGACGGTAGAAGGTACAGCCCGAACACTGGAACCGGATGGGACAGGAACCACCACCGGCTTTGACATTGGAGGGTTCGGTGCAGTTTCCGAACGGGACGGCGACCGAAGCGATCTCGTACTTGCTCTGAGGGAGCGGAGACGACCGGCCGGTGCGGTCCACAGCCAAGGGCGCCAGCGTGCGGATAGCCTCCCGCTTACGCTTCAGCGTCACCTGGTAGTAGCCCATGGTCGTATCGACCGAAGTGTGATCCATGAGATCGCGTAGCACGTCGACGGGAACGCCGGCATCTGCATGCCGCTGGGCGTAGGTGTGCCGGAAGGCATGTGCGGTGATCAGGGAGCGGTCGAAGGGCAGAGGGCTCCCATCCGCTCCCAGGACGTCGCTGTCGATGCGGGGGAGTGCGTCGACCCAGGTGCGCAGCGCTGCCGAGATGCTGTCGGGCCGGATGTGACCGTTGCCCCGGCCGGAGCCGTGCAGGGCGCTGGGGAAGAGCCACGAACCTGCTCGCTCGGTCAGCGATAGCTCGGCGCGGCGCCGTTCCCAGAGGTTGACCAGTTCGGCCGTGCTCTGCGGGACGGGCAGGCGACGGCCGTTCCGTTTGGCTTTGTGGTTGTCGTAGACCAGCTGGTAGTGGCCGTCATCCTGCTCGATGCAGCCCACCTTGAGGCTCGCGACCTCGCCAAGGCGGCGCCCGGTGTCACGCAGGACGGCGTAGACGGTCTGGTGGAACAGTCGTGAAAGATCCTTCGGCCAGCCTCGGTGGGTGACGTCCACGAGGTGGAGCTGAGCATCCAGCTGGCGGATGACGGAGTTGGGCAGAGCTCGGCCGGCGTGTTCCTCGTTGACGTCGACCGGAGCCACGCGATGGTGGCGGGCCCGACTGAAGGTACCGGGCGCGTCATCCATCAGCCCGCTCGCACGCGTGAACTCCAAGACCGAGAACCATGCTCTGACCAGCTTGTCCTGGGTGGCAGCCGCACGGGGTTTCCCGTCCTTCTTCCGGGACTTCTTGATTGCATCGACGGCCGCCGTCATGTCTGCGGCGCCCAGGCGCGAGGGTTCTTCGCCTCCTCCCACTCGCTGGGCCAGTCCGTCGGAGGCGGCTGAGAACGCCAGGAGGGAGGTGCGCAGATCTTGGATGGTCGGCCGAACCGAGCGCGCCCATTCCATGAGAAGTGCACGCAGCCATGCCTGGCGGACGACCCGGAAGTCGATGTCGCCCTTCACCGCGTCGTAGCGACGATGCGTCGCGGCCCACAGGCCCACGGCTGCGGCGTCCCATACGTCGCCTGCCATGGGATCAGCACCCTCGTACTGCCGTCGTGCGCGTTCGAGCATGCGCTGGATCTGGCCCAGCAAGGCACGCGCCGGGCTGCTGCCTTTCTCCCTGCCGAACCGCAACGAGGACAGGTCCAGGCCGCGCAGGCTGTCCACGTCGGCGGCGGCCGCGATGGCGAGTCGCACTGCAAGCGGACTGATGCTCAGTCCCTCTCGGTCGCGCTTCTGCAGACCGAGCAGCAGCTCATGGGCGACGACGGGGTGAAGCCCGCCGCACCAGAACTGATGGACCTGGAGGAACGGACCGGCATCCGCTGCCCATGCCAGAAGCTGGTCAGGGGTGCGGTTACCGCTACAGAGCTCACGGCGCCACTTCCCGTGGTGCGACGTGCACAGCCGGAGCTGCTGCTGCTCCCGGTTGCATCCGCCCACAAGGCATTCCCCTTGGTGAGGCAAGGGGCGGGGAGCGGCCGAGGCCTGCCAATCCGCGACCTGAAGGTCGGGAGTCCGTCTCCTGCGCTCGCTGAACGCGGAGGCATGGGTCGGACAGAACCCATGACTCACCGCCTCCCGTGCACACCGACCTGTGTGGTCGGCAACCAGGCACGCCTCGCGATCAGAGGCCCCGCGTACCCGCCGCTTCCGCGACGGCCGGTAGGTCGCGTCGAACTCCTCGTCCGACAGCTCGCTGGCCCGCGCTGCAACACTGCAGGGCGAACACCGGCCGACACGGCCAGGACAAGGCGTCCGGCAGGCGGCAACCCTGCAGCGTGAGGCACTGGTGGCGTCGTTGTCCAGGTCCCCGTCGAAGAACATCCGCTCGTGGTCCCACTCGCCCGGACGCCAATCGGGCCGTACCTGCTGGCGCAGCCACGCCAACCACCCTTCTGCCGACGCCGCAGGCTCAGAGTGCGAGTGCAGGGGCGCAGCGAGCACGGGCTTCATCGCGCGGCCACCTCCCGCTGAGCGGCCACGCGTTCCACGGCCTCCCGCTTCTCGCGCTCGTTGGCGTGCAGGTAGATCGCAGTGGATGCGGCCGACACGTGCCCCATCAGCTGTTGCACGACATCGATCGGCACGCCGGCCCTGACCCAGGCCGTTGCCGCGGTGTGTCGCAACATGTGCGGGCGTGCGACGAACCCGCACTGTTGCGACAGCCGCTCGAACATGCCTTTCGCTGCCTGGTAGGTCATCGCCTTGCCCAGAGGCCGCTGATAGAGATTGACGAAAACCAAATCGTTCGCTTCGGCCTCGACCACCGCATCGCGGTCGAGGCGATAGGCCACGTACTCGGCCACCGTGGGGGCGTCGACCGGGACGACCCGCGGGTAGCGGGACTTGGCCAGGGCTTTGTTCTCGTTGTCCCGGCGGTGACGTACGTGGACGTGGGCGCCGGAAACGCTGCAGCCGAGGGCCCGGGAATCCGGCAGGAAGTGCATGTCCTGCCTGCGCAGCCCCAGAGCCTCCCCGATGCGGATACCGGTCGCCAGCATCAGCACCACCAAGAACCGGTCGCGAGCCGTACGGCACCCGGCCACCACCGCGGCAACCTGCTCCTCGGACAGGGCTTCGTAGGGTTTCTCCACCTCCCGTGACTTGATCGCCTTTGCCCGCACTGTGCGGAACTGCCCGCGCTCACCGGCATCGAGGCCAGGCGGAGGGGTGGCGAGATAGCGAGGCTGAGACAAGCGGTCCGCCACCTCTGGCGCGATCACGCTGTGCAGTGCGCAGTACCGCAGGTACTCGACCACCGCCGTGATCGTCGCGTTGACCGTTGTGCCGGAGCGTGACTTGCCTCGCCAGCCGGGAGTGGCCTCCAGCCAGAACCTGAATCGGGCCATCGACGCGAGGGTGACGGTTCTCCAGTCGACTGCATGCTCGGCACACCAGGTCAGGAACAAGGCCAGGCGCCCCGCGTAGACCCTGATGGTGTTCACGGACCGGTCCGCACCGTGCAGGAACGTCAGGAAGTCCGTCCCCTCCCGGTGGATGGCGAGCCGGGGATCGAGAATGACCCATCGGGTGCTCTGAGGATCTCCCGTAGGGGACAAGGCTCGCTCAGCTTGGAAGGCATGGGCGTTCATGCCGTACCTAACGTGACTCCCGCGTTGTAGATACTTGTGAGCCACGAACGAGTTACAAGATGTGCCGAACGTCCCTGGCACGTCAGATTGGCATAGAGATATTCATCCGGCGCCAGAGCCGGAACGTGGACGGGAACGCCAGCAGCCAGCGGGCCAGGCGGACGCCCTCCATGTGCTTGTCGGCGGTGAGGTCGGCGATCCGGCTGACGGCGTGCCGGGCGGCCTCGACGGCGACCACGAAGAGGACCGGGATCACCGCGTGCATCCCGACGCCGAGCGGGTCCGGCCAGGCCGCGGCGCCGTTGAAGGCGATGGTGGCGGCGGTCAGCAGCCAGGCGGTCTGGCGCAGCAGGGGGAACGGGATGCGGGTCCAGGTCAGCAGCAGGTCCAGGGCGAGCAGGACCACGATCCCGGCGTCGATGCCGATGGGGAAGACGGCGGAGAAGGCGCCGAAGCCCTTGCGCTGGGCGAGGTCGCGTACGGCTGTGTAGGAGCCGGCGAAGCCGATGGCCGCGATCAGGGCGGCGCCGGCGATGACCAGGCCGATCAGGATGCGGTGGGTACGGCTCAAGCGCGTCGCGTGTGTCGTCGCGGGCACCCGCGATCCCTCCCCGGCCTCGGCTGACTGTGGCGGCTCAGCCTGGCACACCCGTCAAGCCGGGCCGGGGTGGGAGGGCCCGGGTGGTTACTGGTTGGCCTTGCCCACCGCGGCGACGGCTTCCTTGGCGGCGGTTTCGGCGGCCTTGAGCAGGTCGCTCGGGTCGGGGGCGTCGGCGCCGGCCAGGCCCGCGCCGTTGTAGTTGACGGTGACCACGACGTTCGCGGTGCGGGCGATCACCGTCTGGTTCTTGAAGTCGGAGTCGTCCTTCTTGAGGTCGTAGGTGATCCAGGAGGACTCGTCGCCGTTGCCGTCGACCGTGCCGGTCTTGGTGTTCTTGGCGTTCTGGGTGGCCTTGGCGGCGTCGACCTGCTTCTTGTAGAAGTCGGTGGCGCGCTTCTCGCCGGTGCCCAGGGTCGGGTCGGAGTCGTAACGCTGGAAGCCGACGTCCAGCCAGCGGTACTGGGTGCCGTCCACGCCCTGGGAGTCGGAGCTGTTCCAGGCGCAGTAGCCGCGGGCCATGGCGTCGGAGGACTTGCCCTGCTCGCCGTCCTCGTTCTTGGTCTTGGGTACCAGCTTCTTGACGGTGTCCTTGGACACGGCCTGGCAGGGACTGGGCAGCTTCTTCATCTTGGCGGGCGTGACGCTGGGGGTGGAGCTGCCGCTCTTGCTGGGGGCGGCGGACTTCGACGCGCCGCCCGAGTCCTTCTTCTTGCCGGAGTCGTCGTCGGAGGAGCAGCCGGCGACGAGCATCACCGGTACGGCTGCGCAGGCGAGGAGGCTGGCGAGTCGCTTGGCTGAACGGTGCATGGTTCCTTCGCTGTTTGTCGTCGTTCGGCGCGTCGCACTGGACGCCGTCGGGTGCCGCGTGAGGTCCGGGTGCGGGCCGCGTGCGGTACGTCCTTCGGGGCGCGCGGCGACACTGCCGCGCGCGGGGCTCGGGGGCACACGGTACGCGGCGGAGGGCGGCCGGAGGGCGATTCGTGACGTTACTCGCCGGACAAAGCGGACTATTCGTTGAAGCGGTCGGCCAGTTCCTGGGCCAGCGCCTGTGCCTTGTCCTGGAGGTCCTTGCTGTCGGGCAGCGTCGTCTTGTCAGCCGACCACCGGTCGTAGGCGATGGTCACGATGACGTTCGAGGAGCGGAAGACGATCGTGACATCGCGGTGTACGCCACTGTCGGCGGTGACCAGCTTGTCGTTGAGGAACGCGGCGTCACCGAGGCCGTCCAGGACGCGCGGAGCCGTGGCGGAGCCGGGCGCGTCGCTCGCGCCGCCGCCCGGCGGGGTGGTGGGTGTGGCGGGGGAGGAAGGGGAGGAGGGGACGGGGGATGCCTTGCCGCCGGCGGTGCCCTTGCCGGCCTCCTGGTCTCCCCCGGTGTCCTCGCCGGGCTTCTTGTCCTTGTCGCCGGAAGGCGTGGGGGTGGGCGTCGGCGCCGCGCTGCTGCCGGACGGCAGGTCGGCGGCCAGTTCCTTCTTCCCGTAGACGGTCTGCGCCTTGTCGTCATCGCTGACCGCGGGGTCGTAGGAGACGACCCGCTCGAAGTCGAGGGTGAGGTGGCGGGTGCCGTCGGGTGCCTCGCGCTTCCAGCGGCAGCCGACCCTGCGGTCCGTGTCGTAGGTGATGTCCGCGGTGCCCGCGTAGATCTTCTCGGCGTCCTGCGGGCTCTCCGTGCCGCCGGGCGGCAGCAGCTTGCGCAGGGTGCCCTTGGCGGGCAGGCTGCACGGCTCGGGGAGCGTCTTGTATTTGCCGGGCTCGGCGGACTGCGACGCGGCGGCCGCGTCGCCGCTCTTGGTGTCGGCGGCACCGCTGCCGGTTCCGGAGCCGCCGCTGCAGGCGCTGAGCGTGGCGGCCAGTGCTGCCACGGTCGCCAGTGCGGTACCCGGTACGAACGACCTTCGCTGCACCGTACCCGGCTCCTTCCGTAGGAAATCTGGTTGCCGTGGCAAGACGGCAGATGGACACAATGTCTACCGCACGTTCTGCTGCGTACGCCGGTTCCCTGTCCTTGATCAGGCTTCTTGTCCGGCTTTTGCTATTTGCTGATTTTCGGGGGAATGAGGAAGCTATGTCGTACACCGAAGTGCCCGGGGCGAAGGTTCCGATCCGGATGTGGGCGGATCCGTCCACGGTCGAGGGTGCTGCCATGCAGCAGCTGCACAACGTGGCCACCCTGCCATGGATCAAGGGCCTGGCCGTGATGCCGGACGTGCATTACGGCAAGGGCGCGACGGTCGGCTCGGTGATCGCCATGCACGGGGCGGTCTGTCCGGCGGCCGTCGGTGTCGACATCGGGTGCGGTATGAGCGCCGTGCAGACCTCGCTCACCGCGAACGATCTGCCCGGCGACCTCTCCCGCCTCCGCTCCAAGATCGAGGAGGCCATCCCGGTCGGCCGGGCCATGCACGACGACCCGGTGCACCCGGGCCGCCTGCACGGCCTGGCGACGAGTGGCTGGGACGACTTCTGGGGCCGCTTCGACGGGGTCGCCGAAGCGGTCAGGTTCCGGCAGGACCGGGCCGTGAAGCAGATGGGTTCGCTCGGCGGCGGCAACCACTTCATCGAGTTCTGCCTCGACGAGTCCGGCGCGGTGTGGCTGATGCTGCACTCCGGCTCCCGCAACATCGGCAAGGAACTGGCCGACTTCCACATCGGCCAGGCGCAGAAGCTGCCGCACAACCAGGGCCTGGTCGACCGCGACCTCGCCGTCTTCATCGCGGACACCCCGCAGATGGCGGCCTACCGCAACGACCTCTTCTGGGCGCAGGAGTACGCCAAGCACAACCGCGCGATCATGATGGCCCTCTTCCAGGACGTGGTACGCAAGGAGTTCAAGAAGGCCAAGCCGACGTTCGAGCCGGTGATCTCCTGCCACCACAACTATGTGGCGGAGGAGCGGTACGACGGGATGGACCTGCTCGTGACGCGCAAGGGCGCGATCCGGGCCGGGAGCGGTGATTACGGGATCATTCCCGGTTCGATGGGCACCGGTTCGTACATCGTCAAGGGGCTGGGGAACCCGGCGTCCTTCAATTCCGCCTCGCACGGCGCGGGCCGGAAGATGAGCCGCAACGCCGCGAAGAAGCGTTTCTCGACGCGGGACCTGGAGGAGCAGACGCGGGGTGTGGAGTGCCGTAAGGACTCCGGCGTCGTGGACGAGATCCCGGGCGCGTACAAGCCGATCGAGAAGGTCATCGACCAGCAGCGGGACCTGGTGGAGGTCGTGGCCAAGCTCAAGCAGGTGGTGTGTGTGAAGGGCTGAGTTCCGGCGCCGCACGTACTCCGGGGTGGTGCGGCCCGGCTCCTGTCTGGTGGTGGGACTGCCGGATTCTCCAGGACAGTCGGGCGACTGTCGCGCGGTCCTGGGCGATGAGGAAGCGGGCGAAGGAGATGCGCACGCGAGCCCAGCAGATGTGCGTCCGGAACCAGGACATCCTGGAAAGCGCTCGACGTGGTGTGGAAGCGCCTCGGGCGGGTCACAGCGCCGTCCGCTGATCGACCTTCCCGCAGAGATGAGCAGTTATTACTGAGCACCATTGCTGGCTTAGTGGCACCGAGCACAACAGAGGCGCCAGGAAAGACAACCGCCGGGACCGGCCGGTGCCGGGCCCCGCGGCGTCAGGGCCCGGCACCGGCGTGTCATGAGGTGGCCGCTTCGTGTCCTCGGGGTGTCACAGGCTGATCAGCGCCCGTACGGGCATCCGGGTGTCGGCCAGCGGGCGGACCGCCAGGATCACCAGTGCCAGGGCGTTGTCGTCGCCCGCGGTGCGGTTGGTGCTCAGTGCGCCGCAGGCCAGGCACTGGTGGATCAGCAGCCATTCCCCGTCCTGCCGGGTGGTCAGGCACAGGGCCCGCATCCGGCCGCCGCAGTCCGCGGACCGGTCGCCCGGGATCCTGCGGTCGACGTGGCGGCTGGCCAGGCAGTGCGGGCAGTGGTTGCGGTGGGCGGTGCCCGGTGCGGTCAGCGGGACCTCCAGGCGGCACTCGACGCAGCGGAAGGTGTCGCCGGAGGCGCCGCCCGGCCCGTGGAGGACGTCCTTGGGCCGCTGGGTGCGGCGCTGCTGTCGGGGAGTACGGCGTCGTGGCATGGCTCCGTCACTCCCCGCTCACAGGTCGCCGAACGCTTCGAGCGGGAACGGCGGCTGGGCCAGTGGCCGGACCGCCATCCGCATCAGGATCAGCTGGTTGTCGTCCGGGGAGACCGGGTTGGACGTCAGCTCGTCGCAGCGGGTGCACCGGTGGATGACCATCCAGTCGTCGGTGCGCAGCACCGCGATCGCGATGGGCGACATACGGGAGCCGCAGGTGGACGGGCCGCCCTCGACCGCGTCCCGTACGTGCCGGGAGTGCAGGCAACTGGGGCAGTGGTTGCGGCGGTTGCCGTCCGGATCGAGGGTGGTGACGGTCAGCCCGCACCGGACGCAGGTGAAGGTGTCGGTGCGCGGGAGCGGGTTCGGGCGGTGCGGGTTCTTGGAGCTGTTGGACAGCACTCGGGGACTCCTTGCCGGAAAACATGGGTCATGGCAGCGGGAGCGGGCCGAGCGGCCTCGGTCGTACGGGCAACGGGCGGCACCGCGCGAAGGCGGGTGCGGCCGGGCCGGTGCGGCGGACGGCGGCCGTCAGACGGTGAAGGTCAGCGGCGGGGTTCGTCCGCGCGGTGGTGAGGCGCGCTCAGCGCCGGCCGGGGCATAGACACTGCTTTCCAGGGCGCCGGGGCCCGAGAGTGGGGACACGTGCGAGGTCGTGCACGTGCGACGGCGCGCAGATGCGCCGACCCTGGAGACGGTACGGGCGGGGGCCGCCGCGGCGCCAGCGGTTTTTCCGGTGGCGCCGCGGGGCGGCCTTCGCGTGCCGGGTGGGTGCTTCAGGAAGCGCGGTGCACCTTGGAGTTGGAGGCCTGGGCGCGGGGGCGGACGACGAGGAGGTCGACGTTGACGTGGGCGGGGCGGGTGACGGCCCAGCCGATGGTGTCGGCGACGTCGTCGGCGGTCAGCGGCTCGGCCACGCCCTGGTAGACCTTGGCGGCCTTGGCGGTGTCGCCGCGGAAGCGGGTGGTGGCGAACTCGTCGGTCTTGACCATGCCGGGGGCGATCTCGATGACGCGGACGGGCTCGCCGCACAGCTCCAGCCGGAGCGTCTCGGCGATGACGTGCGCGCCGTGCTTGGCGGCGACATAGCCGCCGCCGCCCTCGTAGGTGCCGTGGCCGGCGGTCGAGGAGACGACCACGACCGTGCCGTCCCCGGAGGCGGTCAGGGACGGGAGCAGGGCCTGGGTGACGTTGAGTACGCCGAGGACGTTGACCTCGTACATGGTGCGCCAGTCGGCCGGGTCGCCGGTGGCGACGGGGTCGGCGCCCAGGGCGCCGCCGGCGTTGTTGACCAGGACGTCCACCGAGGCGTGCTGCTCCCGGAGGTGGGCGGCGAAGGCGTCCACCGCGGTGCGGTCGGTGACGTCGAGCTGGTGGGCCTCGGCGTCGGGCAGTTCGGCGGCCAGCGCCTCGATGCGGTCCTTGCGGCGGGCGGCGAGGACGACGCGGTAGCCCTCGGCGGCCAGCCGGCGGGCGGTGGCGGCGCCGATGCCGCTGCTGGCTCCGGTGACGACGGCGGTACGGGTGCGGGCGGCGGGCGCGTCGGGTACGGCGGTCATGCGGTGGCTCCTCGGGCGCTGCGGGCGTGGTCGTGGTGCCTACGCAGGATATGCGCGGGTCAGCGGCCCCTGGGCGCGTACATGATCACAGCCATGCCGGCCAGGCAGATCAGCGCGCCGGCCACGTCCCAGCGGTCCGGGCGGTACCCGTCCGCGACCATGCCCCAGGCCAGCGAGCCCGCGACGAAGACCCCGCCGTATGCGGCGAGGATGCGGCCGAAGTCGGCGTCCGGCTGGAGGGTGGCGACGAAGCCGTACGCGCCGAGGGCGAGCACGCCCGCGCCGATCCAGATCCACCCGCGGTGCTCGCGTACGCCCTGCCAGACGAGCCAGGCGCCGCCGATCTCGAAGAGGGCGGCGAGGACGAAGAGGGCGATGGAGCGGGAGATCAGCATGGGGCCAGCGTAGGGAGGAGGAGGGGTGGGGGCGGGGTGTGGCGGTGAGGCGGGTGGGGGCGTGGGGCGGTCATGGGGGCGCGCGGGCGGGCGGTGTGCGGGGCGGTTGTCAGTGGCGTGTGAGAGCTTCGAGACATGCTCATCGAACGCGCGTACGTGCATCTCTCCGAGAAAACGAGGGCGGAGAGCGGGGACAGCTGGCCCTGGACGGTTCCCTGCGTGCGGCGGTTGGTCGCGGACGGGCTGAAATTCAGCGCGCCGGTCACCTTTCTCGTGGGGGAGAACGGCTCCGGCAAGTCCACCCTGGCCGAAGCCCTGGCGGAGGGCTTCGGGCTCGACTCGTACGGCGGCTCGGCCGGTTACAAGTACGCCAGTTCACGCGTGCCGTCCGAGCTGGGCCTGGCGATCCGCTTCGACGCGACGATGGCGGGCCGCCGGATGGTCCGCGGGCCGCGCACCCGCAGGCACGGCTTCTTCCTGCGTGCCGAGACCGCGTGGGACGCGCTCGGCCGTGAGCGGCTGTCGGGGGCGCCGGAGGAGATGAGCCACGGCGAGGGGTTCCTGATGGCGTTCCGGGAGAAGTTCCGGCAGCCGGGGCTGTATGTGCTGGACGAGCCCGAGGCCGCGCTGTCGTTCTCCTCCTGCCTCGAACTGCTCGGGGTGCTGCACGACTTGGGCCGCAGCGGCGCCCAGGTCGTCTGTGCCACGCACTCACCGCTGCTCACGGCCCTGCCCGGCGCGGAGATAGTCGAGGTCGGTGAGCACGGCATGCGCTCGGTGGAGTGGGACGAGCTGGCCCTCGTCGACCATTGGCGCCGCTATCTCGCCGACCCGCGGGCGTATGTGCGGCACATCATCGACTGAGGGGAAGGGGGCGGTATCGGCTGTGGGGAGGGGGGCGGTGGCGTGCGCGCCGGGCGCGGCCGCGGAGCGCCGGAGGTGGCCGGGGGCGGGCGTCCGGAAGCGGGGATTGACGGGAAAGGGAAATGCTCCGGCGGCGACCGCTGAGTGAAGGGCGAACCACTGGCCAAAAACCGTACGGTGCGTCACATCCGCTGGCCGGGCCCCTTGTCAGGCGGCTGGGGTGTCCCTAGATTCCCTGTTTACCGGGGGGTACGACACTGATCGGCGGACGGCGGACAGAGCGGTGAACCGCGGCTTTCCGTTGATCGGTGGATAACTGGTGACCACCTCGAATTCCCCGCGGTGTATCCGGGTGCGTGGACGCGCCCGGCCCGCCCCGCGTTTTCGGGGACCGGTTCCACCTTCCATCGCGCGCGACCGCACGGACTTCGGTGGCGGGCGGCGGAAACCGGGCAGCTGCGGGATCCGGTTCGGCCGCCAGGCCCGGCGAGCGTCCGTCCGCCCGGCCCGGGGACGGCCGGGTGTACAGGGCGACGTGGACCCGTCCCCCGTTCATGGCCGGGGGGCGGGTCCACGTGGGCCGCACCGGGTGCGGGGCGGCGTGCCGTTGGATCCAGGCCGGGACGCTGGTCGGGTTCGGGCCGGGATGCCGGTCAGGGGCAGGTCGCGGCGCTGGTCAAGCTCGGGCCGGGGCGCCGGTCGGGCTCAGGCCGCGGCGCGGACCATGGAGACCCGGCCCGAGCCGGTCCAGTGGTCCAGGGCGCCGCGCAGCGACGCGGCGCGCGCGGCCGGGACGGTCTCGTCGGTGGCCCAGGCGATATAGCCGTCGGGGCGCACGAGAAGCGCGGTGCGCCGGTCGCTGACCCACGAGGCGCGGACGAAGCGGTCGGCCGAGTCGGGCACGACGTCGTCCTCCGGCGCGACGAGCACGAACGCCCCCTCCCGCAGCGCCTCGTACAGCCGGGTGCCGCCCGCCAGCCGGAAGTCGGGGGCCCGCTTGCCCGTGAGCGGGTGGGCGCCGCGCTCGGCCGGGTAGGAGATGCCCACCCCGCTGATCATCGCCAGTGCCCGGTCCGTCAGGGGCGGCACCACGTTCATCAGCCCGGCGACCGAAGCGCGCAGCGCCCGCGCCGGCGCGCTGCGCAGCTGGGCCGCCCGGATGAGCGTGCCACTGCTGCTCAGCACCATCTTCCCCACCGGGTGGCGCTCGGCGTGGTAACTGTCCAGCAGGCTGTCGGGTGCGTCGCCGCGCAGTACGGCGGCCAGCTTCCAGCCGAGGTTGGCGGCGTCCTGGAGCCCGGTGTTCATGCCCTGGCCGCCGGCCGGGGAGTGGACGTGCGCGGCGTCGCCCGCGAGGAAGGCGCGGCCGACGCGGTAGCGGGGCACCTGGCGCTCGTCGCTGTGGAAGCGGGAGGTCCAGCGCACCTCGCCCATCCCGTAGTCGGTGCCGAGGGCGAGGCGCAGGTAGCTGCGGACCTCGTCGGGGCCGACGGGGGTGTCCTCGGGGATCTGGCGGCGGCGGTCCCAGCCGACGACGCGGTACCAGCCGTCACCGAAGTTGGCGACGACCGCGATGGCGTCGCCGCTGGCGTTGCCGACCATCGGGAGGTCGGGCTGCTCGTCGAGCCGTACGTCGGCGAGGACGACGGAGCTGACCACGGCGCGGCCGGGGAAGGGCAGGCCGAGTGCCTTGCGGACGGTGCTGCGCACGCCGTCCGAGCCGACCAGGTAGGACGCGCGGTACGTCGTGGCCGTCCCGTCGTCCTCCTGTACGCGGGCCTGGACGCCGTGGGCGTCCTGGTCCAGGCCGGTCACCCGGGCCCCGTACCGGAAGGTGACACCGGCCTGCTGCGCGCGCCGCTCCAGCAGCCGCTCGACCTCGTACTGCGGAGTGATCAGCACGAACGGGAAGCGGGAGGGCAGCCGGGTCGGCTTCAGGACGAGGCCGCCGAAGAGCCGCATGCTCCGCAGCGTGTGGCCGCCCGCCACCAGTTCGTCGGCGAGGCCGCGCGCGTCGAGCTGTTCGAGGCTGCGGGCGTGCACGGCCATCGCGCGGGTCAGGTTGCTGAGGCCGGGGGCACGGCGCTCCAGCAGGGTGACGCGCAGGCCGGCGGCGGCGAGGTCCCCGGCGAGCAGCAGTCCGGTGGGGCCGGCGCCGACCACGAGGACGTCGGCGGTCTCGCCGGGGTGCGCGGTGTCTGCGGGATGCGCGGTGGCCGCGGGGTTCGGGTCGTCGGTGGTGCCGGGATCGCGGTACATGGCCGCCTCCAATGCCAACGAGTGTTTGCCAACGGTTGTTGGTCAACGCTTGTTGGCAACGATAGGGCCGGTGTGCTGGCCAGTCAACAGTTGTTGGCCTACAGTCGTTGGCATGGCTGAGACCCATTCCTCCCCCCTCGCGCCGGACGCCGCACCGGACCGCCCCCGCCGCTCCGACGCCACCCGTGCCGCGATCCTCGAAGCCGCCCGTGAGCGCTTCGCCGCCGACGGCTACGAACGCGCCACCATCCGGGCCGTCGCCCGGGACGCGGGCATCGACCCGTCGATGGTCATGCGCTACTACGGCAACAAGGCGGGCCTGTTCGCGGCGGCCTCCGAGATCGACCTGAAGCTGCCCGACCTGACGTCCGTGCCGCGCGAGCAGCTCGGATCCCTGCTCGTACGGCACTTCCTGGACCGCTGGGAGCGCGACGAGGCGCTGACCGCGATGGTGCGCGTCGCCGTCACCAACGAAGCGGGCGCCGACCGGCTGCGCGGCGTCTTCGTCGAACAGATCAGACCGGCGCTCGCTGCGGTGTGCGCGGTTCCGGACGAGGACGCGTCCCGCGCGGCGCTGGTCGGCTCCCAGCTCGTGGGCATGGGCATGCTGCGGTACGTCCTGCTGCTGCCGCCCGCCGTCGACCTCGGCCGCGAGGAGATCGTCAGCTGGCTGGCGCCGACCATCCAGCACTACCTCACCTCCGAGCATCCGTAGAGCCGGTGCGACTCCGGCCGGGCGCCCGCCCCGGTCCGTCCCGAACGCGCCCGACTTCGGTGATCCCCGGACGTCGCGGCACCGCCGTTCTACGGTGGTGCCCGTACCAGTCGTACGTGCCGCCGTACCCGCAGTGGACCGGGAAGGAGACGCATGGCCCGGCAGCCGTCCGTGTCACCGTCGCCCCAGGAAATCGTCGAGCTCTACGGACTGGAGCCGCTGCCCAGGGAGGGCGGGCGCTACCGGCAGACCTGGGCGGGCCCCGAGCGCCCCGACGGGCGGCCGGAGGGCACCGCGATCATCGTGTTGCTCACCTCCGAGCCCGGTGACCGCTGCGCGCTGCACCGCCTGCCCGCCGACGAGGTCTGGCACTTCTACCTCGGCGACCCGCTCTCGCTGTACCTGCTGGACCCGTCCGGTGACGCCCGTACGGTCGTCCTCGGCCCGGACGTCCTGGGTGGCCAGCACCTCCAGTTCACGGTGCCGGCCGGCACGTGGATGGCCGCCGAGGTCGCCAGGGGCGGCGCCTGGTCGCTGTTCGGCTGCACCATGGCGCCGGGCTTCACCTTCGGCGGGTACGAGCACGGGGACGCCGCCGAACTGGCCGCGCGTCACCCCGGGGAGGCGGCGCGGATCACCGCGCTGTGCCGCCCGTGACCGCCCCCGCGGGCTGCCCGGAGCTGCCGTCCCTGGCGGGCCAGGTGGCCCTGGTGACCGGCGCGGGCGGCTGCCTCGGCACCGGCATCGCGCTGCGCTTCGCCGCGGCGGGCGCCGCGGTCGTCGCCCACTACCGTTCGAACGCCGCGGCCGCCGACGCGCTCGTCGCCCGTATCGGGGCACAGGGCGGCAGCGCGCTCGCCGTACAGGCCGACCTGTCCGCCGAGGAGGAGTGCCACCGCCTGGTGCGCACGGCGGCGGAGTGGCGCGGCGGGCTCACCGCCCTGGTGAACAACGCGGGCGTGCAGCCCGACCAGGACCTGGCGGCCATGACCGTCGCCGACTGGCGCGCGGTCAACGACACCAACGTGCTGAGCGTCTTCGCCTGCACCCAGGCCGCGGCCGCGGTGATGCGGGACGGCGGCGGTTCGGTCACCCACATCGCGTCCATCCAGGCGCACCAGCCCGCGGCGGGCCACGCCCACTACTGCGCGTCCAAGGCGGCCGTCGCGATGCACGCCCGCTCGGCCGCGCTGGAGTACGGACCCGACGGCATCCGCGTCAACAGCGTCTCGCCGGGCCTGGTCGACCGCGAGGGCCTGGAAGCGGCCTGGCCGGACGGCGTCACCCGCTACCGGCGGGCGGCTCCGGCCGGCCGGCTCGGCCGCCCCGAGGACATCGGTGACGCGTGCGTCTTCCTCGCCTCACCGATGGCCGCCTGGGTGACCGGCCACGACCTGGTGGTGGACGGCGGGGTTTCGGCCAGGCCCGCCTGGTGACCGTCCGCCCGCCGTCGGCCCGTCCGGGCCGCCCGCGGGCTACTTGCCCTTCGCCGCGCCGCCACCCCGCTCCGCGCGGTACCGCCGGTCGTACCGGTCCTGGCGGATCCGGCGCTCCCGGTAGGCGCGGTACTCCGCGTCGTAGCCCAGGTAGCCCTGGCGGTGGCGCACGGCGAGGTAGAGCAGGACGGCGGAAGCCAGCCACCACACCGGATTGGTGAATCCGGCGATGACCGTGAGTGCGAACGAGACGAGCAGGAGCGCGAACACTGCGCACCTCCCACAGAGTGTGCGGTGATGGAAGCGCGCCGCCCGGAACGCTCCCTGTTTACGCCGCCGCCCCGGCCGGTGGACCGGGCGGGCCGGCGGCTGCGGTCCCGGTCGCGGTCTCCAGGCCGGGGAAGACCGGCAGCAGCCGGTTCAGCCCACTGGCCTGCAGCGCCGTGAGGACGGCGGGACTGGGCCGGACGAGTCGCAGGACACCGCCGTGGGAGCGGGCCCGCCTGGCCGCGGCGACGAGCGGTCCGAGGGCCAGCGCGCAGCAGTCGGTGACCTCGGACAGGTCGACGATCAGCAGGCTGCCGTGGTCGCGGGGCAGCCGCCGCAGGCGTTCGCGCAGGGTGGGCAGGGTCGCCAGGTCCACCCTGCCGCGCACGATGAGGACCGCGAAGTCGGTGTCGGTCACCGGCACCGACGGCGCTTCGTCCGCGGCGGGACCCGGTGGTCCGGCCGGAGCGGACGTGCGGTCCGGTGCGTACCGGGCGTGGTGACGGGTCGGGGGCACCCGCGAGCCCACCGCGCCGACGCGCGGGAGATCGAGGGAGGTTCCGGGGTCTGCCATCAGCACGCGCCTCCTCGGGGCGGACGGGCTTCCGCGCTGCCGGGGACTCGGGCTGCACCCTCCAGGGTAGTGCGGGGGAGGTGGCGCGAACAGCGTGCGTGACCGACCGGTCGGGTGGCGGGGCGTCTTGACGGCGCATCAGCCGTCCGGCGCGCGCCGTGCGCATCCGCCGTCCGTCAGCCCCCGCCGTCCGTCGGCCCCTCGTCTCCGCCGTCCGCCGGGCCGTCGTCCACCAGCAGCCGTACCCCGGTCCGGTCGGCCTCGTCCAGGCCGCCGTCGAGGCAGTGCACGACCACCCACTCGCCGCTCTCCCGGTGCAGCCCGGTGAAGACCGCGGCGTCCCGGGTCCCGCCGTTGTGCCAGATCAGCGGGCCGTTCCGGCGCCAGGTCAGGGCCGGCGGCCCCAGCACCCGCTCGACCAGCAGTCCGCGGGTCAGGGCGGCGACGGCGGCGGGCGTGGCCCAGTAGCCCCCGGCGGGCAGGACGGCGCCGGTCATCGTCCACGGGGCGCGCGGCCGGCCCCATGGGCCGGTTCCCGCCATCCGCTGTGCGGCGGGCGGCCGGGCGGTCATCTCCTCGATGCCCAGCGGGCCGAGTACGTGGCGCTGTACGACCTGCTCGTACGGCTCTCCGGCGGCCGCGGCGAGCGCGGCCCCCAAAACGGCGTAACCGAAGTTGGAGTACTCCTCGGTCTCGCCGGGGGCCGTGGTGGCGATCCGGTCGAGCCGGCCCACGAGCGACCGCAGCGCCGCGGCGTCGAAGAGGCGGTACGGGTCCATAAGAGCCTGTCTTTGAACCCCCGCCTGCGCCCCGACGCCCGGCACGCACGCTCGCCGCACGGCGCCCCAGGACAGGTGGCTCCGCCACATGACCTGGAACGCCGCACACCGATCGCACGCACCGAACGCCGCGGCGCCCGCGCTTCGCGCGAACGACGGGGGTTCAAAGACAGGCTCTTACGGGGCAGGCGCAGCGGCGGCAGCCTGGGCAGGCCCGAGGTGTGGTCGGCCAGGTGGCGCAGGGTGATGCCGGTGCCTTCGGGCGCGTCGAGCCAGCGTTCCACGGGGTCGTCCGGCGTGAGCGCTCCGCCGGCTGCCAGCCGGTCCAGGGCCGTGCCGGTGAGCACCTTGGTCAGTGAGCCGATCTCGACGTACGCGTCCGTGCGGTGACCGCCGGTCACCCGGGGCGGGGCGGACGGCCGCAGGATCAGGGTCCGTGTGCGCGGCCGGCGCCGCGGTCGTAAAGCCACGAGATCACACGCTACAAGAGCCCCCGGACGCGCCCGGGGCAGCGGCTTGCCGGGGCCCGCCCCCGGCGGGCGCGGGGGACGGCCGGGCCGCGCCGGACCGGCGGGGCCGTCCGTAGGTCAGGTCACGGCCACACCAGGCAGTACGCCTGGTGTCCGGCTTCGTGCAGCCGGTGGGAGAAATCCTGCCATTCGTGGAGCAGTTGGTAGACGGTGAAGGCGTCGCGGGGGCCGCCGCGGTCGGGGACCGTGGACCAGATGAAGGCCGCGGCGCCCACCGATTCCTCGCCGACGCCGCGCAGCGGGTCGACGACCGTCATGGGGAGCTTGACGACGGCGTAGTCGGGATGGAGGACGACCAGTTCGAGCGGGGGTACCTTGTGCAGCGGTATGCCTTCTATACCGGTGAGGACCATCGCGGCCATCGTCTCCGGTTTGATCTTCGTGAACATGCCGCCCATGCCGAGCTCGTCGCCGCCGAGCTCTTCGGGCCGCATCGAGATCGGCACGCGCGCCGCCGTGGCTCCGTTCGGCGCGCCGAAGTATTTGTACGTCACCCCCATGCGGCCGCCTCTGTTTCCCCCGCCCTTGGTCTCCTCGCGCCGGTGGCGGCCCCGCTGGTCGCGCTCAGGCCCCCGGTCATCGGTGCCCTCGCCCAGTCCGCCACCGCGATGCATATCTCCACCCGACCACTCGCAGCCCCAGCCGCGCAACCCGATCATCGTCTCAGAGACCTCCCCCGTCACCGGCGCGTGAAACGCCCGGCCGCGCGCCCCCGTGCGCCTCTGAGACCATTGCTTGCGTGACTTACTCGTACGTTGACCCAGTTTTGCAGACCCGCAGGGTCTGACACCTGGACGAGAGCGGGGGGTTTTCCGTTCCGCCCTCAGCCCGGGTGCCGCCGCCGGCCGCCGCCCCTTCCTACGTTTGTGCAGGTCAGGATCACAGTGCCTTTTCCCTATGAAGCCCCAGTTTCGCAGACGCTCTTCGACCGTGCGGCCGTTGTGACGCCGGGCGGGGTGAACTCTCCCGTGCGCGCGTTCGGCGCCGTGGGTGGTTCGCCCCGGTTCATGGTGTCCGGTACCGGTCCCTACCTCACCGACGCCGACGGACGCGAGTACGTCGACCTCGTGTGCTCGTGGGGTCCGATGATCCTCGGACACTCCCACCCCGAGGTGATCGCCGCCGTCCAGGAGGCCGTCGCCCGCGGCACCTCCTTCGGCACGCCCGGCGCGGGTGAGGTCGAGCTGGCCGAGCAGATCGTGGACCGGATCGAGCCGGTCGAGCAGGTCCGGCTGGTCTCCTCCGGCACCGAGGCGACCATGTCCGCCATCCGGCTGGCCCGCGGCTTCACCGGCCGGACCAAGGTCGTGAAGTTCGCCGGCTGCTACCACGGGCACGTGGACGCGCTGCTGGCCGCGGCCGGCTCCGGCGTCGCGACGTTCGGCCTGCCGGACACGCCCGGCGTCACGGGCGCCCAGGCCGGTGACACCATCGTGCTGCCGTACAACGACATCGACGCCGTACGGGCCGCCTTCGCCGCGCACCCCGGCGAGATCGCCTGTGTGATCACCGAGGCGGCGGCCGGCAACATGGGCGTCGTCCCGCCGCTGCCCGGCTTCAACCAGGGCCTGAAGGACGTCTGCGCCGAGAACGGCGCGCTCTACATCTCCGACGAGGTCATGACCGGCTTCCGGGTCAGCCGCACCGGCTGGTACGGCATCGACGGCGTCCGGCCCGACCTGATGACCTTCGGCAAGGTCATGGGCGGCGGCTTCCCGGCCGCGGCCTTCGGCGGGCGCGCCGATGTGATGGCCCACCTCGCGCCGGCCGGCCCGGTCTACCAGGCGGGCACCCTGTCCGGTAACCCGGTCGCCACGGCCGCCGGTGTCGCGCAGCTCAAGCTGCTGGACGAGGCGGCGTACGAGAAGGTCGACGCGGTCTCGGAGCAGGTGCGTTCGCTGGTCACCGACGCCTTCACGAAGGCGGGCGTCGCGCACCGCCTCCAGGTCGCGGGCAACATGTTCTCGTTCGCCTTCACCGACCGGGACGTGACCGACTACGCCTCGGCCAAGGCGCAGGAGGCGTTCCGCTTCACCGCCTTCTTCCACTCGATGCTCTCCCAGGGCGTGTACCTGCCGCCGTCCGCCTTCGAGTCCTGGTTCGTCTCGACGGCCCACGACGAGCGGGCGGTCGAGCGGATCGCCGCCGCCCTGCCGTCGGCCGCGCGGGCCGCCGCCGAAGCGACCGCGTGAGCGCGGCGGGCGGCGGAGCGGACCGGAAGATGGGTGACATGAGCAGCGAAGACATCACCGTCGTACACCTGATGCGGCACGGCGAGGTGCACAACCCCGAGGGCGTGCTGTACGGGCGGCGGCCCGGCTACCACCTCTCCGAGCTGGGCCGGACCATGGCCGACCGGGTCGCCGAGCACCTGGCCGGCCGGGACGTCACGCATGTCGTGGCGTCCCCGCTGGAGCGGGCGCAGGAGACCGCGGCGCCGGTCGCCAAGGCGCACGGACTGGATCTGGCCACCGACGAGCGGCTGATAGAGGCGGCCAACGTCTTCGAGGGCAAGACCTTCGGGGTCGGTGACGGCGCGCTGAAGAAGCCCGGCAACTGGAAGTACCTGACCAACCCGTTCCGCCCGTCGTGGGGCGAGCCGTACCTGGAGCAGGTCGTACGGATGATGGGGGCGCTGGGCGCGGCGCGCGACGCGGCCCGCGGGCACGAGGCGGTGGCGGTCAGCCATCAGCTGCCGATCTGGATCGTGCGCAGCTTCGCCGAGCGGCGGCGGCTGTGGCACGACCCGCGCAAGCGGCAGTGCACGCTCGCCTCGCTGACCTCGTTCACCTTCCGCGGCGACAAGATCATTTCGGTGGGTTACAGCGAACCGGCGCTCGATCTGGTGCCGGTGCACCTGCGGGCGGGTGCCAAGCCGCAGGCGGGTAAATCCAAAGCCTTCGGGGCGTGACGTCGGACCGGCCTTTTGCATCTTGTGGTGTGAGGGACGCGAGAGGCCGGTGTGACGTGAGGTCATCTACAAGCAAAATAATAAATTCGCGCCAATAGCCCGGAACCTCCGTGTTCGACAAAACCTCTTACTGCATGTCCGTTTATTCGGACATTGAGTAAGACGAGTACGGATGGGGACGACGGTATGCGCGCGATCAGTCGGCGGAACGTGCTGGGCATGGGAGTGGGTGCGGCCGCGGCGCTCGGCGTCGCGGGCTGCTCCTCCGACTCGGGCTCCGGGACCGGCAACGCCAAGAACGACGTGCAGGCCAAGGCCAAGCCGATCGGCGACGGCTCGACGGCCGACGCGGGCCCGCAGCCCCACCAGCCGGAGAAGCCGCGCCGCCTGGAGCCCGGCGAGACCCCGCCGCAATTCGTGATCTTCTCGTGGGACGGCGCGGGCGAGGTCGGCAACGGCCTCTTCCCGCGCTTCCGCAAGCTGGCCAAGGACCACAACGCGGGCATGACCTTCTTCCTCTCCGGGCTGTACCTGCTGCCCGAGTCGAAGAAGCACCTCTACCACCCGCCGAACAACAAGGTCGGCGCCACCGAGGTCGACTACCTCACCGACGAGCACATCAAGGCCACCTTGCAGAACGTCCGGGAGGCGTGGCTGGAGGGCCACGAGATCGGCACCCACTTCAACGGGCACTTCTGCGGCGAGGCCCGTACCTCGGTCAAGCACTGGACCCCCGCCCAGTGGCAGTCCGAAATCGACCAGGCCAAGGACTTCGTCAAGAAGTGGCGTACGAACACCGGCTTCACCGACCTGGAGCCGCTGCCGTTCGACTACGAGAAGGAACTGGTCGGCAGCCGTACGCCGTGCCTGCTCGGCCAGGACAACCTGCTGCCGACCGCCAAGAAGCTGGGCTGGCGCTACGACGCCAGCTCGCCGGGCGGCCTGCAGATGTGGCCCAAGAAGAAGATGGGGCTGTGGGACTTCCCGCTCCAGCAGATACCTTTCCCCGGCCACCGGTTCGAGGTCCTCTCCATGGACTACAACATCCTCGCGAACCAGTCGAAGAACTCCACCAAGGGCCCGCCGGCCAATTACCCGGGCTGGCGCAAGGAGGCCGCCGGCGCCTACATCAAGGGCTTCGAGCGGGCCTACGAGACCAACCGCGCGCCCCTGTTCGTCGGCAACCACTTCGAGCAGTGGAACGGCGGGATCTACATGGACGCCGTCGAGGAAGCGCTCAAGCACATCGCCGACGAGAAGCGCAAGGATGTGCGCCTGGTCTCGTTCCGGCAGTTCACCGACTGGCTCGACGCGCAGGACCCCAAGGTCGTGGCCAAGCTCCAGGGCCTGCCGGTAGGCCGGAAGCCGGCCGGCGGCTGGAAGACGTTCCTCGCGGGCGCCTGAGACGCCGCGGTACCGGCCGGGGCCGCGCGCCCCGGCCGTACCGTTTCCGCCCGCAGGCCCCCTGACGTGCCCCGACACGATCGGCAGGGCCCCGGCGAGGGGGGTGCGGAAGATCCGTAACCGCCCCATGCGAAACTTTTCACATGAGTGCCTGCCGCGTCCCCCGACGACTCGCCAGTCATCGCCGCACCGCGCTGTTCGCCGCGGGAGCCGCGCTCGCCGCGCTGACGCTGAGCGCCTGCGGCGAGGGCACCTCCGGCGGTTCCGAACAGACCAAGTTCGTCGAGGGCAAGGACGGAGTCGAGCGGGTCGCGAAGCAGGACCGCAAGCCCGTCCCCGACCTCACCGGCAAGACCACCCGCGGCGAGAAGCTGGACGTCGCGGACTACAAGGGCAAGGTCGTGGTCCTCAACGTCTGGGGATCGTGGTGCGCCCCCTGCATCGCCGAGGCCCCCAACTTCGCCAAGGTCGCGAACGAGACCAAGGCCAAGGGCGTCCAGTTCGTCGGCATCAACACCCGCGACTCCCGGGAGTCGCAGGCGATCAGCTTCGAGGACCAGCACAAGGTGCCGTACCCGAGCCTGTTCGACCCGACCGGCAAGCTGATGCTGCGCTTCCCCAAGGGCAGCCTCAACCCGCAGGCGATCCCCTCCACCATCGCGGTCGACCGTGAAGGCAAGATCGCCGCGCGGTCCATCGGGCCGCTCGGCGAGGACGAGCTGCGCAAGATGGTGCAGCCGCTGATCGACGAGAAGTGATCACGTGATCACGCTCGCCGCCGCCACCGGACCCGCCTCCACCATCACCTCGGGCGCGCTGCTGCTCGCCGTGCCCGTCGCCCTCCTCGGCGGACTGGTCTCCTTCTTCTCGCCGTGCGTGCTGCCGCTCGTACCCGGCTACATGTCCTACGTCACCGGCGTGACCGGCACGGACCTCGCCGACGCCAAGCGCGGCCGGATGCTCGCCGGCGCCTCCCTCTTCGTCCTCGGCTTCACCGCCGTCTTCGTCTCCACCGGCGCGCTCTTCGGCTACTTCGGCAGCAAGCTCCAGGAACAGCAGGATCTGATCAACAAGATCCTCGGCGTCCTGCTGATCCTGCTCGGCCTGGCCTTCGCCGGCGTCCTGAAGAACTTCGGCCAGCGCGAGCTGCGCTTCCACCGGAAGCCCGCCATGGGGCTGGCCGGCGCCCCGGTGCTGGGCGTGCTCTTCGGCGTCGGCTGGACGCCGTGCCTGGGCCCGACCCTCACCGCCGTCAGCTCGCTCGCCATCGACCAGGCCAGTGCCGGGCGCGGCGCGCTGCTGACCGTGGCCTACTGTCTGGGACTGGGCCTGCCCTTCATCGCCGTCGCACTGGCCTTCCGCAAGGTGCTGGGCGCCTTCGGCTGGGTCAAGCGCCACTACGTGTGGGTGATGCGGCTCGGCGGCGGCATGATGGTCGTGCTCGGCGTCCTGCTCCTCACCGGAGCGTGGGCCGACCTGATGTCCGGCCTGCAGCGCTGGTCCAGCAGCTTCACCCCAGGGATCTGATTGATGTCCACCAAGACCGACGCCGCCCGCGACGCCGACGACGCCGATGTCGGCGCCGCGGGCTCGCAGCTGTCCACCGCGCCCGAGGAGGAGGTCTCCTTCCCGTCCCTCGGGCCGATCGGCTGGGCCCGGTGGTTCTGGCGGCAGCTGACCTCGATGCGGGTCGCGCTGATCCTGCTGTTCCTGCTCTCGCTGGGCGCCATCCCCGGCTCGCTGGTCCCGCAGACCGGCATCGACCCGACCAAGGTCGAACAGTTCCGGGCCGACCACACGACGCTGGCGCCGGTCTACGACAAGCTGGGCCTCTTCCACGTCTACAGCTCGGTGTGGTTCTCCGCGATCTACCTGCTGCTGTTCATCTCGCTGATCGGCTGCATCGTGCCGCGCACGTGGCAGTTCGTCGGCCAGCTGCGCAGCCGCCCGCCGGGCGCCCCGCGGAGGCTGACCCGGCTGCCCGCGTACACGACGTGGCGTACGGACCGGGCGCCCGACGAGGTGCTGGGCGCCGCGCAGCGGCTGATGAAGAAGCGCCGCTTCCGCGCGCACACGGTCGGTGACGCGGTCGCCGCCGAGAAGGGCTACCTCCGCGAGGCCGGCAACCTCGTCTTCCACATCTCACTGATCGTGATCCTGGTGGCGGTCGCCGTCGGCAGCCTGTGGAAGTCCGAGGGCGGCAAGCTCGTCGTCGAGGGCGACGGCTTCGCGAACAGCCTCACCCAGTACGACAACTTCAAGTCCGGTGCCTTCTACGACAGCGACGACCTCGAACCGTTCGGCTTCTCCCTCAAGAGCTTCGACGCGTCCTACGAGCGCACCGGCCCCCAGAAGGGCACCCCGCGCGAGTTCCGCGCCAACATCTCGTACTTCCAGGGCGCGGACGGCACGGAACACCAGGGCAAGATCGAGGTCAACCACCCGCTGGAGATCGCCGACTCCAAGATCTTCCTGCTCAACCACGGCTACGCGCCGGTGGTCGAGGTCACCGACGGCCGCGGCAAGCAGGTCTACAGCGGTGCGGTGCCGTTCCTGACGCAGGACATGCAGAACTTCACCTCCACCGGTGTGGTCAAGGTGCCCAACGCGCAGACCGCGGCCGGCCGGCGCAACCAGCTCGGCTTCTCGGGCTTCTTCGTGCCGACGTACGGCGGCAAGGGCTCGGGCTCGATGTTCTCCACGTTCCCCGCGCTGGACAATCCGCGGCTGACGCTGACCGCGTACCACGGCGACCTCGGCGTGGACTCCGGACTGCCGCAGAGCGTGTACCAGCTGGAGAAGAAGAACCTCAAGCAGTACAAGCAGGACGGCCGGGCCGTCGCCCAGATGATGCAGCCCGGCGAGACGATGAAGCTGCCCGGCGGCGACGGCAGCATCAAGTTCGTCGGCGTCAAGCAGTGGGCCACCTTCCAGGTCTCCCACCAGCCCGGCAACGGCCTCGCGCTGATCGGCGCGGTCGCCGTGCTGCTCGGCCTGGCCGGCTCGCTGTTCATCCAGCGCCGCCGGGTGTGGGTACGGGCCGTCCGGGGCGCCGACGGGGTGACCGTCGTCGAGCTGGCGGGCCTGGGCCGCAGCGAGTCCGCCCGCCTGCCGGAGGAACTGGCGGACCTGGCGGCGGCCCTCGGGCCGGACGCGCCGCAGGCCGCCGACCCTTCCCCCACCCCCACCGAGCCCGAGAACGCGGCGAAGCCCTCCGACTCCGCCGATCCTGCTGATCCCTCCGAAGGAGCGCGCGCGTGAACCTCGCTGCCGCAGCCACCAACGAGAACCTGGCCAGTATCAGCAATGTGCTGATCTACTCGGCCATGGCCGTCTACACCCTCGCCTTCCTCGCGCACCTCGCCGAGTGGGCCTTCGGCAGCCGCAGCAAGGTCGGCCGTACGGCCGCGGCCCTGACCGCCACGGTGCCCGCCCCCGCCAAGGCGGCGGCCCGGTCGGAGCAGGGCGGCGGCACGGCCGTGCTGGAGCGCCCCAAGGTCGTCACGCGCGCGACGAACGGCAGCCGGGACGTCCCGGACGGCCCGGGCGCCGCGGGCGGCACCGAGAAGGGCGACCTGTACGGCCGGATCGCCATCTCGCTGACCACTCTCGCGTTCCTGATCCACCTCGGCGGCGTCCTCACCCGCGGCCTGTCCGTGCAGCGTGCCCCCTGGGGCAACATGTACGAGTTCTCCACCACCTTCGGCATGGTCGCGGTGGCCGCGTACCTCGTCCTCCTCGCCCTGAAGAAGAACGTCCGCTGGATCGGCCTGCTGCTGACCGCCACCGTCCTGCTGGACCTCGGCGTGGCCGTCACCTGGCTCTACACCGACAGCTCCCAGCTGGTCCCGGCCCTGCACTCGTACTGGCTGTGGATCCACGTCAGCTGCGCGATCATCTCCGGCGCCTTCCTCTACCTCGGCGCCGTCTCCACGCTGCTCTACCTCTTCCGCGACCGCTACGAGAGCAAGCTGGCCGACCCGTCCGGCAAGCAGCCCGGCGCCTTCGCCACCTCCGTCATGGAGCGCCTCCCCGCGGCCGCCAGCCTGGACAAGTTCTCCTACCGCGTGAACGCCTCGATCTTCCCCCTGTGGACCTTCACGATCATCGCGGGCGCGGTCTGGGCCGGCGAGGCCTGGGGCCGCTACTGGGGCTGGGACTCCAAGGAGATCTGGTCCTTCGTCACCTGGGTCGCCTACGCCGCCTACCTGCACGCCCGCGCCACCGCGGGCTGGAAGGGCCGCAAGGCCGCCTACCTGGGCCTGTTCGCCTTCGTGACGTACATCTTCAACTACTACGTCGTGAACTACTTCTTCTCGGGGCTGCACTCCTACTCCGGAGTCTGACCCGGTCGGCGCAGTACGCCCCTGCGAGAACCGGTGCCGTACGCGACGGTGGCCTCATGGATCGCCTTGAGAGCCCCGTTCCGTACGGCACCGCCGTTTCCGCCGACGACACCCACACCCTCCGCTACGAGCTGGGCTTTCCGCAGCCCGTGCAGGAGGTCTGGGACGCGGTGGCCACCCAGGAGGGCCTGCCGGGCTGGCTCGCGGTCGCCGAGCCGTTCGTACGGCGCGAGGGCGGTGCGATCACCCTCCGGTGGCAGAACACCGACGAACACGGCACCGCGACGGTGGCTCCCGGCCAGGTCACCGGCTGGGGGCCGACCCGGCTGGCCGAGTACACCGTCGACATCCACGGCCGGATCCGCTTCGAACTGCGGCCCGGCGCGTCCGGCACCCGCCTGCGGTTCACCAACGAGTTCACCGGATCGCCCTCCTGCCGCCTGGACTGCCTCGCGGGCTGGCACCACCACTTCGAGTTCCTCACCGAAGCCCTCGGCGGCCGCCCCAAGGACTGGGCCACCTGGAACCTGGACCGGTGGCGGGAGCTGCGCGCGGACTACGCGGCTGCCGGGCAGTGAAGGCCCGGGGTCTCGGCCGGAGCCGGGTAGGGGCGTTCCTCCGGGAGCAGACCGGCGGCGGCGGTCAGGTCGCCGCGGGCGACCAGGGCGTGGATCTGGTGGGCGAGCGGGGTCACGTCGCGGATGGCGACGGTCCACTCGTCGGCGTAGCGGCGGGAGGCCTCGCCGGCCAGGCCGAGCTGGAGCGAGCGGTGGGGCAGGGGCCTGAGGTGCAGATCGCGTTCGGGGTCCCACTGGACGCGGGCGGGGGAGTCGCGCAGCTGCCGCTTCCAGGCGTCGCGGCCGGTGTGGACGGCGGAGTCGTAGTGGGACAGGCAGGCGTTGCGCAGCGCCCAGTCGAAGCCCGTCCGCTCGATCTCGATGGCGAGGACGCGCTCCTGGCCGGGCTTGGCGGCCCAGCCGCAGCGGTACATCATCCACCGGAACGACGGCTTGATCCACGTCATCCGCTCCCGCTTCCAGGCAGGCGGGAAGCGGCCGTCGCGGGCGGCGGGCAGGCCGAGGGACGGGCCGTACGCCTGGTAGACGGTGATGGTCGTGCCGGTGTGGGCGGCCCGGATGCGGCGGAGCGGTTCGGGGTGGGTGGTGGATCGGATCGGGTCGGTGTCTTCGCTGTTCATGGGCGGTCAGTCTGTGCGAGCGGTGGTGCGGTGGGCCACTGATTTAGGCGGCGGCCCGGGCGTCAGGAGGCGCCCTGCGCGTTGATGGCGGCGAGCTGCCCGCGCAGATACGTGTGGGAGTCGGCCAGGGAGCCGATGCGGGTGCCGGGGTCGCACTCGTAGAAGTAGACCAGCGACATCAGCTCTTCGGAGGGGATGTCGGGCGGTGGCGGCAGGACGCGGTGGCGGCCGGAGCGCCAGCGGCCTTCGGTCCAGTGGGTCATCAGGTCGCCGATGTTGACGGTGAGGGAGCCCGGTACGTACGGGGCGTCCTGCCAGCCGGTGCCGCCGTACGCCGGGTCGGTCCAGATCTGGAGGCCGCCCTTGCCGTACTGCCGGTCCAGGACGGTGACCGTGCCGAAGTCGGTGTGCGGACCGATGCGGAACTGGCCGGGCAGCGCCTCGCCCACCGTCTCCGTGCCCGGATACCAATTGATGTTGAAGCCCCAGGTGGGGTGGGCGGTGTGCCGGGTGAAGCGGTCGGGCGCGGCGCCGAGTGCCGCGGCGAGGAGTTCGAGGAGGAGGTCGGAGAGGGCGCGCAGGGCGGTCAGCAGGTCCTGGACGTCGGTGCGGAGCGCGGGGACCTGGTGGGGCCAGATGTTGGGCAGGAACCACTCGGCGTCGACGGCCGGGACGCCGGTCGGCTCCTCGGAGGCGAAGGACAGCGACTCCTTCAGGTCCGGCGGGGTCGCGGTGCCTTCGGCGGCGCCGTTGGCCTCGGCGCCGGGGCCGAGCCAGCCGCGGCCGCCGACCTCGGTGGCGTACGGCTGCTTCGCCGCGGCGGGCAGCGCGAAGAACGTACGGGCGGTGCTACGGACCCGGTCGCGCAGGTCCTGGCCGATGCCGTGGCCGGTGACGAGGAGGAAGCCGGCGGCGCGCAGCCCGGCGTCGACGGCCTCGGCGATGCCGCGGCGGGTGTCGGCGTCGCCGGTCCGCCAGCGGGTGAGGTCGATGGTGGGGACGGGAGAGGCGGGAGGGGCAGGGGAGGCGGGAGAGCCGGACGGGGTGGGCGCGGGGCCCGGGGGCTCACTCATGGCCGATGTCCTCGTTCCACAACGCGGGCCGGGCCGCGATGAACTCGCGCAACAGGGTCCGGCATCCCGCGTCGTCCAGCAGCACGATCCGTATGCCGCTCTGCGCCAGCCACTCGTGCCCGCCGTGGAAGGTGCGCGCCTCGCCGATCAGGACGTGCGAGATGCCGAACTGGCGGATCAGGCCGCAGCAGAGCCAGCACGGGGCGAGGGTGGTGACCATCGTCGTACCGCGGTAGTCGCGCCGGCGGCCCGCGGCGCGGAAGGCGGTGATCTCCGCGTGCGCGGACGGGTCGCCGTCCTGGACGCGCCGGTTGCGGCCGCGTCCGAGGACGGTGCCGTCGGCGTCGCACAGCGCGGCGCCGATGGGGATGCCGCCCTCCGCCAGCCCGGCCCGTGCCTCGGCGACCGCCGTCGTCAGCATCTCGCGCTCCCGGTCCTTCACGACGGCCACTTTCCTCGCTCCGGGGCGGCCGGGCAACGCACGGGACGTGATCAGGCCGGTGTGTCCGGGGCGCGGGGGAGTGCCGGCCGGCGGAGCGTCAGCCCTTCGGCGGCGGGTTGTTCCCCTCGCCGTCCGACGAACCGTTTTCCTTGCGCCGCAGCTCTTCCTCGCGGCGCCGCAGATCGGCCTCCCAGTCCTTCAGGACGGCCTCGTCCTTCTTGCCCTCCTCTTTCTTGCCCTCGTCCTTGAGCGAGCGCAGGAAGTCGGGGTTGTCGTCCGGCGCGACCCACTTGGGGGCCGGGCCGCGTCCGCCGCGGGGCCACGGCGACGCGCCGCCGCCCCCGGGGCCGCCGGCGTGCTCGCGTCGGGGCCGGCCGGCGACCAGCCAGGCGACCGGCCCGATCAGCACCTCGCCGAACAGCAGGATGATGAAGACCCAGGCGATCTTCGGCAGCCCGCGTACCTGGTTCTCCGGCGTGTTCAGGCAGTCGATGAACGCATAGATCCACAGCGCCAGGATCAAGAGGAACGGCAGATACCTGAGCATTGCGGAAGCAGCCCCCCAGAGCTGACGGGCGGGCCTCGGCGGGGCCCGGTGACCCGTCCAGGGTAGTGCGTACCGGATACTGGAACGCATGGCTTATGACGACCTTCGCTCGTTCCTGCGCGCGCTCGACCGGGAGGGCGACCTCAAGCGGATCAAGGCCGAGGTCGACCCGCACCTGGAAGTCGGCGAGATCGTGGACCGGGTGCAGAAGTCCGGCGGGCCGGCGCTGCTCTTCGAGAACGTCAAGGGCTCGTCGATGCCGCTGGCGATGAACGTGTACGGCACCGACCGCCGGCTGCTCAAGGCGCTCGGCCTGACGTCGTACGACGACATCAGCGACAAGATCGGCGGCCTGCTCAAGCCCGAGCTGCCGCAGGGCTTCGTCGGTGTGCGCGAGGCGTTCGGCAAGCTCGCGAACATGACGCACGTACCGCCGAAGAAGGTCAAGGGCGACGGCGCCCAGGTCCAGGAGGTCGTGCTCCGGGGCGACGACGTCGACCTGGACACGCTCCCCGCGCTGTTCACCTGGCCGCAGGACGGCGGGTCGTTCTTCAACCTGGGCCTGACCCACACCAAGCACCCGGAGACGGGCGTACGGAACCTGGGTCTGTACCGCCTCCAGCGCCACGACAAGCGCACCATCGGGATGCACTGGCAGATCCACAAGGACAGCCGCAACCACTACCAGGTGGCCGCCAAGCGCGGCGAGAAGCTGCCGGTGGCCATCGCCTTCGGCTGTCCGCCCGCCGTTACCTACGCCTCCACCGCGCCGCTGCCCGGCGACATCGACGAGTACCTGTTCGCCGGGTTCGTGCAGGGCAAGCGGATCGAGATGGTGGACTGCAAGACCGTGCCGCTCCAGGTCCCGGCCAACGCCGAGGTCGTCCTGGAGGGCTGGCTGGAGCCGGGCGAGATGCTGCCGGAGGGCCCCTTCGGCGACCACACCGGCTTCTACACGCCGCAGGAGCCGTTCCCCGCGCTGACCATCGACTGCGTCACGATGCGCAAGCGCCCGCTGCTCCAGTCGATCGTGGTCGGCCGGCCGCCGACGGAGGACGGGCCGCTGGGCCGCGCCACCGAGCGGTTCTTCCTGCCGCTGCTGAAGATCATCGTGCCGGACATCGTGGACTACCACCTGCCCGAGTCGGGCGGCTTCCACAACTGCGCGATCGTCTCGATCGACAAGAAGTACCCCAAGCACGCCCAGAAGGTGATGCACGCCATCTGGGGCGCGCACATGATGTCGCTGACCAAGCTGATCATCGTGGTCGACGCCGACTGCGATGTGCACAACCTGCACGAGGTCTCCTGGCGGGCCCTCGGCAACACGGACTACGCGCGCGACCTGACCGTCGTCGAGGGGCCGGTCGACCACCTCGACCACGCCTCGTACCAGCAGTTCTGGGGCGGCAAGGCGGGCATCGACGCGACACGCAAACTCCCCGAGGAGGGGTACACGCGGGACGGCGGCTGGCCGGAGATGGTCGAGTCGGACACCGCGACGGCGGCGAAGGTCGACCGCCGCTGGAAGGAGTACGGGTTCCAGTCATGAGCGCCGATTCAGCGACACCGGATCTCTTCGCCCCCGAACCCGCACCGCCCGGCCGGATCAAGGCGTTCCTGCGGCTGGTGATGATCGAGCACTCGGTCTTCGCGCTGCCCTTCGCCTACATCGCCTCGCTGACCGCGATGCACGGGTCGGACAAGAGCGTCCACTGGGGCGAGCTGCTGCTGGTCACCGTCGCGATGGTCGGCCTGCGGACGTTCGCGATGGCCGCCAACCGCATCATCGACCGGGAGATCGACGCCCGTAACCCGCGCACCGCGGGCCGTGAGCTGGTCACCGGCGCGGTGAGCGTACGGTCCGCGTGGACCGGCGCGCTGGTCGCCGTGGTGTTCTTCCTCGGCGCCGCGGCGCTGCTCAACCCGCTGTGCCTGGCGCTGGCGCCGGTCGCCGTGATCCCGATGGTGGTTTACCCGTACGGCAAGCGGTTCACGAACTTCCCGCACGCGATACTGGGCCTCGCCCAGGCGATCGGCCCGATCGGCGCGTGGATAGCCGTCACGGGGTCCTGGTCCTGGGACGCGGTGATACTCGGGCTCGCCGTCGGCGTCTGGATCGGCGGCTTCGACCTGATCTTCGCCTGCCAGGACGTGCAGGCCGACCGGGCGCACGGTGTGAAGTCCGTACCGGCCCGCTTCGGCATCCCGGGGGCGCTGTACGGCGCCCGCGCCTGCCACGCCGTCACCACGGCGCTGCTGGTCTGGTACGCGCTCGCCACCCACGCCGGGGCGTTCTTCTGGCTCGGTCTGGTGATCGTCGTCGGTGCCTTCCTCTACGAGCACACCATCGTGCGCCCGCACGACCTGTCCCGGCTGAACCGGGCGTTCTTCCAGGTCAACGGGTTCATCGGGATAGCGCTGTTCGTCTGCGCGCTGCTCGATCTGTTCGTGCGCGGTCTGACGCTCTGAGCCGCGGCGCTCCGGGGGCGGCCGCCTCCGGAGCGCACTGCGCCCGGAGGCGCCATCGCGCGGGCCGGACGCCCGGTCGCCCACGGGATCAGCCGGCGTCCACGCCGGATATCCGCTCGGCCGGACGCTGCCGGAAGACGAACGCCGCCAGGACGCCGCCGACCAGCCCGAAGAGGTGGCCCTGCCAGCTGATGCCGCTGTCGGTGGGCAGCGCGCCCCACAGGATCGAGCCGTAGACCACGGCGACCAGCGCGCCGAGGGCGATGTCCAGGGGCTTGCGGTCGATGAAGCCGCGTATCAGGAGATAGCCGAAGAGGCCGAAGACGACGCCCGAGGCGCCGGCCGTGTTGCTGCCGGCGGGGGCGGTCAGCCAGACGCCCAGGCCGCTGGTCAGGGCTATGAACAGGGCGACCCCGAGGAACCGGCGCAGGCCGCTGCGGAACGCGGCGAGAAAGCCCAGGAGCAGCAGCGGCAGCGTGTTGGCCGTCAGGTGTTCGAAGCCGAAGTGCACGAAGGCGGCGGGCAGCACGTCGGCCAGCTCGCTCATCTCGCGCGGCTGCACGCCGAAGGTGTCCAGCGCGTTGCCGGAAGCGGCGTCGGCGATCTCCAGGACCCACAGCAGGGCGACCCAGCCCAGCATCAGCGCGGCGGCGGGCTTCGCGCGCTCCAGTGCTCGCGTCATCATCTCCCGGCACCTCCCCTTCCCCGTTCACCGGAACAAACGGCCGTGCGGGGTCCGATGGTTCCGCCGGATAGGCTCGAACCGTGGAACCGCAGGACAACAACCCCAGTCAGCCCGGTGTCACAAGGCCCGGCGGGCACTCCGCCCGGCCGGCCGCCGGGTCCGCCGACGTGCCCCGCCGCCCTTGGGTGGTGGGTGTCTCCGGCGCGTCCGGCACGCCGTACGCGGCCTCCGTGGTGCGCGGACTGCTCGCGGCCGGCGAGGCGGTGGATCTGATCGTCAGCCGGGCGTCGCGGCTGACGCTGCTGGACGAGACGGGCATCTCCTTCCGGGACGCGCACTGGCGCGCGGACCTGCGGGAGTGGCTGGCGCGCGGCGCGGACGGCAAGCCGGGGACGTTCGATGTCACGGACGCCGATCTGGACCTGGTGCGGTACTGGCCGGCCGGTGATCTCGCCGCGGGGCCGTCGTCGGGCTCGTACCCGGTCAAGGGGATGCTGATCGTGCCGGCGAGCACGGCGTGTGTGGCGGGGGTGGCGCTGGGCCTGTCGAAGGACCTGCTCCAGCGGGTGGCGAGCGTGACGCTCAAGGAGCGCAGGAGGCTGGTGGTCGCGGTGCGGGAGACCCCGCTGAACGGGCAGACCCTCAAGCACCTGGTGACGCTGGACGAGGCGGGCGCTGTCGTGCTGCCCGCCTCGCCGGCGTTCTATGCGGGAGCGACGCACATCCAGGATCTGGTGGACTTCGTCGCGGGCCGGGCACTGGATGCGGCGGGTGTGCCGCACCGGCTCTACCGGCGCTGGGAAGGGGAGCTGGGCTCCGCGTCCAAGGAGGCGGACTAGCGCTTCTTGGAGGTACGGCCGAAGCGGCGCTTGCTCTCGGTGGGGGCAGCGGCCGGACGGTGGGCACGAGAACGATTGGCCAGGTCCTGCAGCTCGCGCATACGGGCGTAGGCCATCTCGATCGAGTACACGGTGACATCTCCTGTGAAAGATCGTCTTTGATCAACTGGGATTGACGGTTCTACAGGGTTGCAGCCCCTGTATGCCTTAGATTCTACATGTAAAAGCCGGGATTGCTGAGTGAATGGAAGGTCAGGGGCGTATGGATGCCGTAGATAGGCAGCTCATCCAGGCACTGCGGGAGAACGGCAGGGCCTCGTACGCGGAGCTGGGCCGGCTCGTGGGCCTGTCCGGGCCCAGCGTCACCGACCGGATCAACCGCCTGGAGGCGGCCGGCGTGATCACCGGTTACCGCGCGACCGTCGACGCGGCCTCGCTGGGCCTGGGCGTCACCGCCCTGGTCGGCATCTCCCTGTCGGACGCGGCCGACCACGAGGACGTGGCCATGCGGCTGCGCGACCTCGCGGAGATCGAGGACGCCTGGTTCATCGCGGGCGACGACTCGTACATGCTCAAGGTCCGGGTCGGCGACGTGGACGGGCTGGAGCGCACCATCCGCAGGCTCTCGGGCACCAAGGGCGTCTCCCGCACCCGGACCACCATCGTGCTCTCCACCAAGTGGGAGAACCGCGTCGGCGAGCTGCCCGAGGACACCCCGTAGGGCGGCGGCCCGCGGAACGACACGCGGGAACACCCCGCTCCCGCGCCTGTACGGCGGGCTCCCGGCCGTACAGGCATGGGGGCCCGGTGGGGCCGGGAAACGGGAGAGTACGCTCGGTGAAGCCCGATTTTGGCAGAGATATGGGAGGCGGCCGGATGACTGCATCCATGGATGTGGGTCTCAAGCGCGAGCTGGAGGACAAGGTCCGGTCCGGGGAGCGGCTGACCCGCGAGGACGGCATCGCCCTCTATGAGTGCGACGACCTGGCGTGGCTGGGCGGACTCGCCCACGAGGTGCGCACGCGCAAGAACGGCGACGTCGTGCACTTCAACGTCAACCGTCACCTCAACATGACCAACGTGTGCACCGCCTCGTGCGCGTACTGCTCCTTCCAGCGCAAGCCGGGCGAGAAGGACGCGTACACGATGCGCATCGAGGAGGCCGTCCGCCTCGCCAAGGCGATGGAGGGCGACAACCTCACCGAGCTGCACATCGTCAACGGTCTGCACCCGACCCTGCCGTGGCGCTACTACCCGCGCTCGCTCAGCGCCCTCAAGGAGGCGCTGCCCGACACGGTCTCCCTCAAGGCGTTCACCGCCACCGAGATCCACCACTTCGAGAAGATCTCCGGGCTGCCCGCCTCCGAGATCCTCGACGAGCTGATCGCCTCCGGCCTGGAGTCGCTGACCGGCGGCGGCGCCGAGATCTTCGACTGGGAGGTGCGCCAGCACATCGTCGACCACGACACCCACTGGGAGGACTGGTCGCGCATCCACCGCCTGGCGCACGAGAAGGGCCTCAAGACCCCGGCCACGATGCTGTACGGGCACATCGAGGAGCCCCGGCACCGTGTCGACCACGTGCTGCGCCTGCGTGAGCTGCAGGACGAGACGGGCGGCTTCCAGGTCTTCATCCCGCTGCGCTACCAGCACGACTTCGTGGACATGAAGGACGGCAAGGTCCGCAACAAGCTGCAGGCGCGCACGACGATGGCGACCGGCGCCGAGGCGCTGAAGACCTTCGCCGTCTCCCGGCTGCTGTTCGACAACGTCCCGCACGTGAAGGTCTTCTGGGTCATGCACGGCGTGCAGACCGCGCAGCTCGCGCTCCAGCACGGTGCCGACGACATGGACGGCTCGGTCGTCGAGTACAAGATCACGCATGACGCGGACAATTACGGCACGCCGAACAAGCTGACCCGTGACGACCTGCTGGACCTGATCCGCGACGCGGGCTTCCGGCCGGTCGAGCGCAACACCCGCTACGAGATCATCCGGGAGTACCCGGGCCCGGACGCGGAGCGCCGCGAGGCACCGCAGCCGATGCGCGTGTGACGCGAGGGGCCGGTGTGACGCCAGGGATGCGCGTGACGCCGGCGGCGGGTGTCACCCGAGGCGATTAGGGTCCGGACCATGGATCTCCGCTTCGACCTCGACCCCGCCGTCACCCCCGAACTGACCGACGGCATCCGAACGCTGTGGGCCGAGGTGTCCAACGCGGGCGGTGCCGTCGGTTTCGTCCCGCCGGTGACGGCCGAGGACGTACGCCCCGACCTGCTCAGCCACCTGGTGGCGATGTCGGAGGGCCGCGCCCGGCTGCTCGTGGGCCGCGACGAGCGCGGCCGGGTGCTCGCCACCGCCTTCCTCCACCTCAACCAGCACCGCCTGATGAAGCACTGGCTGTGGGTCTACACGGTGATGGTGCACCCCGCTCTCCAGGGGCAGGGCGCGGGCAGCGCCCTGATGGCGGCCGTCGACGAGGCCGCCCGCGCGACCGACGGCGTCCAGGGCATCCGCCTCACCTGCCGCGGCGGCAGCGGCGTCGACCGGTTCTACGCCGCCTGCGGCTACAAGGAGGTCGGCCGGGTGCCGTCGGCGATCAAACTGGCCGACGACGATTACCGGGACGACATCACCATGTGGCGCGAACTGGCGTGACGCGCGCCACCGGCGCCACCGGCCGCGCGCCGGGCCCGGCGCCGCGGGTCCGCCGCCACGGCAGGGGCCCTAAAAGATCACGAATCGGGCTGTGCTTGACTGGATGCAGACCCTTTCGGTTGTCGTCGTGAAGAAGGTCCGCCCGTGAGTAGCCAGAAGTTCGCCACGCTCCGCTACACCGCCCTGCGCCTGGGGATCTTCGTCGTGTGCTTCGCGCTGGTCTGGGCGCTGGCGTACTTCCACGTCATCCCGCTCGGCGTGGGCAGTTCCAACGCCGTATGGCTGCTGCTGCTCGCGATCGTGATCTCCGCGCCGCTGAGCTTCGTGCTGCTGCGCAAGCAGCGGGACGCGATGTCCGAGCAGATCGTGTCGAAGGTGGACAGGCAGAAGGCCCGTATCGCGGCCAGCGCCCGCCAGGAGGACGGCCTCCTGTAGCCCCGTGGCCGCCGTACCGCGTCCGGTCCGCCCGCGCCGCGAGGCGCCGCACAGCAGCTGAACCGACGGATGCCCCGCCGTGGAGAAACCCCTCCACGACGGGGCATCGCGCGTAACACGCGCCACTCCGTACATATTCCTCCCGTCCTGCCCAAAGAAATTCTTTGGGTTCCCCAAAGTTCAAGTGTTAACGTATTCGGCATGAAGACAGCAGCAGCGCACCACCACTCCACGGGCGTCCCGCTCGTGGCGCGCCTGCACGTCGATCTTTGCCGCTGCATGTCCGCGGCCTGTTGCCGCCGCTGACCTTCCCGTCACCGCAGCGGCCGGAGATCCCGTACGGACTTCGATACGGACCTCCTGTCTCCTGGCGCTGTCCGCCGTTTCCTTCCCGACGCCTGTCTGTCCCCGGAGTGTGTCCGTTGTCCACCACGTCGTCCGAGACCCCGCGGTCCGCCGAGACCGCCAGATCCTCCCGCCGCATACCCAAGGTCCCGTTCTGGGCCCAGATCCTGCTCGGCCTGGTCCTCGGCGTGCTGCTCGGCTGGATCGCCAAGAGCGGTGACATCTCCTGGCTGAAGACCACCCTCGACACCATCGGCGACCTCTTCGTCCAGCTGCTCAAGCTGGCCGTGGCACCGCTGGTCTTCTTCGCCATCCTGGTCTCGATCACCAACCTGCGGCAGGTCAACAACGCCGCCCGGCTGGCCACCCGCACCCTGCTGTGGTTCATGGTCACCTCGCTCATTGCGGTCGCCATCGGCATGGCGATCGGCCTGGTCAGCGACCCCGGCGCGGGCACCGGACTGACCCCCAAGGACGGCAAGCTCCCGCAGCACGCCGGCTCCTGGATCGACTTCCTGACCGGCATCGTGCCCAAGGACGTCATCACGCCGTTCACCGAGCTGAAGGTCATGCAGATCGTCTTCATGGCGACGGTGGCCGGTATCGCGGCGCTGAAGCTGGGCGACCGCGCCGAGCCGGTGCTGCGCCTGAGCCGCTCCGCGCTGGAGCTGCTCCAGAAGGCCCTGTGGTGGGTCATCCGCCTCGCCCCGATCGGCTCGCTCGGCCTGATCGGCTACGCCATCGCGGACTACGGCTGGGACCTGATCAGCAAGTACGCGACCTTCACCGTCGACATCTACGTCGGCTGCGCGATCGTCCTGTTCGGCGTCTACCCGCTGCTGCTGTCGGTCTTCGCCAAGGTCAACCCGCTGCAGTTCTTCAAGGGCGCCTGGCCCGCCATCCAGCTGGCGTTCGTCTCCCGCTCCTCGGTCGGCACCATGCCGCTGACCCAGAAGGTCACCGAGCGCCTGGGCGTCCCGAAGGAGTACGCGTCCTTCGCCGTGCCCTTCGGCTCGACGACCAAGATGGACGGCTGCGCCTCGATCTACCCGGCGCTCGCGGCGATCTTCATCGCCCAGATCTTCGACGTCGACCTGGGCGTCGGTGACTACATCCTGATCGCCTTCGTCTCGGTCATCGGCTCGGCGGCCACCGCCGGCCTGACGGGCGCCACCGTCATGCTGACCCTGACCCTGTCCACCCTCGGTCTCCCGCTGGAGGGCGTCGGCCTGCTGATGGCCATCGACCCGATCCTGGACATGATGCGGACGGCGACGAACGTGGCCGGCCAGGTCGTCGTGCCGATCCTGGTCTCGGCCAAGGAGAAGATCCTGGACCGCGAGGCGTATGCCCGTGCCGCCGGCGTCGATCTGGAGGACGGCGCGGTCGGCGACGCGGAGCCGGCTGAGCAGAAGGTTTCGGTGCCGGCGCCTGCCGGGGCCCGGGCCTGACGCCACATTCCGACGCCGGGCGGGCCGGGGAGCGATCCCCGGCCCGCCCGGCGTTTGGCGTGCGCCCGGTCTGATTCCTCAGTCCACCTTCGCCGTGAGCGCGAGGACCGCCTCCGCCAGCGGCCCCTGGACCTCCGGTGGCAGGGCGTGGCCCATGCCCGGGATTTCCGCGAGTTGCGCGCCGCGGATGACCTGGGCGAGGTGGTGCGGGTGCGGTGGCGGGAAGACCGGTTCGGCGGGGGCGCTGATGACGAGGGCGGGGACCCGGTTGGCGGCCAGGGCTTCGGTGCGCAGCATGCCGGAGTGGTCGGCGCGGGCGGGGGCGGTGGAGACGTCGTAGCGGCCGGTGTGTTTGATGATCCGGCGTTCCAGGGCGCGGAAATGGCCGGGGTCGAAGGGGAGCTGTCCACCGCTGAGGACCCGCCAGTGTTCGACGCGCCGGTCGAGTTCGGCTTCCAGGCCGTGGTCTTCGACGGGGCGGGCCCACATCTCCAGTACCTCCGGCGCGATGCCGGGCAGTTCGGCGGCGGGGACCCGGGTGCCGTCCGGGCGGGTGTACGGGGTCGTGCTCAGCGCTGAGGTGCCCATCAGGGTGGCGCTGAGCACCCGGCCGGGGTGGTCGGCGAGGACTATTTGCGTCAGCATTCCGCCGAGTGACAGGCCCACCAGGTGCGCCTGCTCGACCCCGAGGCCGTCGAGGACGCGGACGATGTCCTGCGCCAGGTCCGTGATGCGGTACGGCCGTTCGTCGAAGGACCAGGTGGAGCGGCCCGTGTCGCGGTGGTCGTAACGGATGACCCGGTGGTGGACGGCGAGCGCGTCCACGAACGGCTCCGGCCAGCCCAGGCCGGAGGCCTGCGCACCCATGACGAGCAGCAGCGGGGGCGCGTCGGCCGGTCCGCGCTGCTCGGTCCACAGGTGCACGCCGGGGGCCGCTTCGATGTATTGCTGGTGCGCCTGGTGCATGGGGAGGTCCTTCCGTCGCACTCAACGAGGCGATACGTATCGTCTCGTAGGGGATGCGATCACGTCAAGAGGCACCGGACAAGGCGGGAAAACGTAAACTTACTTGGCGGTAAAGGGGTGGGACGGAAGGGCAATTGGCGTGGGAGCTGTGAAGAGCAAGCGAATGCCGCGGGCCGTACGGGAGCAGCAGATGCTCGACGCGGCCGTGCTGACCTTCGCGCGGCGCGGATACCGGGCGGCCTCGATGGATGAGATCGCCGAGGTGGCCGGGGTGTCGAAGCCGCTGGTCTATCTGTATCTGAACTCCAAGGAGGAGCTGTTCAGTGCCGTGATCCGGCGGGAGTCGACGGCGCTCGCGGAGGCCGTACGGGCCTCGGTGGAGCCGGATGTGCCCGCGGACCGGCAGCTGTGGAGCGGGCTGAAAGGATTCTTCGCACATACGGCCGAGCATCCGGACGGCTGGGCGGTGCTGCACCAGCAGGCCCGTACGCAGGGCGAACCGTTCGCGGTCGAAGTGGCCGCCATGCGGGCGGAGATCGTCGAGTTCGTCACGGCGATGATCGGCGCGGCGGCACAGGAAGCGGGTTGCGATCGCGAACTGGCCGCGCGCGAAGTGTCCGGCCTGGCGCACGCCCTGGTGGGCGCCGCCGAATCGCTGGCCGACTGGGCCAACGCGCGCGGCAGCCAGGCGGCGTCGGGGGAACGCCCGTCGGCCAAGGACACCGCGGCGACGCTGATGAACTTCGCCTGGGCGGGGCTGGGCCGGCTGATGGGCGGAGAGCGGTGGTCGCCGGGCGGGTGAGGGGGCGCACGCCCCCGGGCGTCATACGTCCGTTTCGACCCGCCCCTCCAGGTGGACGCGGGGCCGCCCGTCCGGGCCGCCGCGGAGCTGGAACGCGCCGCCGTTGCGCGTGGTCTCGTACGCGTACGCGACGGTGGCGGGCAGCAGCACCGGGGCGCGGAACTCCGCCGATATGCGCAGCGTGGCCGTACCCGGCAGCACCGCCTCGGCGGCGCAGCGCGCGAAGGTCCACATGCCGTGCGCGATGGCGCGCGGGAAGCCGAGCGGGCGGGCCGTGAGCGCGTGCAGGTGGATCGGGTTGTAGTCACCGGAGACGGCGGCGTGACGGCGGCCGAGGTCGGCGGGCAGGCGCCAGCGGGCGCGTACGGGCAGTTCGCGGGGGCCCGGGGGCGGGGGATCGAGGCGCCGGGCCCCCTCGCTCCCCGCCGTGCGGTGCCGGGCGAGGTAGGTGCTGCGATCGTGCCACACCAGTGCTTCCGCGCGGCGCGCCTCGGTGGTCATCACGACCTCGGTGCCGCGGCGGTGCGGCCGCAACGCGCTCGCGTACACCGCCAGTTCGAGGGTGTCGGTGGGGTGCAGCGGCGCGTACTGGGTGATCTCGATGGCGGTGTGCACCAGGCCGAGCATCGGCAGGGGGAAGTCCCGCGCGCTCATCAGCCGCGCGGCCAGCGGGAATCCGAGGATGTGCGGATAGGTGACGGGCAGCGGCTCGGTGGCGTCGTACCCGCAGACCCGCGCATAGGCGGCGGCCCGGCCCAGCCCGATCCGTACGGAGGGCAGGGCGAGTCGGGTGCGCGGCAGGGCGGCGTGCGGCCGGGGGTGCTTGCCGAAGCCGGTCAGTACGCCCTTGGCCAGTACGGGCATCAGCCGTGGCGGGCGGGACAGGCCGGTGGTCGCGCCGCCCGGCGCGTCGGCCGCCATCAGGCACCCGGCCGGTGCGGCGCGGGCAGCGGGTGGCCGGTGCGAGGGGTGCGGAGGGGGCCCGGGGCCGAATCGGTGGGAGGAAGACGGTGTTCGGGCATTGGCCAACTCCTGGTCCTCGCGTAAGTTAACTTCGAAGTAAGGTTACTGTCGGGTCAGGTGTTGGTCGAGAGCGCGGGTCCGCGCTCCGCGCGCCGTTCACGGCCACCGAACGAGCCTGCTCCTTGGGCCCGTTGAGGTCCGCCGGCCGCCGCGCCGAGTGTCGGCCGCCGCGCCGCGCGCCCTACGCCCACCGTGAGACGAGGAGCCGCTCGTGTCCAGTCAGCAACGGCAAGTCGGGCCGCCGGCGCCCGCTCCGGTGGAACCGCGCACGCAGACGCGGGACGGGGTCGTGCGGGAGGTGGCCGTACCTCCGCTGGTGCCGCCGGTGCGGACCGGTTCACTGGGAGACATCCCCTTCGACAACACCGCGCAAGCGCCCGGCGAGGTGGTGCTGGCGCGCAAGAAGGCGGGCCGGGAGGCCGGGGGCGCGTGGCGGGACGTGAGCGCCGCCGAGTTCGCCGCCGAGGTGCTCGCCGTGGCCAAAGGGCTGATCGCGCACGGGCTGCGGCCCGGCGACCGGCTGGCCATCATGGCCCGTACGACCTACGAGTGGACGCTCGTCGACTTCGCCGCCTGGGCGGCCGGGCTGGTCACCGTGCCCGTCTACCCGACCTCCTCGGCCCACCAGGCGCACTGGATCCTTCAGGACTCCGGGGCCGCGGCCTGTGTCGTGGAGAGCGTCGAGGAGGCCCGGCTGGTGAGCGGCGTACGGTCCGGGCTGCCCGGACTACGGCACCTGTGGCAGTTCGACACCGGCGCCGTGCCGCAGATCGTCGCGGCCGGGCGGCCGGTGCCGGACGCGCTGGTGGCCGAGCGGCGCGCGGCCACCGGCCCCGCCGACATCGCCACCCTCGTGTACACCTCCGGTACCACCGGCCGTCCGAAGGGCTGCGTCCTGACCCACGGCAACTTCTTCGCCGAGGTGGACAACGCGGTCGAACTGCTGCACCCGGTCTTCAAGTCGGTCAGCAGCGAGCCCGCCTCGACCCTGCTCTTCCTGCCCCTGTCGCACGTCTTCGGCCGGATGGTCGCGGTCGGCTGCCTGCGCGCCCGGGTACGGCTCGGCCACGCGCCCAGCATCCGTACCGAAGACCTCCTCGCCGACCTGGCCGCCTTCCGGCCGACGTTCCTGCTCGCCATCCCCCACGTCCTGGAGAAGGTCTACAACACCGGCCGCGCCACGGCCGAGAAGATGGGCCGGGCCGCCTCCTTCGACCGCGCCGCCGCGGTCGCGCAACGCTACGGGGAAGCCGTCGAGGCGAAGGAACACGGCACCGGCAGCGGCCCCGGCGTGGCGCTGAAAGCCGCCCGGCGGATGTACGACCCACTGGTCTACCGCCGCATCCGCGCCGCGCTCGGCGGCAAGGTCCGCTACGCGATCTGCGGCGGCTCCCCGCTCGGGCACCGCCTCGCGGCCTTCTACGCCGGCGCGGGCATCGAGATCTTCGAGGGGTACGGGCTCACCGAGACCACCGCCGCGGCCACCCTCACCCCGCCGCTGCGGCCCCGTATCGGCACGGTGGGCTGGCCGCTGCCCGGCACGGCCGTACGGATAGCGGAGGACGGGGAAGTGCTGCTGCGCGGCGGGCAGGTCTTCACCGGGTACTGGGACGCCGCGACCGGCGGGCCGCTGCCGGCCGGGGACGTGGACGAGGCCGGGCGCGGCGGCGGGAACGGCAAGGCCTACGGGGGCGGATTCGGGGACGCGGGCGGGAACGGCAACGGCGGCTGGCTGGCGACCGGTGACATCGGGGCCCTGGACGCGGACGGCTATCTGACCATCACCGGCCGCAAGAAGGAGCTGATCGTCACCTCCAACGGCAAGAACGTCGCCCCGGCCCCGCTGGAGGACCGGCTGCGGGCGCACCCGCTCGTCGGCCAGTGCATGGTCGTCGGCGACAACCGCCCGTACATCACCGCGCTGGTCACGCTGGAGCCGGACGGGCTGGCGCACTGGCGGCAGATGCGGAAGAAGCAGCAGGTGCCGATCGCGGAACTGGTCCGCGACGAGGCGCTGCTGGCCGGGATCCAGGACGCGGTGGACGACGCCAACCAGCTGGTCTCGCGCGCCGAATCGATACGCCGCTTCACCGTGCTGCCGGTCGACTTCACGGAGGAGGCCGGCCACCTCACCCCGTCCCTGAAGCTGCGGCGGGCCGCCGTCGCGCGCGACTTCGCCAAGGAGATAACGGAGTTGTACGCGCCGGAATCCCCATACTGATGCCCCGTTAACTGACCCCCGGGTAACCTCGGAGATGCCCGGCCCGGCAGACTGGAACCCCGTGTCACCTCTGTGGGGGAAGTGGCACGGGGTTCCTCTTCGTATGCCTGCCGCCGCCGGCTCAGCCGCAGTTGCCGCCCGCCGGCTTCCCGGCGAAGCGGCCCGCCAGCCAGTCGGCGGCCGGTACGGCGCCCGCGATCGCGCCGACGACGTGCTCACCCAGCGGGATCGCGGCCCACCGCACGTCGGCGCCCTCGGCGCACCAGTCCGCGCGCAGCCGCTTGCCGACGCCGTACGGGATCAGCTCGTCGAGCGTGCCGTGGTAGAGGAAGACCGGCGCGTCCGGCGTACGCGTACCGAGGCCGGACTCCCGCAGCCGCTGCTGCCAGTCGGCTTCGTACAGCGGGTTCCGCACCGTGACGTCGGAGATCTTCTTGAAGGCGCCGGCGATGCCGTCGATCGCCACGCAGTTGCGCTTCATGAAGCCGACGTAGTGCCGGCCCTTGTCGTTCAGGTACTTCGCCAGATCAAGCTCGGGGAAGGCGGCGTCCTGGCCGACGGCCGCCATCAGGATCAGGCCCGCGCCCACGTTGCCGTTGTTGAAGTCGGCGACCTTGAGCAGGTCCGCGGGGACGCCGCCGGCCGCGGTGCCCCTGACCTTCAGTTCGGGGGCGTACGTACCGTGCAGCTCGGCCGCCCAGCCGGCCGCCTGCCCGCCCTGCGAGTAGCCCATGATCCCGACGGGGGAGTCCTCGGCGACGCCCGCCCGCACCGCACCGGGCAGCCGCTGGGCGGCGCGTGCCGCGTCCAGGACGGCCTGCCCCTCGGCGCGGCCGACGGTGTACGTGTGCTCGCCGGGTGTGCCCAGGCCCTCGTAATCGGTCACGGCGACCGCCCAGCCGCGGGCCGTGAGCTGCTGGATGAGGTTGGCCTCGACGGTGGTGCCCTTGGGGAAGCCGGCCGAGGGCGCGCACTGGTCGGCGAGGCCGACCGTCCCGACGGCGTAGGTGACCAGCGGGCGCGGTCCGGTGCGGCCGTCGTCCGGGACGATGACGGTGCCGGAGACGACGTTCGGGGTGCCCTTGGCGGTGGTCGAACGGTATTGCAGGTGCCAGGCGCGGGTGCGGGTCGGCTGGCCCGGGAGCGGGTGGAAGGACGTGGGTGAGGACGCCACGACGTCGCCGGGGCGCGCGGCCGCCTGGGTGGCCGGCTGCGGGGCCGCCGGGGCGGACTGCGCGGTGGCGGCGGCGTTCGTGAGGCCGAGCGAGAGGGTGAGCATCGTGACGGCGGTGACGGCGGTGGTGCGCAGCGCGCGGGACGCACGCCGGTCATGGGGGGTGTGGGGCACCATGCGGCTCTCCCAGGGGTCCGGAGGACGGGGTACTTGGGGTGACCGTAGTGACTCACGGGTAAGTATGGCGCTGACCAGGACGCTCAGCTTTGCTGACCCGGAAGGGCAGCGGCGGGCGGACGCAGCCGGTACGCGCCCGGCGTGGTCCCCGTCCACCGCCGGAACGCGCGGTGGAAGGCGGTGTCCTCGGAGAAGCCGAGCCGCGCAGCCAGCGCCGCGATCGGCTCCCGGCCCGCCATCAGCGAACTGATCGCCGCGTCCCGGCGCACCGCGTCCTTCAGCCGCCGGTACGAGGTCCCCTCCTCCTGGAGCCGGCGGCGCAGCGTCGCCGGGCTCACCGCCAGCCGCGCCGCGACTTCGGCGGCCTCGGGCAGCCGGGCCGGGCCCGCGGCGCGCAGCGCGAGCACGAGCGTGCGCCGCACCCGTTCGGCGACGGTCGTGCCGTACTCCCGGCGGCTGAGCAGGCCGGCGGGGGCGCGCCGCAGCATCGCCGTCAGCGCCGCCTCGTCCCGGACGACCGGCGCCGCCAGCCAGTGGGCGTCGAAAGCCGCCGCGGTGTACGGCGCTCCGAAATGCACCGCGCAGCCGAACAGGAGTTCGTATTCACGTGCGTGTGCGGGGGCCGGATGGGCGAAGCGGGCGTGGCGCAGCGGGATGTGCCGGCCGATGAGCCAGCTGGAGAGCCGGTGCCAGATGATCATCACGGACTCGGCGAGGAAGGTGGCCTCGGGGTACGGGCTCAGGTCGGTACGGATCGAGAACTCGGCGGGAGCGGGGCCGGTGGCGCTATCGGTGCCGGTACCGGGAGACTCCACCGGCACCGTCACCGCCATCTCCGGCCCGCCGGGGAACAGCCCGTAGAACCGTACGGCCCGCTCCAGCGCCGTACCGAGATCCGGGCAGCCCAGGCAGGTGAGGCCCATCATGGCGAAGGTGCCGCGGCGGCTGGGCAGCGGCCCGAGGCCCAGGAACTCGTCGTCCGTCGCCCGGTGCAGCTCCGTGACCAGCCGGGCGAAGCGGTCGGCGGCGACCCGCGTCCGCTCGTCCCCGAGCAGCAGCGGCGAGATCCGCGCCGCCTGCAGCAGCGGCACGGTGTCCACACCCATCCGCCGCGCACCGCTCAGTACGGCCCGCACATGGTGCACCGCGATGGTCGGCCCGGTCATGACCCTGCACGGTAGCCGCGGGGGCCGAAGAGGTCAGCAGGGCCGGAGCGCCGAAAATCCGCCTGCCCGCATTCGAGCGGCGGCGTGCGGGAAAGGCAGGAGCCCCGTCCCCTTCCCCGAAAGGAAGGAGCGGGGCTCCTTGGGTACTGCTAAGTCGACCGCGATCGGTCGGACCGGGCAACTCAGACCGGCGTGACGTTCTCCGCCTGCGGACCCTTCGGGCCCTGCGTGACGTCGAAGTTCACCTGCTGGTTCTCCTCCAGGGAGCGGAAGCCAGAGGCGTTGATCGCAGAGTAGTGAACGAAGACATCCGGGCCGCCGCCGTCCTGGGCGATGAAGCCGAAGCCCTTTTCAGCGTTGAACCACTTCACGGTTCCGGTAGCCATAAGCCCTCCTTGGGCCAAAGGGTTGCCCTGCTCCAGAACCTGCAAGAAGTCTGAAAACTACAAAAGCCTGCGGCGTCACATGCTCCGCAGGCTCTGTACTGCAAGGGAAACCAAACTGCAACTTGCGCTGAGCGTAGCACGGGGCGCTTGGAGGGCGGAAGAGCCAAAGATCACGTTTACCCGTGCAGTGCGGCGGCCATAGGGCGGCCCCGCCGCGCCGCTCGGCACACACCGGGTCTAGCCTCCGCATGTGGACAATTCAACCGTTGGAGACGCATCCGCAGGAGCCGCAGCCGACCACCGTCGCAGCCGGCCGCGGGTGGGCCACATCCAGTTCCTGAACTGTATGCCCCTGTACTGGGGCCTCGCGCGTACGGGCACGCTGCTCGACCTGGAGCTCACGAAGGACACCCCGGAAAAGCTCAGCGAACAGCTGGTGCGCGGCGATCTCGACATCGCGCCGGTCACCCTCGTGGAGTTCCTGCGGGCCGCCGGCGACCTGGTCGCCTTCCCCGACCTGGCGGTCGGCTGCGACGGGCCGGTCATGTCGTGCGTGATCGTGTCGCAGAAGCCCCTGGAGGAGCTGGACGGGGCTCGGGTCGCACTCGGCTCGACCTCCCGTACGTCCGTACGACTGGCCCAACTGCTGCTGGCCGAGAAGATCGGCGTCAATCCTGACTACTACACCTGCCCGCCCGACCTCGGCCTGATGATGCAGGAGGCGGAGGCGGCGGTGCTGATCGGGGACGCGGCGCTGCGCGCGAACCTGCACGACGCGCCGCGGCTCGGCCTCCAGGTGCACGATCTGGGCCAGATGTGGAAGGAGTGGACGGGGCTGCCGTTCGTCTTCGCGGTCTGGGCGACCCGGCGGGACTACCTGGAGCGCGAGCCGGTCGTCGTACGCAAGGTGCATGAGGCGTTCCTGGCCTCCCGTGACCTGTCGCTGGAGGAGGTCGGCAAGGTGGCCGAGCAGGCCGCGCGCTGGGAGACCTTCGACGAGCAGGTGCTGGAGCGCTACTTCACGACCCTGGACTTCCGTTTCGGCCCGGAGCAGCTGCGCGGTGTGACGGAATTCGCCCGCAGAACGGGAGAATCCACCGGCTATCCGGCGGATGTCCGGGTGGACCTGCTGGAGAACCCGCGGGGCTAGCCGCAGAACCCGCGGGCCCGCCGGCGAACCAGCGGGCCCGGCTCCCGATTCCGGCGGCGAATTCCGCGCGTACCGGAGGATGCGTGAGCGGTGCCGAGAGGTGTGCGAAAAGCATACGAAAGGATCGCGTGGCGCATCGGAGTTGTGCGGAAGTCGTACGGGGGGCGTACGGAAGCCGTACGGAAGTCATCGGGAAAGGAAAGAAGGGTGTACGGAAAAGCCCGGCCGGTACATCACCCGGCGGGCGTCGGCCCCGGCATCACCTTGCTGATCCATTCCATCGATCCGTCATTCATGCCGCGGATGTAGCCGCGGGCGTTGTGCCCGCCGTCCTGGATCACTTGCAGGCGGGTCTTGATCGGACCCTTGCCGTATTTCTTCATGAAGGCGTCCAGCTTGGCCCGGCCACCCTCCTTGGTGCCGATCTGGAACGCGATGTGCACGTCCGGGGCCCCGGGCCGCGCGAGCAGGGCCTTGGCCAGCTGCTCCGGGTCGTTGGCCCGCTGCTCCTGCTCGTGGCCGCGCCACAGCGGCGAGTCCGGCCGGGTGTCGGGACCGCTCGCGATCACGGCCTTGAACCGGTCGGGGTGCTGGAGCACCTGCTTGAGACCCACGAAGGCGCCCGAGGAAGAGCCCATGAAGGCCCAGCCGTCCCGCGAGGCGAAGGTCCGGAAGTTGGCCTTGACCAGGTCGGGGACGTCGTCGGACATCCAGGTGCCCATCTTCGGCTGCCCCGGTATGTCACTGCCGTCGTAGTAGTTCTTGTCGTCCGCGTTCAGCACCGGCATGACGACGATGAACGGCTTGCTCTTGCCCGACTTCGCCCAGTCGCTGATGCTGCTCTGCAGCTTCAGGTCGGTTCCCATCCAGTAATTGACCGGGTAGCCGGGGCCGCCGGGCAGCGCGATGAGCACCGGGAACGCGCTCCTGGCGTACTTCTCCTCGTAGTACTCCTTGGGCGCCCAGACCCAGACCTTGCCCGTGAAACCGGACTTCTTCCCGTGCAGCGTGGTCACGCCGATCTTGGTGCCGTCCTCCAGCGTGTTCGCCGTCGTGAACTGCGCCTGCGGCCCGGTGGGCATCCGCACCCGCGGATCGGACGTGCCGGACGCCCCGCCCGAACCGGCGGACCCGCCCGCGCCGCCGCCGTCCGGGCCGGGCCGGCCGAAGGACATCGGGTCACCGTTGTCGGAGAAGACGTCGAGGGCGTTCAGTACGGGCACGGCGGCCAGCCCGAGCGCGACGACGACCGCGCCGAGCAGCCAGAGCCGTTTGCGCTTGCCCGCCCGGCGGCGCGGGGCACGGTGCTCCCGGGCGGGGCCGTACGCGGGCCCGCCGTCGGGTCCGTACGGGGAATGGCCCCCGGGGCCGTACGGGGGCTGCTCCCCGGAATGGCGCTGGTGCTGCACGAAGGACTCCGGATGGTGGGCTGCCCCGCAGGACAAGTCGGACGGTTGCTGGCGTTCCATCTCTTTGATGCCGAAAGCCGCTGTACGGGTTCACCGGACCGGGCATGACCTGGGTCATAGGCTGGGCAGTGATCCGGGCCGGCAGGGGGAGGCGAAGCCATGGAGCCGCTGGGGGCGGACGATCCGCGCGTCATCGGTGCGTACCGGCTGCTGGGGCGGCTGGGCGCGGGCGGCATGGGCCGCGTCTACCTCGGACGCAGCGCCGGCGGCCGGACCGTCGCGGTGAAGTCCGTACACGCGCAGTTCGCCGCCGACGACCGGTTCCGGGCCCGCTTCCGGCGCGAGGTGGAGTCCGCACGCCGGGTCGGCGGCGCCTGGACCGCGCCCGTCCTGGACGCCGACCCCGACGCCCCCGTCCCCTGGGTGGCGACCGGCTATGTGGCGGGCCCCTCGCTCACCCGCGCCGTCGAGGACTTCGGCCCGCTGGACGGGACCGCCGTACGGACGCTGGGCGCCGGACTCGCCGGGGCGCTGGCCGCCGTACACACCCACGGCCTGGTCCACCGCGACGTCAAACCGTCCAACGTCATGCTCACCCTCGACGGCCCGCTGCTGATCGACTTCGGCATCGCCCGCGCCCTGGACGGCAGCGCCGCGCTGACCGCGACCGGCGTCTCCGTCGGCTCACCCGGCTACATGGCGCCCGAGCAGATCCTCGGCCAGGACGCCACCGGCGCCTGCGACGTCTTCTCGCTCGGCGCGGTACTGGCCTACGCGGCCACCGGCGCCGGCCCTTTCACCGGGGACAGCTCGGCGGCCCTCCTCTACAAGGTCGTCCATGGCGAACCGGACCTCGGCACCGCCCTCACCGGCGAACTGCGCGAGATCACCACGGCCTGCCTGGCCAAGCGCCCCGAAGACCGGCCGAAGCCGGAGGAGATCGCCCGGCGGCTGGGCAGCGCGGCGGAAGCGGCCGGCGACGGCCCGGCTCGCGCGGGCTGGCTCCCGGCGCCGCTGGTCGAACGCGTCAGCAGGCAGGCGGTGGAACTGCTCAACCTGGACGCCCGGTCCGGGGATGCGGCGGGGGGCTTCGGGCCGCCTGATCCCACGTACGGGGCGGGGGCCGGAGCTGGAGCCGGGGCGGCGTACGGTGCGGGGCTCGGTGCTTCGTACGGCTCGGGTCCCGCCACCCCCTCGCACGGTGCGCCCTCCGGCCTCGTACCGTTCGACGCCCTGACGGACGCCCCGCCAGGCATTCCGGCGGACGCCCCGGCAGGCACGGCCGGTCCCGCCGCCTCCGGGCAGCAGCCGACCTACATCCCGCCCCAGCCCCAGCCCCAGCCCCAGCCCCACCCGTCCTGGCCGACCGCCGGCGTTCCTACACAGCCACCGGCCCCACCGATCACCCCCTCCGCACCCCCCTCCAAAGAACGCCGCCTGACCCTTAAAGGTGCCCTCGGCGGCGCCGACGGCCGCCGCCGGGTGAGCTGCACGCTGGTCCTCTCCGTGGCAGGTGCGCTTGCCGCTGCGACGACCGCCGCGTTCGTCTTCCAGCTGCTGCCCGGGCAGGGGGACAGCGGTGGCAAGGGCGGCGCCGCCGCGAAGCCGCCCGGCAGCGGTCAGACGCCGTCGCCCGGGGACTCCCGGCCCGGGGAGTCGGCCGTTCCGAAGGCCTTCCTCGGCACCTGGACCGGCACGGTCGTCACCCGCCACAACATCCCCAACGGCACCATCACCACCACCATCGCCCCCGGCGCCAAGGGCGACTATGTCGTCCACACCTCGTACGACTTCCTGATCGCCCAGTGCCGGGCCAAGGCAAAGCTGGTGTCCGCCACCGCCACCACGCTGACCCTCCAGGAGCGCACGGACGGCAAGCCCGGCCCGGGCTGTACGGGTGCCAAGGCGGCCGTCACGTACACGCTCGGCAAGGACGGCACGCTCTCCTTCACCTCCGACGACGAGGCGGGCGGGCGGCCCCGCGCCACGATGAAGAAGACCGGCGGCTGACCCGCCGGAGGCCCGCAGTACCGCCCGCCGACCGGCGTCCGCCCCGGCCGCCGCCAGGCCTGCCGTACCGCTGGCGTACGCTGGTTCGGTCGTTATGCCCGCCTCCGAAGGGACGCCCGGTGACCGAGAACGCCGACCTTCAGTCCGTACTCGACCGCGCCGCGGCAGGCGGGCGGATCACGCCCGAGGAAGCGCTGGACCTGTACCGCTCCGCGCCGCTGCACGCACTGGGCGCCGCCGCCGACGCCGTGCGCCGCCGCCGTTACGCGGGTACGGAGCACATCGCGACGTACATCATCGAGCGCAACATCAACTACACCAACGTGTGCGTGACGGCCTGCAAGTTCTGCGCCTTCTACGCCGCGCCCAAGGACACCGCCAAGGGCTGGACCCGCGACCTCGACGACATCCTGCGCCGCTGCGCCGAGACCGTCGAGCTGGGCGGCACCCAGATCATGTTCCAGGGCGGCCACCACCCGGACTACGGCGTCGAGTACTACGAAGAGCACTTCTCCGCCATCAAGAAGGCCTTCCCGCAGCTGGTCATCCACTCCCTCGGCGCCTCCGAGGTCGAGCACATGGCCCGGATCTCCAAGACCACCGTCGAGGACGCCATCCGCCGCATCCACGCCGCGGGCCTGGACTCCTTCGCGGGCGCCGGCGCCGAGCTGCTGCCGGAGCGCCCGCGCAAGGCCATCGCCCCGCTGAAGGAGTCCGGCGAGCGCTGGCTGGAGATCATGGAGACGGCGCACAAGCTGGGCGTCGAGTCCACCTCGACGATGCTCATGGGCACCGGCGAGACCAACGCCGAGCGCATCGAGCACCTGCGCATGATCCGTGACGTCCAGGACCGTACGGGCGGCTTCCGCGCCTTCATCCCGTACACCTACCAGCCCGAGAACAACCACCTCAAGGGCCGCACCCAGGCGACGATCTTCGAGTACCTGCGCATGATCGCCATCGCCCGGATCTTCCTCGACAACGTCGCCCACATCCAGGGCTCCTGGCTGACCACCGGCAAGGAGATCGGCCAGCTCTCCCTGCACTACGGCGCGGACGACCTCGGTTCGATCATGCTGGAGGAGAACGTGGTCTCCTCCGCCGGTGCCAAGCACCGCTCCAACCGCCAGGAGATCATCGACCTGATCCGCAAGTCGGGCCGCGTCCCGGCGCAGCGCGCGACCACGTACGAGCACCTGGTCGTGCACGACGACCCGGCCAACGACCCGGTCGACGAGCGCGTGGCCTCGCACATCTCCTCGACGGCCATCGAGGGCGGCACGGCGCACCCCGAGCTGAAGCTCGTCGACGCCAACTGAGCCGACTGAGAGAACTGAGACAGCCGTGCTGACGATCCACCGCGTGCCCGGAGTCCGACGCGCCCCTGACGGCGCCCCGGACCCCGGGCACGCGGTCGTCGTCTCCGGCGACCGCATCGAGGCCATCGGCCCGTACGAGGAGCTGTACGAGCGGTACGGCGAACGCGCCCGCGTACGCGACTGGGACGGCGTCCTGACCCCGGGACGCCACGAGCCCGGCGGCGCCGCGCTGCTCGAATCCGCCTACCACCCCGACCCGCGCGAGGCCGACGAGCTGGGCACGGCCCCACTCACCGGCGACGCCCTCACTGCCCTCGGCATGACCGACACCCGCTGGGGCGCGAGCGCCCGCCGGGGCGTGCAGCGGCTGCTCGCCATCGGCACGACATCGATCGCGGGCCCGTTCACCTACCCCGCCGTCCGGACGGCAGTCGCCCGCTCCGGCCTCCGGGACCGGCCCGGACCGCAGCCTCTCGCCCCCGGTGTCCCCGCCGACTTCGCCGTATTCGCGGAGGACGGTGAGTGTCTGGTGACGGTGCTGGGCGGCCGGTTGGTGTACCGGGGATGCTGAGGCGTCAACGTCGAGAAGCGCTCCCGTCACTTCGTGTGACGGTACTGTCGTATCCAGGACCGTGATCCGCACTCGCGTCCACACTTGCGTCCACACTCGCGTCCATGGGAGCAGTGATGAGCACTGACCGGCGGCTGGAGAAGGCGACTCCGGAAACCTGGATGAACCCGCCTGGTGGGCAGTGGACGTTCGATCAGGTCAAGGATTTGGAGCTGCCCTTCGACTGGGAACTCATGGACGGAGTGATCGTGGTCCGGGGGATGGCGGAATGGTGGCACGACCAAGTCCGGGACGAGCTGTTCTTCCGCATCAAGCAGGTGAAACCCGACCTGTACGGCGTCAATGCCGAGCGGTGTCTGGTGCTCGACGCTTACAACTCCGTCAAGCCCGTCATCGTCGTCTTCGACAAGAGCGGGATCGACGTCGCCTCGTTGGCGGCCACGCCGGCCAGCATCGTGAAGCTCGCGGTGGAAGTGGTGTCGCCGGGTTCCCAGGTCCGGGACCGGAGCAGCAAGCCCTTCCTGTATGCCGAGGCGGGCATCCCGTACTTCTGGCGTGTGGAGCACGGTGCGGACGACAGGCCGGTAGTGCACGAGTTCTGGCTGCGCCGTGACGTGGGTGAGTACGTTCCCGCCCCCGAGCACCCTCGCCACACCGAGAAACTGGAGACGGACCGGCCCTTCCCCATCGGCATCGACCTGGCGAGTCTGCTGGAGCTGTGAGTCCGGGCGTCAACGATCCGTGAAGGCCGACGCGTCCTGCGTCAGGACACCGTCAACGAAACCGGAGTCGGCCCTTCCACCCGGCAGGATCTTTCCCGCGGGGACGGCCCATTCGGTCGCTCACGATGCCATGCACACGACGCAGCACCGCTGGACCGCCCGGATGTTCTGAGGGGGGCATCGGGCCGTCCCCGACCAAAGCCTTCCGGAGCCGTAGGGAACAATGGCCGGGTGACCCGAGCCTCTCTGGACAAGCAGCCGCAGGACGTCGCCGCGATGTTCGACGACGTGGCGGCGCGCTACGACCTGACCAACGACGTGCTCTCCCTCGGGCAGGCGCGGTTGTGGCGCAAGGAGGTGGAGCGGGCCGTCGCGGCGCGCCCCGCCGAGCGCGTGCTCGACCTCGCCGCCGGTACGGGCACCTCCTCGCTGCCCTTCACCCGCACCGGCGCCTACGTCGTTCCCTGCGACTTCTCCGTCGGCATGCTGGGCGAGGGCAAGAAGCGCCGCCCGTGGATGCCGTTCGTGGCCGGTGACGGGATGCGGCTTCCCTTGGCCGACGGTGTCTTCGACGCCGTCACCATCTCCTTCGGGCTGCGCAACGTGCAGGACACGGACGCCGCGCTGCGCGAGCTGTACCGGGTCACCAAGCCCGGTGGCCGGGTCGTCATCTGCGAGTTCAGCGAGCCGACGTGGGGGCCGTTCCGTACGGTCTACACCGAGTACCTGATGCGGGCCCTGCCGCCGGTCGCGCGCGCGGTGAGCAGCAATCCGGACGCGTACGTGTACCTCGCCGAGTCCATCCGCTCCTGGCCCAACCAGCCGGCGCTGGCGGCGCGGCTCCAGGGGGCGGGCTGGTCGAAGGTGGCCTGGCGCAACCTGACGGGCGGCATCGTCGCCCTGCACCGGGGGACGAAGCCGGGCGCGTGACGGCGGAGGGGGCCCCGGCCCGGCCGCGGCCCCCTCGCCCGTACGTCCTTCTCACCCGTACATCGTCCTCACAGCTCCAGCCGGAAGCAGTACCCCTGCCGCCCGGACGGCGTACGGAACGTTTCCGCGTGCCGCATCCCGAGCCGTCGGGTCACCGCGACGGACCGCTCGTTCCCGGCCGCCACCATCGCGACCACGTTCCGTACCCCCGCGGCCCGTACCGCCTCCAGCGCGGCCCGGGCCGCCTGTGTCGCGTACCCCTTGCCCCAGTACGCCCGCCCCAGCCGCCAGCCGATCTCGATCTCGCCCACCGGGCCCCAGTCGTACGGCCAGGGCTGCGCGCCCGTGAAGCCCAGGACGGCGCCGGTCTCCTCCTCCGCCGCACCGATCATCGAGTACATGCAGAATCCGTGCTCCGCGTGGTGGCGGCGCTGCCGTGCGGTCAGCTCCTGATACTCGGACAGTTCGGCCGGGGCGCCGCCGTGGAACTCCATCACGTCGGGGTGCGCGAACACCCGGTGCCAGTGCCACGCGTCTTCCTCGACGGGAACGCGCAGCGTGAACCCCGGTACGGACGGCGTCCGCGGTGACTCAGATGGCTCGTACATGGACCGACCAACCCTTCAGATCCTGATCACCGGTGCCCCCATAGACTGACGGGGCCCAGTGCCGGTCGGCACCCAGATATCGACTTCCGGGGAGATCCCGCCGTGACCGAGTCCGCGACTGATGCCGTGAGCGAGTCCGTGAGCGAGTCCGTGAACACCCCCCGCTCCGAGTACAGCGCGGATGTCATCGTGGTCGGGGCCGGTCCCGCCGGTTCGGCGACCGCGTACCACCTCGCCAAGTCCGGACTGGACGTCCTCCTCCTGGAGAAGACCGCCTTCCCGCGCGAGAAGGTCTGCGGCGACGGCCTCACGCCCCGGGCCACCAAGCAGCTGATCTCCATGGGGATCGACGTCTCCGAAGAGGCGGGCTGGCTGCGCAACAAGGGCCTGCGCATCATCGGCGGCGGCAACCGCCTCCAGCTCGACTGGCCGGACCTGGCCTCGTACCCGGACTACGGTCTGGTCCGCAAGCGCGACGACTTCGACGAGCAGCTCGCACGCCAGGCGCAGAAGGCCGGCGCGCGCCTGTACGAGCGCTGCAACGTGGGCGCGCCGATCATCAACGACCTGACCGGCCGCATCGAGGGCGTCCAGGCGAAGCTGGGCGAGGAGAAGACGCCGGTCACCTTCCACGCCCCGCTCGTGGTCGCGGCGGACGGCAACTCCACCCGCCTCTCCCTGGCGATGGGCCTGCACCGCCGCGAGGACCGCCCGATGGGCGTCGCGGTCCGTACGTACTTCACCTCGCCCCGCCACGATGACGATTACCTCGAATCCTGGCTGGAGCTGTGGGACCGCCGCGGCGCCGAGGACCGCCTGCTGCCCGGTTACGGCTGGATCTTCGGCATGGGCGACGGTACGAGCAACGTCGGCCTCGGCGTCCTCAACACGTCCTCCTCCTTCAAGGAACTGGACTGGCGCGAGATCCTCAAGGCGTGGTGCGCGTCCATGCCCGCCGACTGGGGTTACACGCCGGAGAACATGACCGGCCCGATCCGCGGCGCCGCCCTCCCCATGGCCTTCAACCGCCAGCCGCACTACACCAAGGGCCTGCTGCTCGTCGGTGACGCGGGCGGCCTGGTCAACCCGTTCAACGGCGAGGGCATCGCGTACGCCATGGAGTCCGGCTCCATCGCCGCCGAGGTGATCGTCCAGGCGCACGCCCGCGCCACGTACGCCCAGCGCGAGCTGGCCCTCCAGCGCTACCCGAAGATCCTCAAGGACACCTACGGCGGCTACTACTCCCTGGGCCGCGCCTTCGTGAAGCTCATCGGCAACCCGAGGGTCATGAAGATCGCCACCCAGCGCGGCCTCACCCACCCGATGCTGATGCGCTTCACCCTCAAGATGCTCGCCAACCTCACCGACCCCACGGGGGGCGACGCGATGGACCGCATCATCAACGGGCTGAGCAAGGTGGCGCCGAAGGCTTAGGGGGCCGCGCCGAAGATGCGCCCCGACGAGAACCCGCTGCATCGAAGGATGTAGCGGGTTCTCGTCGTCGCGGACGAAGAAACGGGATCTTCCCGCCCCGACGATGGGTGTGACAGCGAACACCGGGGGAGGGAGGCGGCGTGACGGAGACGGTGGAGAACGCGCCCGGTACGGCGGGTGCGCCGGGGGCTGCGGGCGCGGCGGCGGACCGGGCGCCGGGGCGGTCCGGGCGGCTGCCGTTGCCGGACGTGCTGCGCGGGGTGGCGATCCTGGGGACGTTGATGACCAACGTCTGGATCTTCGCGTCGCCCGGCGCGGAGTGGGGCATCCTGAGCGGGAGCGCCGCCGCGTCGGCGTTCGGCACATCGGGGTCCGGGACGGTGCAGGAGATCTTCCGTTTCCTCGCGGACGGCAAGTTCCTCTCGATGCTGACGATCCTCTTCGGCGTCGGCCTGGCCATCCAGTTCCAGTCCGCCGCGAAGCGCGGCCGTACGTGGCCCGGCCGGTACAAGTGGCGCGCCCTGTTCCTCTTCGCCGAGGGAACCGTGCACTTCGTCCTCGTCTTCGCGTGGGACGTGCTGATGGGGTACGCGGTCGTCGCCCTCCTGGTCGCCTGGCAGCTGACGCGGACCGCGCGCACGCAGCGGGTGCTGATGTGGGTGGCGGCCGGGGTGCACCTGGTGGTGCTGGGGCTGCTGACGGCGGCGGTGACCGGCGCCGGTGCCTCGTCCGGCGCAAGTACGGGCACCAGCCGGCGAGTTGTCGGCCTGTACGCCGACGGAAGCTACCTGGAGCAGATCAGCTTCCGGCTGCAGAACGCGATCGCACTCCGCATGGAGCCGGTCATCTCCTTCGCGCTGCTCGTCTTCCTCTTCCACCTCGGCGTACGGCTGTTCCGGGCGGGCGCCTTCCGCCCGGACGCGCACGGACGGCGCATCCGGTGGCGGATGTGCGGCTGGGGCCTGGGTGTCGGCATCCCGCTCAACATCGCCACGGTGGCCGCCGGTCCGGAACTGGCCATGGTGGCCCGGTACGGTGCGGCCCCCGTCGTCGCCGTCGGCTACATGGGCCTCATCGGCCTGCTCCTCGACCGCGTACGCCGGCCGGGCCCGCTGACCGCCGGGCTCACTGCGATCGGCCGTACGGCACTGTCCTGCTACGTCCTGCAGAACGTGCTGTGCGTACTGGCCTGTTACGGCATCGGCCTGGGCCTGGCCGAACGGTGGGCGGACCAGGGCCCGTGGTGGGTGGTGGGCCTGTGGCTGGCGGTGTGCGGGGTGCTGTTCACGGCGTCGAGGCTCTGGCTGCGGCGCTTCGCGTACGGGCCGCTGGAATCCGTCCAGAAGCGGCTGCTCCGGTCCTGAGATGGGAGGGCGCTTGCAGATTGCGCAGCGCGGCCGGCCGGGGCGCCGCAGCTGTCCACGCCTCGGCCGAACGGCAGCGGGGGCAGCGGGCCAGGGGCGCGGGCGAGGCCGAAGACGCGGACGTGGGCTCGGGCGTGGACTCGAAGGGGAGGCCGCAGAACAGGCACTCCTGGGTGGTCTCCCGCACGCGCCCCGGCGTCTCGGCGGGCCGCAGGGGAAGCGGCGGCGGCAGCCACTCGGTGAGGCGGTGCCCCAGGAGGGCGGCCGGGCGGAAGATGGGCCCGGCGGGGAGCGTCGAGGTGAGCGTACGGACGACATGCGCCGCCGGAACACCCCGGTCGAGCCAGGCCGACACGGCCGGGGCCAGCCGGATCACGTCCCGTACGGAGAGCGTCAGCCGGGCGTCGACGAGCCGCAGCCCGGAGAGGAGATCGGTGACGGGGGAGGGGATGAGGGCGGGCGGCGGGGGAGGAGCGGAGGCGGTGGAGGTGGTGGAGGCGGCGGGGGCGATGGGGATGGGGATGGCGGGGGCTTCGGGGGCGGCGTAGGCATCGGAGGGGGCAGAGGCCGAGTCCGCGACGGGAGCAGGAGCCGGGTCGGGGGCCGGGCCTGACGCCGGCGATGGGTCCGGGTCCGGGTCGGGGTCCAGACCGGGGTCCGGACCCGGGGCGGGGTGCGGGAGGGCGATCGGTGGCGGCGGTTCCTCGTCCCCGGCGGTGTCCACAGGCTGTGCATGACACGCGGGCGGCGACGGCTCCGGCTGGTGCGGGAGTGGCCGGTCGTCGGGGTGCTCGTAGTACGTGGTTCGGGTGATGATGCGCTGGGCTGCGGTGCGCTCCCGCTGCCGTACCAGGTAGCCCGCCGCCTCCAGCTCGTTGAGCGCCTTGGCGATCCGGTACTCCGACTCGGTGTACCGGTGGGCGAGCGCCCGGATGGTGATGTTGGCGCCGTCGGCCATGGCCTGGATGCGTACGGCGTAGCCGAGGGCGGTGGCGGAGAGCGCCGGGTCGAGGGCGAGGTGGTTGCCGACGACGGTGAAGTGGGCCGTGTGGTGGTGCCGTACGTGGACCACTCCGGAGGGCGGAACGGCAGTGTCGGCGCGGTCGCGCGCGTTAGACTCGCGATGAGTCATGGGGAAGCGGTTTCTTCCTCTTGATAGGCCCTCGACACATGGGATGGCAGTCCCGTCGGGGGCCGTTCATTTTTGGGTTGTGGCGCGAACGTACAGCTTCCGGACCCCGATGAGCGAGCCCGTCACCTGATCAGGTGACAAACGCGATTCGGGGGCAGGTGGGGGAGGTTGGTTGGTTCTTTCCCTGGTTCTTATAAGGAGCTCGGGGGGCACCGGGACATCACTCACCGGCTCGTGGAAACCCGCGGCCCGGTGAACGGCGTCAGTACCCGCAAAAACCCGTCCCGGGGGCCCGGTGATCTCTGCTCAGGCATTATCTGAACTGCCGTCCGCGCACGGTCCGGGGCCTACGGAACGGGCACCCGGACCGCGCGCGGAAAAGCCGGAATGGGCAGCGCCTATGTCGTGGTTCCCGTCCTGCGTTCCGCGGAGCGGCGGCGGGGGCCGTTGAGGAGCTGGGAGCCTGCGGGACAGGGGACCGTGGCGTAGATCCGGTTCATCTGACCCTGGATCTGGGCCCGGCGCTGGGAGGTGGTCCTGGGGCGGTGGGCTTCCTCGTAAAGAGCCCGGCTCTGCCGTTGGGCGGCGCGGCTTTTCGGGGTGTGGAATTGCAGTTCGTACGGGTGGCCCGAGTCGTTCGCCCGCCAGGCGGTGTTGATGCCCTTGTATCCACGCGGCCGGGCCCAGGTGTTGGACCAGCGGAGATTGTCGTTCTTCCACCCTTGCAGCAGTTTGGTGGTGTCCTGGACGCCCTTGACGTAGGACTTGTCCGGCCACTGGAGGATGTAGCGGACGGAATCGTTGATGCGGCTCAGGGCCTCGTCCGCGGTCACGGTCGGATTGCCCTGCATGGTGCGGGCGACCGCGCGCTTGACCGATTCCGGGGATCTGCGCCGGTCCTCGAAGCCGACCACGGTGGCCTTGGTCCGGCGGGCGACGCTGCGGACCTGGGGGCTGATGGTGCGTTCGGCCTTTCTGGCGCGGGCGAGGAAGACATTGACCTTCCGCAGGTCGGCGGCGTCGATGTAGAGCCCTTCCCATTGCCAGCCGTGGTCCTGCTTCAGCTGCTTCTTCTGGGCCGGGGGCTTCTTGGTGGGCGGGCGCTTGGCCGGTGGCCGCTTCCTCGGGGGCCGCTGGGCCGTCGGCGTCTGCGACGACGGCTTCTTCGTGGCGGGCTTCTTGGCAGCGGGCTGTTTCCTGGCAGGCTGCTTCTTGGGCGCGGGCTTGCAGGTGGTGGACGGCCTCGGCTTGGGCGGGCGGCAGGCCGCCGAGGGAGCCTGCTTCTTCTTGGCGGCCTGCTTCTTCGCCGCCTGCTTGCGCGCGGCTTCCTTACGGGCCGCTTGCTTCCTGGCGGCTTCCTTCTTCGCCGCCTGCTTGCGCGCGGCCTCCTTCTTGGCCGCCTGTTTCCTGGCGGCTTCCTTCCGCGCGGCCTGTTTCCTGGCAGCTTCCTTCTTGGCCGCCTGCTTCCGCGCCGCCTGCTGTTTCGCGGCTTGCTTCTGTGCTGCGGTCTGCTTATTCGCGGTCTGCTTCTTGGCCGGGGGCTTCTTGGCGGAGGGCGCGGGACAGGTATCGGCGGGCTTCTGCTTCGGTTCGGCCGGCGGGCAGACGGGCTCGGTGGCATGGACCGGTCCCAGGCTGAGAGTGGAGGCAAGTGCGGTCGCCGTCACCGCCCAGGCGACGGCCCGAAAAGTATGGGCACGATGGATTCTCATGTAAGAAAGTGCTTCCTCTCGTCAGCCGCGGGTCCGATGCCACGAAAAAGGGGGTGCGGGCATTACGGGGCGGAAGGGATGAGTACGGCGAGAGGTACAACTGGGACAGAGTCGTTACGGTAGTTGTGCCGAACGGGCGTTGCTTTGTCGAATGGCCGATTCGGGCTTATGTGATGATAAGTCAATAAATCGGGCCAGGTGTCGCTTTGCCCCTGCAACGCGCGAGGGCCGCCGTTCCCGAGCGGTGGGAACGGCGGCCCTCGGCCGTGTGTGCGGGTGCCCTACAGGACGCGGACCGCGCCGGTCGGCTGGCTGTAGCTCAGCGGCTTCTCGACGATGCCGGTGCTGGAGTTCTGGGCGCCGATGAAGTTGCCGTTACCGACGTAGACGCCGACGTGGTACGCGCTGCCCGCGCTGCCCCAGTACAGGATGTCGCCGACCTGGAGGTTGCTCAGGCTCACCTGCGAACCGGCGGTGGACTGCGGCTGCGAGGTGCGCGGCAGGTCGATGCCGATGGTGCGGTACGCGGCCTGGACCAGGCTGGAGCAGTCGTACGCGGACGGGCCGGAGGCGCCGAGCACGTAGGACTTGCCGAGCTGGGCGCGCAGGAAGCCGATCAGGGAGGCGCTGCTGCCGGTCGCGCCGGAGACGGGGGAGTCGGCGGACGGGGCGGAGAGGGAGCGCAGCGAGGTGCGCTCGGAGGAGCGGGAGGCGCGCTCCTGGGCGGCCTTCTTCTCGGCGGCCTCCTTGCGGGCCTCCTCGGCCTTCTTCTCGGCCTCCGCCTTCTTGTCCGCCTCGGCCTTGTCCTTCGTGGCGGCTTCGGTGGCCTGGGTGGTGGCGGTGTCCTGCGCGGCCTGGAGCTCGTAGTCCAGCGCCATCCGCTGGGCGGTGTCCGCGCTCTTGGCCAGGCTGGTGGCCAGTGCCGAGGTGATGGTCGGCATCTCCTGGGTTTCGGAGACGGGCTTCTCCGCGGCGCCGGCGGGCATGCTCGCGCCGGTCACCGCCAGGGTGAGGATGCCACCGGTGACCCCTGCGCGCAGTGCCCGCGAGGACGCGGAACGGCGGGGCTTCCGGTGGCTGGGTATGACTGCGTTCGGGGACATGGCACCACGGCTATCAGGAGCCACAGGTTGCTGCCAACAAAGGTGGCGTGCACCACACTTGACGCGTACGCGATGAATAAAAGGGACTTTTCGCCGGTCGTCGACCGGGCGGCGGCCCGTCCGGATTTCGTGATCATGTTCTTACGCATGGCGTTTACGGGCCGATGCGCGCCCCGAGGGCACTTATCACCTACTGATCCGCCACGCCAAGGCTTCCCGAAGGTCAAGCATTCAAGGGCGCAAGCCGCGTGGGATAGGTCACTCGTGAGTGCCCGTTATGTTCCCGTGATGTCCGCGTGGTGGGTGTGCTCGTGAACGTGAGCACGTACCGATGATCACGGGACGGTCACGGCGGTCTCGGGACGGTCACGGCGAGCCGGGTCGGGTCGGCCCGCGCCTGCGGCCCGGCTGGCCCTAGCAGTTGGCCCGGCGTAGCGCCAATTTGCTTGCATCCCCCACCTCTTGATAGTGGCAACCCCACGCTGACCAGGGGCAACGCCGCAGAATGTCACCTCCGGTGATCATTCGCGTGCTTCCCGTACGAAGATCGGCGTTCGTCGGACCAGATGACCGGCCGTCAGGTGGTGGAGATCACAAAGACGTTGGCGCACCCCGTGTCGCAGATCACAGACCAGCGGGCATAAGATGCAGGCGGCTCGGGCTTGTGAACTGCCTCACATAGGCGCGATCTTCGTGGGGCCGGTGAGCGGGACCGGGCGGACCGCCATCCAGTCATCGTCGACTGAAGGGAGCGAGGACGGTGAACGCTTACGCGCCCATCCTCGTACTGGGAGCCCTCGGGGCAGGCTTTGCGATCTTCTCTGTCGTGATGGCCACGCTCGTCGGACCCAAGCGCTACAACCGGGCGAAGCTAGAGGCGTACGAATGCGGAATCGAGCCCACGCCGCAGCCGGCCGGCGGCGGTCGATTTCCGATCAAGTACTACCTCACGGCGATGCTCTTCATCATTTTCGATATCGAGATCGTTTTCCTCTACCCCTGGGCCGTCACCTTCGACGCCCTCGGGCTTTTCGGGCTCGTGGAGATGCTCCTCTTCGCGCTCACCGTCTTCGTCGCCTACGCCTACGTATGGCGTCGTGGCGGCCTGGAATGGGACTAGGGGCCATCAATGGGACTTGAAGAGAAGCTGCCGAGCGGCTTTCTGCTTTCCACCGTCGAACAGGCCGCGGGCTGGGTGCGCAAGTCATCGGTCTTCCCCGCCACCTTCGGCCTCGCCTGCTGCGCCATCGAGATGATGACGACCGGCGCCGGGCGCTACGACCTCGCCCGCTTCGGCATGGAGGTCTTCCGCGGGTCGCCGCGCCAGGCGGACCTGATGATCGTGGCCGGCCGGGTGAGCCAGAAGATGGCGCCCGTGCTGCGGCAGGTCTACGACCAGATGCCGAACCCGAAGTGGGTCATCTCGATGGGCGTGTGCGCCTCGTCGGGCGGGATGTTCAACAACTACGCGATCGTCCAGGGCGTCGACCACATCGTCCCGGTGGACATCTACCTGCCCGGCTGCCCGCCGCGCCCCGAAATGCTCATGGACGCCATTCTCAAGCTGCACCAGAAGATCCAGGGCACCAAGCTCGGGGTCAACCAGCAGCAGGCGGCCCGCGAGGCGGAGGAAGCGGCGCTCAAGGCGCTCCCGACGATCGAGATGAAGGGGCTGCTGCGGTGAGCGACGGCACCAAGGGGACCAACGGGAACGGTGGCGCCAACGGCACTGGCGGCGTCAACGGGAACGGCGGGCCCGGAGCGGCCAAGGGGCCCGACGGGGTCAACCCCGACCAGGACCTGAACGCGCAGAACCTCCCCGGCCAGCGCGGCGACCACGGTGAGGTCATCGGCACCCGCCGCGGCATGTTCGGCGCAAGCGGCGGCGGCGACACCTCCGGGTACGGCGGGCTCGTACGGTCCGTACGGATGCCGGGCGCCACGTCCCGCCCGTACGGCGGCTGGTTCGACGAGGTGGCCGACGAGCTGGAAGGCGCGCTGGACGAGCAGGGGCTGGTCCCCGAGAACGTCATCGGGAAGACGGTCGTCGACCGCGACGAGCTGACCTTCCACATCGAGCGGGAGTACCTGCCGACCGTCGCGAAGACCCTCCGCGACGACCCGGCGCTCCGCTTCGAGCTGTGCACCGGCGTCAGCGCCGTGCACTTCCCCGGCGACCAGGGCCGGGAGCTGCACGCCGTCTACCACCTGCGCTCGATCACCCACAACCGGCTGATCCGCCTGGAGGTGTCCGCGCCGGACGCCGACCCGCACGTCCCGTCCCTGGTGAGCGTCTACCCGACCAACGACTGGCACGAGCGCGAGGCGTACGACTTCTTCGGACTGATCTTCGACGGCCACCCGGCGCTCACCCGGATCATGATGCCGGACGACTGGCAGGGCTTCCCGCAGCGCAAGGACTACCCGCTCGGCGGCATTCCCGTCGAGTACAAGGGCGCCCAGATCCCGGCTCCCGACCAGCGGAGGTCGTACACCTGATGTCCACCAGCCATGCGACCCCTCGGGAGACCACCGAGGGCACCGTCTACACGGTCACCGGCGGCGACTGGGACGAGATCGCGGCCGCCGCGGCCCGTACCGACGACGAGCGGATCGTCGTCAACATGGGCCCCCAGCACCCCTCCACCCACGGCGTGCTGCGGCTGATCCTGGAGATCGACGGCGAGACCGTCACCGAGGCCCGCTGCGGCATCGGCTACCTGCACACCGGCATCGAGAAGAACCTCGAATTCCGTACGTGGACGCAGGGCACCACCTTCGTCACCCGGATGGACTACCTCACGCCGTTCTTCAACGAGACGGCGTACTGCCTGGCCGTGGAAAAGCTGCTCGGCATCACCGACGACGTGCCGGACCGGGCGTCCGTCATCCGCGTGATGCTGATGGAACTCAACCGGCTCTCCTCCCACCTGGTGGCCATCGCCACCGGCGGCATGGAGCTGGGCGCCACCACGATCATGATCTACGGGTTCCGGGACCGCGAACTGATCCTGGACATCTACGAGCTGATCACCGGGCTGCGGATGAACCACGCGTACGTCCGGCCCGGCGGCCTCGCCCAGGACCTGCCGCCGGGCGCGGTCGACCAGGTGCGCGAGTTCGTGAAGAAGATGCGCAAGAACCTGGGCGAGTACGACAAGCTCGCCACCGGCAACCCGGTCTTCAAGGGCCGCATGCAGGACATCGGCTACCTCGACCTGGCCGGCTGCCTGGCCACCGGCGCCACCGGGCCGGTGCTGCGCTCCGCCGGACTCCCGCACGACCTGCGCAAGGCCCAGCCGTACTGCGGCTACGAGCACTACGACTTCGAGGTGCCGACCACCGACACCTGCGACTCCTACGGACGCTTCCTGATCCGCCTGGAGGAGATGCGCCAGTCGCTGCGCATCGTCGAACAGTGCCTGGACCGGCTGGCACCGGGGCCGGTGATGGTCGGCGACAAGAAGATCGCCTGGCCCGCCCAGCTGGCCATGGGCCCGGACGGACTCGGCAACTCGCTCGACCACATCAAGAAGATCATGGGTACCTCGATGGAGGCCCTGATCCACCACTTCAAGCTGGTGACGGAGGGCTTCCGGGTGCCGCCCGGCCAGACGTACGCGGCGGTGGAGTCCCCCAAGGGCGAGCTGGGCGTGCACGCCGTCAGCGACGGCGGCACCCGCCCCTACCGGGTGCACTTCCGGGACCCGTCCTTCACCAACCTCCAGGCCATGGCGGCGATGTGCGAGGGCGGCCAGGTGGCCGACGTCATCGTCGCCGTCGCGTCCATCGACCCCGTGATGGGAGGCGTCGACCGGTGACAGACGTCAGTTTGGGGATGCCGCAGCTCCCCGCCCCCGACTATCCCGCCGAGGTCAGGGCCCGGCTCGAAGCGGACGCCAAGGAGGTGATCGCCCGCTACCCCGGCGCGCGCTCCGCGCTGCTGCCCCTGCTGCATCTCGTCCAGGCGGAGGAGGGGCACGTCACCCGCACCGGCGTCCGCTTCTGCGCCGAGCTGCTGGACCTGACGACGGCGGAGGTCACGGCGGTCTCCACCTTCTACTCCATGTACCGGCGCGGGCCCGGGGGCGATTACCAGGTCGGGGTGTGCACCAACACCCTGTGCGCCGTGATGGGCGGCGACGCGATCTTCGAGACGCTGCAGAAGCACCTGGGCGTCGGCAACGGCGGGACCACCGAGGACGGCAAGGTCACGCTGGAGCACATCGAGTGCAACGCGGCCTGCGACTTCGCACCCGTCGTGATGGTCAACTGGGAGTTCTTCGACAACCAGACGCCGGACAGCGCGAAACGGCTGGTGGACGACCTGCGCGACGGCCGGACCGTCGAGCCGACCCGCGGCGCGCCGATGTGCACCTACAAGGAAACGGCCCGCATCCTCGCCGGGTTCCCGGATCAGCGGCCGGGCGCGGTCGAGGCCACCGGCGGCGCCGGGCCCGCCTCGCTGGTGGGGCTGCGGCTGGCCAAGGGCGAAGCCGTACCGGGCGCGGGCTCCGCCGACCACGTCGTACCGCAGCGGGGCGCCGACCCCGCCGAAGCCGAGGGCGAGCGCGCCGGACGGGCCACGGGCGAGGCACCGGCCACCCACCCCAGCTCACACGACGCACCACGCGAAACCTCGGCCTCCGACCCTTCGCATCCGGCCGGGCCCACCGCCGAGGAGGGGGAGTGATGACCGTGGCAGCCGAGGTCAGCAAGGCCAACCCGGAGAAGCTGCTCGCACCCGTCCTGTCCGCCTTCTGGGACCAGCCGGGCTCCTGGACGCTGGAGACCTATCTGCGGCACGAGGGCTACGAGGGCATGCGCAAGGCCCTCGCGATGCCGCCGGACGACGTGATCGCGTACGTCAAGGACGCCGGACTGCGCGGCCGCGGCGGCGCCGGCTTCCCCACCGGGATGAAATGGCAGTTCATCCCGCAGGGCGACGGCAAGCCGCACTACCTCGTCGTCAACGCCGACGAGTCCGAGCCGGGCACCTGCAAGGACATCCCGCTGCTCTTCGCCAATCCGCACTCCCTGATCGAGGGCATCGTCATCGCGTGTCACGCGATCCGGTCGCACCATGCCTTCATCTACCTGCGCGGTGAAGTCGTGCCCGTACTGCGGCGGTTGCACGAGGCCGTACGGGAGGCGTACGAGGCGGGCTATCTCGGCCGCGACATCCTCGGCTCGGGCCTGGACCTGGACGTCGTCGTGCACGCGGGCGCGGGCGCGTACATCTGCGGCGAGGAAACCGCGCTGCTGGACTCCCTGGAGGGCCGTCGCGGACAGCCCCGGCTGCGTCCCCCCTTCCCGGCGGTGGCGGGCCTGTACGCCTGCCCCACTGTCGTGAACAACGTCGAGTCCATCGCGTCGGTTCCCGCCATCATGAACAAAGGCAAGGACTGGTTCAGGACGATGGGCAGCGAGAAGTCCCCGGGCTTCACGCTGTACTCGCTCAGCGGCCACGTCGCCAACCCCGGCCAGTACGAAGCCCCGCTGGGCATCACACTGCGCCAGCTCCTCGGCATGAGCGGCGGCATCCGGCCCGGTCACCGGCTGAAGTTCTGGACGCCCGGCGGCTCCTCCACACCGATGTTCACCGACGAGCACCTCGACGTACCGCTGGACTACGAAGGCGTCGGCGCCGCGGGCTCGATGCTCGGCACCAAGGCGCTCCAGTGCTTCGACGAGACCACCTGCGTCGTACGGGCCGTGACCCGGTGGACCGAGTTCTACGCGCACGAATCCTGCGGCAAGTGCACACCCTGCCGCGAAGGCACCTACTGGCTCGTCCAGCTGCTGCGCGACATCGAGGCCGGCAAGGGCCGCATGAGCGACCTCGACAAGCTCAACGACATCGCCGACAACATCAACGGCAAGTCCTTCTGCGCGCTGGGCGACGGCGCCGCGTCACCGATCTTCTCCTCGCTGAAGTACTTCCGCGCCGAGTACGAGCAGCACATCACCGGCAAGGGCTGCCCCTTCGACCCCGGCAGGTCGACCGCCTGGGCCGACACCAACGCTCACCTGGGGGTGAACGCATGACGGTCACCAGCGACGCCCCCGCCGGGGGCGGCGGGGCGGCCATCCCGCCCGAAGACCTCGTCACGCTGACGATCGACGGCATCGAGATCTCCGTCCCCAAGGGGACGCTGGTCATCCGGGCCGCCGAGCTCCTCGGCATCGAGATCCCGCGCTTCTGCGACCACCCGCTGCTCGACCCCGCAGGCGCCTGCCGCCAGTGCATCGTGGAGGTGGAGGGCCAGCGCAAGCCGATGGCCTCCTGCACCATCACCTGCACCGACGGCATGGTGGTCAAGTCGCAGCTCACCTCGCCCGTCGCCGAGAAGGCCCAGCGCGGCGTGATGGAACTGCTGCTGATCAACCACCCGCTGGACTGCCCGGTCTGCGACAAGGGCGGCGAGTGCCCGCTGCAGAACCAGGCGATGTCCGCCGGACAGGCCGACACCCGCTTCGAGGGCAAGAAGCGCACCTTCGAGAAGCCGGTGCCGATCTCCGAGCAGGTGCTGCTGGACCGTGAGCGGTGCGTGCTGTGCGCGCGCTGCACCCGCTTCTCCAACCAGGTCGCGGGCGACCCGATGATCGAACTGATCGAGCGGGGCGCGCTCCAGCAGGTCGGCACGGGCGAGGGCGACCCGTTCCAGTCGTACTTCTCCGGCAACACCATCCAGATCTGCCCGGTCGGCGCGCTGACCTCGGCCGCGTACCGCTTCCGGTCGCGCCCCTTCGACCTGGTGTCCTCGCCGAGCGTCTGCGAACACTGCGCGGGCGGCTGCGCGACCCGTACGGACCACCGGCGCGGCAAGGTCATGCGGCGGCTGGCCGCCGACGACCCCGAGGTCAACGAGGAGTGGATCTGCGACAAGGGGCGCTTCGCCTTCCGGTACGCGCAGCAGCGCGACCGGCTGGAGCACCCGATGGTGCGGGACGCGGAGACCGGCCAACTGGTGACGGCCAGCTGGCCGGAGGCCCTGGAAGCGGCGGCGCGCGGGCTGGGCGCCGCCAAGGGCCGTACCGGCGTGCTGACCGGCGGCCGGCTGACCGTCGAGGACGCGTACGCCTACGCCAAGTTCGCGCGGGTCGCGCTGGACACCAACGACATCGACTTCCGGGCCCGTGCGCACAGCGCCGAGGAGGCCGACTTCCTGGCGGCGCGGGTCGCCGGGCGGGGCCGTGACCTGGACGGAGACGGCTCGGGGGCCACGTACACCGAACTGGAGAAGGCACCGGCCGTCCTCCTCGCCGGAATCGAGGCGGAGGAGGAGGCGCCCGGCGTCTTCCTGCGGCTGCGCAAGGCCCACCGCAAGAACGGCCAGCGCACCTTCGGGCTCGCGCCGTACGCGACGCGCGGCCTGATCAAGGCGGGCGGCACACTGCTGCCCGCCGCGCCCGGCACGGAGACGGAGTGGCTGGACGCGCTGTGTGGTGGCGTCGGGCTGGAGGGCGCGGGCCGGAGTGCGGCCGAAGCGCTGCGCGCCGCCGGTTCGGTGCTCGTCGTCGGGGAGCGGCTGGCCACGGTGCCGGGCGCGCTGACGGCGGCCGTACGGGCCGCCGCCGCGACCGGTGCCCGGCTGGTGTGGATTCCCCGGCGGGCCGGTGAGCGCGGCGCCGTCGAGGCCGGCGCGCTGCCGGGGCTGCTGCCGGGCGGGCGCCCGGCGACCGACCCGCGCGCCCGCGAGGAGGTCGCAGCCGCCTGGGGCGTCGCGGGCCTGCCGCAGCGGCACGGCCGCGACACCGGCCAGATCGTGGCCGCGGCTGCCGCCGGGGAGCTGAGCGCCCTCCTGGTGGCGGGCGTCGACCCGGCGGACCTGCCGGACCCGGCGCGGGCCCTGGAGGCACTGGACTCGGTGGGCTTCCTGGTCAGCCTGGAGCAGCGGCCTTCGGCCGTGACGGAACGCGCGGACGTCGTCCTGCCGGTCGCGGCGGTCGTCGAGAAGTCCGGCACCTTCCTCAACTGGGAGGGCCGGGCCCGGCTGTTCGAGGCCGCGCTCAAACCGGACCAGATGACCCGGCGGCACCTGCTGCCGGACGCCCGGGTCCTGCACATGCTCGCCGACGCGATGGACGTCCGCCTGGCGCTGCCCGATGTACGGGCGGTGCGGCGGGAGATGACCGCGCTGGGGCCGTGGGGCGGCACGTACGCCGCCGACCCCGTGGAGCCCGGGCGCGCGCTGCCGCGTCCCGAACCCGGCGAGGCCGTACTGGCGGGCCACAAGCTGCTGCTCGACCAAGGGCGGATGCAGGACGGCGACGAGGCGCTGGCCGGTACGCGGCACGCGGCGGTCGCACGGATGTCGGCGGCCACCGCCGAGGAGACCGGCGTCAAGGACGGCGACCTGCTGGCGGTCACCGGGCCCGCCGGGTCCGTACGGCTGCCGCTGGCGGTCACCCCGATGCCCGACCGGGTGGTGTGGCTGCCGCTGAACTCGGTGGGCGGCGGGGTCACCGCCGACACCGGGGCGCGGCCCGGGGAGCTGGTGAGGGTCGCGGCGGTGGCCGGGGCCGCTGAGCCGGGCGTTTCCGGCGCTGCCGGTCCGGCGTCCGGTCCGGTCAAGGAGGTGGACGCGTGATGCAGCACCTGGCACTGTCCGGCAGCGCGCTGGCCCAGGAAGACCTGTCGATGTTCGGCCGCGACCCGTGGTGGCTGATCGCGGTCAAGGCGGTCTTCTGCTTCGCGTTCCTCATGCTGACCGTGCTCTTCTCGATCGTCTGGGAACGCAAGGTCGTCGCGTGGATGCAGCTGCGCATCGGCCCCAACCGGCACGGCCCCTGGGGCATGCTCCAGTCCCTCGCGGACGGCATCAAGCTGATGCTCAAGGAAGACCTGATCGTCAAGCGGGCCGACAAGGCGGTGTACGTGCTCGCGCCGATCGTGGCGGCCGTACCGGCCTTCATGGCCATCGCGGTGATCCCCTTCGGCCCGGCCGGCAACGAAGTCTCGATCTTCGGCCAGCGGACGACGATGCAGCTCACCGACCTGCCGATCGGCGTGCTGTACATCCTGGCCACCGCCTCCGTCGGCATCTACGGCATCGTGCTGGCGGGCTGGTCCTCCGGCTCGACGTACCCGCTGCTCGGCGGCCTGCGCTCCTGCGCGCAGATGGTCTCGTACGAGATCGCGATGGGCCTGTCCTTCGCGGCGGTCTTCCTCTACTCCGGGTCGATGTCGACCTCGACGATCGTGGAGTCGCAGCAGGACAAGTGGTACGTGCTGCTGCTGCCGGTCTCCTTCATCATCTACGTCGTCGCCATGGTGGGCGAGACCAACCGCGCGCCGTTCGACATGCCGGAGTCCGAGGGTGACCTGGTCGGCGGCTTCAACACCGAGTACTCGTCGATCAAGTTCGCGATGTTCATGCTCGCCGAGTACATCAACATGGTGACCGTCTCGGCGGTCGCGGTGACCCTCTTCCTGGGCGGCTGGAAGGCCCCGTACCCGATCACCACCTTCTGGGAAGGCGCCAACCACGGCTGGTGGCCGCTGCTCTGGTTCGTCATCAAGGTGCAGCTGCTGCTCTTCTTCTTCATCTGGCTGCGCGGCACGCTGCCACGCGTGCGCTACGACCAGTTCATGAAGCTGGGCTGGAAGGTCCTCATCCCGGTCTCCATGGTCTGGCTGATGCTGGTCGCGACCGTACGGGCCCTGAAGAACGAGGGCTATGACTTCCAGCGCATCGTGATGTTCGTGGGCGGCGCGGCCATCGCCGTCCTGCTGATCTCCCTCGTCGCGGACTTCTTCCGGCGGGGCGAGAAGGAGGAGCCGGAACAGGAGCCGGCCTTCGACCCCATGGCGGGCGGCTTCCCCGTACCGCCGCTGCCCGGACAGACCCTGCCACCGGTACCGCGGCGACAGCCGCGACGGGAGCGGGAGTTGATTGTCAGTGGCGGGGTGGACACTGTCAGTGACGGAATCGACAAGGACGGAAAGGGGGGCGACGGTGCCTGACTTCCAGAACCCCGTGGCCGGCTTCGGCGTGACCTTCAAGGCCATGTTCAAGAAGCGGCTGACCGAGCAGTATCCGGAGGAGAAGAAACCGACGGCGCCGCGCTTCCACGGCCGCCACCAGCTCAACCGGCATCCCGACGGGCTGGAGAAGTGCGTCGGCTGCGAGCTGTGCGCCTGGGCCTGCCCGGCCGACGCGATCTACGTCGAGGGCGCCGACAACACCGACGAGGAGCGCTACAGCCCCGGCGAGCGCTACGGCCGCGTCTACCAGATCAACTACCTGCGCTGCATCCTGTGCGGCCTGTGCGTCGAGGCGTGCCCCACCCGCGCGCTGACCATGACCAACGAGTACGAACTCGCCGACCGGTCCCGCGAATCGCTCATCTACACCAAGGAAGAGCTGCTCGCGGGGCTGGAGGACACCATGGTCGACTCCCCGCACGCCATCTATCCCGGGATGACGGAGAAGGACTACTACCGGGGCCTGGTGACGGAGGCCGCGCCGGGCACGGAGCGGCAGGTGGCCGTCTCCAAGGGCGAGACGGCCGAAGGGGAGGGCGGCGCGGACACCGCGGCGCCCCAGGAGGCCGCGGCCACCTTCGGGCCCGACGAGCCGGCCGCCCGGGAGGTGAGCCGGTGATGACGACCTCCCTGGCCGCCGCGGCGTCCACCGGCGAGGCGGTGCAGTTCTGGATCCTCGGTACCGTCGCGGTGATCGGCGCGCTGTGCACGATCCTGCTGAAGCGCGCCGTGCACAGTGCCCTGTCGCTCGCCGGCACCATGATCATCCTGGCGGTGTTCTACCTCGCCAACGGCGCGTACTTCCTCGGCATCGTGCAGATCGTCGTCTACACCGGCGCGATCATGATGCTGTTCCTCTTCGTCGTGATGCTGGTCGGCGTCACGGCGGCCGACTCCCTCAAGGAGACGCTCAAGGGCCAGCGCTGGCTGGCCGCCGCCTGCGGACTCGGCTTCGGCATCCTGCTCATCGCCGGCCTCGGCAACGCCTCGCTCACGCACTTCAACGGCCTCGGCGAGGCCAACGCCGGCGGCAATGTGCAGGGCCTGGCCGCGCTGATCTTCACCAAGTACGTCTTCGCCTTCGAAGTCACCGGCGCGCTGCTGATCACGGCGGCGGTCGGCGCGATGGTCCTCACGCACCGCGAGCGCACGGAGCGTGCCAAGACGCAGCGAGAGCAGTCCGAGGCCCGCATCCGCGAGGGCAAGCAAGTCCCGCCGCTGCCCGCTCCGGGCGTGTACGCCCGGCACAACGCGGTCGATGTCCCCGGTCTGCTCCCCGACGGCACGCCGTCCGAGCTGACCGTCAACCCGACCCTGCGCGAGCGCGGCCAGATCCGCGACGTCTCCGCCGAGTCGCTGGACGAGCTGAAGGCGCTGGAACAGCGCTCCGAAGAGTGGCTGGGACGCAGTGAGGAGGCGAAGCGATGAACCCGGTCAACTACCTCTATCTCGCCGCCCTGCTGTTCACCATCGGCGCGGTCGGGGTGCTGATCAGGCGGAACGCCATCGTGGTGTTCATGTGCATCGAGCTGATGCTCAACGCCTGCAACCTCGCCTTCGTGGCCTTCTCGCGGATGCACGGAAATCTGGACGGGCAGATCATCGCGTTCTTCACGATGGTCGTCGCCGCGGCCGAGGTCGTGGTGGGCCTGGCGATCATCGTGTCCATCTTCCGCACCCGCCACACGGCCTCGGTCGACGACGCCAGCCTGATGAAGCTGTAAGGGGTCGTAAACGTGGAGAACCTGATCGCCCTGCTCGTCGCGGCCCCCCTGGTCGGCGCGGCCCTGCTGCTGTGCGGCGGCCGGAGACTGGACCGGGCCGGCCACTGGCTCGGCACGCTGTTCGCGCTGGCGTCCTTCGCCCTGGCCGTCCCCCTGTTCACGGAACTGCTGGGCCGCGACGCCGAGCACCGCACCCTGCACCAGCACCTGTTCAGCTGGATTCCGGTGGGCGGCTTCCAGGCGGACGTCGCCTTCCAGCTCGACCAGCTGTCCATGACCTTCGTTCTGCTGATCACCGGTGTCGGATCGCTGATCCACATCTACTCGATCGGCTACATGGAGCACGACGAACGGCGCCGCCGCTTCTTCGGCTATCTCAACCTCTTCCTCGCGGCCATGCTGCTGCTCGTCCTCGCCGACAACTACCTCCTGCTGTACGTCGGCTGGGAGGGCGTGGGCCTGGCCTCGTACCTCCTCATCGGCTTCTGGCAGCACAAGCCCAGCGCGGCGACCGCGGCGAAGAAGGCGTTCCTGGTCAACCGCGTCGGTGACGTCGGACTGTCCATCGCCATCATGCTGATGTTCACCACGTTCGGGACGTTCGCGTTCGGCCCGGTGCTGGGCGCGGCCGGCGAGACGTCCGAAGGCAAGCTCACCGCCATCGGCGTGATGCTGCTGCTCGCCGCCTGCGGCAAGTCGGCGCAGGTCCCGCTCCAGTCCTGGCTCGGTGACGCGATGGAGGGCCCGACTCCGGTCTCGGCCCTGATCCACGCGGCGACGATGGTGACCGCCGGCGTCTACCTGATCACCCGCTCCGGGGCGATCTTCAACGGGGCGCCGGACGCGCAGACCGCCGTGGTGGTGGTCGGCGCGGTGACGCTGCTGTTCGGTGCGATCGTCGGTTGCGCGAAGGACGATATCAAGAAGGCCCTGGCGGGCTCGACGATGTCGCAGATCGGCTACATGATCCTGGCCGCCGGGCTCGGCCCGATCGGCTACGCCTTCGCGATCATGCACCTGGTCACCCACGGCTTCTTCAAGGCGGGCCTGTTCCTCGGCGCCGGCTCGGTGATGCACGGGATGAACGACGAGGTGGACATGCGCCGCTACGGCGGTCTGCGTAAATACATGCCCGTCACCTTCATCACCTTCGGCCTCGGCTACCTGGCCATCATCGGCTTCCCGGGGCTGTCCGGCTTCTTCTCCAAGGACAAGATCATCGAGGCGGCGTTCGCCAAGGGCGGCACCGAGGGCTGGATCCTCGGCGGCGCGGCCCTGCTGGGCGCCGCGATCACCGCGTTCTACATGACGCGAGTGATGCTGATGACGTTCTTCGGCGAGGAACGCTGGCGCAAGGCGCCGACACCGTCCCCCGCCGAACCCTCGGTGGAGCCCGCCGCGGAAACGCGGGGCGAGTACACCCCGCCGCACCCCCACGAGTCGCCCAAGTCCATGACCATCCCGATGATCCTGCTGGCCGTCGGGTCGGTCTTCGCGGGCGGACTGTTCAGCATCAACGAGGCGTTCGTGACCTGGCTGGAGCCGGTCACCGACTTCGACCACGGCCACCCGCCGATCGGCGCCTCGACGATCACCACCGCCACGATCGTGGTGATGCTCCTCGGCGTCGCACTCGCCTACCTCCAGTACGGACGCAAGCCGGTACCGGCCGTCGCCCCGCGCGGCTCGCTGCTCACCCGGGCGGCCCGCCGCGACCTGCTCCAGGACGACTTCAACCACGCCGTGCTGGTACGCGGCGGCGGGGAACTGACCCGCGCCCTCGCCGAGCTGGACCACTCCGTCGTGGACGGCGCGGTCCGGGGCACGGCGGCGTCGATGGGCGGTCTCTCCGGCCGGCTGCGCCAGGTGCAGAACGGCTTCGCCCGCTCGTACGCGGTACAGATGTTGGGCGGTGCGGCCGTGCTGATCGCCGCGACCCTGCTGATGAGGGGTGTCTGAGCCATGTCGTTTCCCCTTCTGACGGCCACCGCGGCGGTCCCGGCGATCGGCGCGATCGCCACCGCCGCGGTGCCCGCCGCCCGGCGCACCGCCGCCAAGTGGCTGGCGCTGCTCTTCTCGCTGGCCACCCTGGTGCCGGCCGCGGTGGTCGCGGTCCGCTTCGACACGGGCGCGAAAGGCCCGTTCCAGCTCACCGAGTCGCACTCCTGGATCAGGGACTTCGGCGTCCGTTACGAACTGGGCGTGGACGGCATCGCGGTGGCGCTGATCGCGCTGACCGCACTGCTGATCCCGTTCGTCATCCTGGCGGGCTGGCGCGACGCCGACCCCATGGAAGAGGCCGAGCCGAACCGGCGCTGGCGCCCCACCCAGGGCTTCTTCGCGCTGATCCTCGCCGTCGAGGCGATGGTGGTCCTCTCCTTCGAGGCCACCGACGTCTTCCTCTTCTACATCTTCTTCGAAGCCATGCTCATCCCGATGTACTTCCTCATCGGCGGCTTCGGGGACCGGGCCGGGCCGGGCGGCGAGGAGCGCAGTGCGACGCTGCGCTCGCAGGCCGCCGTGAAGTTCCTGCTCTACAACCTGGCCGGCGGACTGATCATGCTGGCCGCGGTGATCGGACTGTACGCGGCCACCGCCGACCAGCTCGGCAGCGGCACCTTCTCCCTGACGGAGATCGTCCAGGCCCGGGCGGACGGCAAGCTGACGCTGGGCACCGGCACCGAACGCCTGCTGTTCCTCGGCTTCTTCTTCGCCTTCGCGGTGAAGGCGCCGCTGTGGCCGCTGCACACCTGGCTGCCGGGTGCGATGGGCGAGTCCACCGCGCCCGTGGCCGTACTGATCACCGCGGTGGTCGACAAGGTCGGCACCTTCGCGATGCTGCGCTTCTGCCTCCAGCTCTTCCCGGAGGCCAGCAGCTGGGCGACGCCGGTGATCCTCGTCCTCGCGCTGATCAGCATCCTGTACGGCGCGCTGCTCGCGGTCGGCCAGCGGGACATCAAGCGCCTGATCGCGTACGCGTCCATCTCCCACTTCGGCTTCATCATCATGGGCATCTTCGCGATGACGAGCCAGGGCCAGGGCGGTGCGACGCTGTACATGGTCAACCACGGCATCTCCACGGCGGCGCTGATGCTGGTCGCCGGGTTCCTGATCTCGCGGCGCGGCTCCCGGCTGATCTCCGACTACGGCGGGGTGCAGAAGGTCGCGCCGGTGCTGGCCGGCACGTTCCTGGTCGGCGGCCTGGCGACCCTGTCGCTGCCGGGCCTGGCGCCGTTCATCAGCGAATTCCTGGTGCTGGTCGGCACGTTCAGCCGCTACCCGGCCGTGGGCATCGTGGCCACCGCCGGCATCGTGCTCGCCGCGCTGTACGTCCTGGTCCTCTACCAGCGGACGATGACCGGCCCGGTGAAGGCCGAGGTGCGGACGATGCCCGACCTCAAGGCGCGGGAGCTGGCGGTCGTCGCCCCGCTGATCGCGCTGCTGCTCTTCCTCGGCGTCTACCCGAAGCCGCTGACGGACCTCGTCAATCCGGCGGTGGACCACACCCTGTCCGTCGTCGACCAGCACGATCCCCGCCCCGACGTACCCGTGAAGGCAGATGCGGAGGCCGCGAAGTGAGTTCCGTGGCGAGCGTCCACAGCCTGTGGACCATTGCGGCCGAGGCACCGGGCAAGATCCCGGCGCCGAAGATCGAGTATGCCCAGCTGGCCCCGGCGCTGATCGTGCTGGGGGCCGCGGTCATCGGTGTCGTACTGGAGGCGTTCCTGCCGCGACGCAGCCGCTACTACGCCCAGCTGCTGCTGTCCGTGCTCGCGCTGGCCGCCGGGTTCGCGGCCGTCGTGGGCCTGGCGGCGGGCGGCTTCGGCACCACCAAGGCGAAGATCGCGGCGATGGGCGCCATCGCCGTGGACGGCCCGGCGCTCTTCCTCCAGGGCACGATTCTGCTGGTGGCGCTGGTCGCCACCTTCACCTTCGCCGAACGCCGGCTCGACCCGGCCGCACATGGCAGGAAGGTGGACTCCTTCGCGGCGCAGGCCGCGGCGGTGCCCGGGGGGGAAGCCGAACGGGCCGCGGTCAAGGCCGGTTTCACCACGACCGAGGTGTTCCCGATCGCACTGTTCGCAGTCGGCGGGATGCTGGTCTTCCCCGCCGCCAACGACCTGCTGACCCTCTTCGTCGCGCTGGAGGTCTTCTCCCTCCCGCTGTACCTCCTGTGCGCGCTGGCCCGCCGCCAGCGGCTGCTGTCGCAGGAGGCCGCGGTGAAGTACTTCCTGCTCGGCGCGTTCTCGTCGGCGTTCCTGCTGTTCGGCATCGCCCTGCTGTACGGCTACGCGGGCACGGTCACGTACTCCGGTATCGCCGAGGTCGTCAGCGACGGCGCCAAGCAGATCAACCCGGCGCTGGCCGACACCATGGGCAACGACGCGCTGCTGCTGATCGGCGCGGCGCTGGTGCTGATGGGGCTGCTGTTCAAGGTCGGCGCGGTGCCGTTCCACATGTGGACGCCGGACGTGTACCAGGGCGCGCCGACCCCGGTGACCGGATTCATGGCCGCGGCCACCAAGGTCGCCGCGTTCGGCGCGCTGCTGCGTCTGCTGTACGTCGTCCTGCCGGGGCTGCGCTGGGACTGGCGGCCGGTCATGTGGGGCGTCGCGATCGTCACGATGCTGGGCGGCGCGATCGTCGCCATCACCCAGACCGACATCAAGCGGCTGCTGGCGTACAGCTCCATCGCGCACGCCGGCTTCATCCTTGCCGGTGTGATCGCCACCAACAAGGACGGCATCTCCTCCGTCCTGTTCTACCTGGCGGCGTACTCCTTCGTGACGCTCGGCGCGTTCGCGGTGGTCACGCTCGTACGGGACGCGGGCGGCGAGGCGACCCACCTGTCGAAGTGGGCAGGGCTGGGCCGGCGCTCACCGCTGACCGCGGCGGTCTTCGCCATCTTCCTCCTCGCCTTCGCCGGCATCCCGCTGACCTCGGGCTTCGCCGGAAAGTTCGCGGTGTTCAAGGCGGCGGCGGAGAGCGGCGCGGGCTGGCTGGTGGTGGTCGGTGTCATCTCGTCCGCCATCGCCGCGTTCTTCTACATCCGCGTCATCGTGCTGATGTTCTTCGACGAGCCGAAGGCGGACGGCCCGACGGTGGCGGTGCCCAGCCCGCTGACCATGACGGCCATCGCGGTCGGTGTCGCGGTCACGCTGGTCCTGGGCCTGGCGCCGCAGTACTTCCTCGACCTGGCGGGTCAGGCGGGGGTGTTCGTGCGCTGAGCGGCGACGCCGGCGTACGGCGCACGCTCCACGGCCGCCGTCCGGCGCCCTTGCGGGGGTGCCGGACGGCGGCCGTTGCGCCACTCGGGCGAAGGAGGCCGGCGCGGCCTGAAGCAACCTGCGAGGAGGGCCGGCCGGAGTGCGAAAGGCGCGGGTCAGCGCGGGGCGGGCCGGGTCAGCGGGAGAACAGCACCGAGCGGACCAGGACCTTCTTCGGGGCGGCCTTGCCGGGCGGGACGACGAAGAAGGCGTCGCTGCTGCAGTCGTCGTCGGCGAAGAGGGTCACGGTGGCGTTCGTCCGGTTCACCGCCCCGTAGGCGAAGTCGGCACCGTCCGGCAGCGCGAGGGTGACGCACTCCTTGCCCGGCGGGTTGAAGAGGGCCGCGCGCTGGTCCAGCTTGTCGCCGGTGTTGAAGCCGTAGGAGAAGATGCCGTCGGCGGCGTAGGCGGAGGTGGGGGTGGTCAGGGCGAGTACGGCCGCTCCGAAGGCGGCGGCGACGGACGTGCGCAGGCGCATCTCGTGACTCCTCGTGGTTGTCGGTGTCGAGCAACTACTCGGAGTGAATATGGCTCAGCGTCTGACGTCTTTCCCGGCGCCGCCCCGGAAACACCCCTGGTGGCGTAGCGGCCCTGAGCCGTTCGCGGCGGCTCAGGGCCGTTCGCGCGGGCCGGCGCCCCGGTGCGGCCCGGGGGCTGACCGGTCGTCAGGCGCCCGGCGGGGCCGGTGCGGGCCCGGTCGTCAGAACCCCGGCGGGCCCGGTGCGGGCCTGGTCGCCAGGACCTCTTCGCAGGCCCGGTGCGGCCCCGGCCGTCAGGATTTCGGTACGTCCGCGGGCAGGCTCGGCATGCCCGGCAGCTTCAGCTTGCCCTCGGCCTTGGCGAAGGCGTCGGTGGGCCCGCCCTTCCAGCTCACCTTCAGCGTCTTGCCGTCGGCGCCCGGCTTGACGGTGCCGACGGTGCGGGTGGTGTGGCCGCCCATGCATTTCAGGGCGATGACCGTGGTGCCCATCGTCTCCACCTTGCCCTGACAGGCCGTCCCGGCGTCCGCGCCGAGGCCCATCGACGCGGTGCCCCGGTAGATCACCAGGGTCAGGTGGGAGTCGCCGGTCTTGGCGATCCAGGCGCCGTCGAGACTGCCGGCGCCGTCCGCGGGCCGGTCGCCGGCGGGCTGGTCACCGGCGGTCTGCGACGGGGTGGCGGCCGGTGTCCCGCCCGCGGCGCCGCTCTTGCCGCTGCTGCCGCAGCCGCTGAGCAGCAGTGCGGCGATGGTGGCCGTCCCGGCGATCTGCGCTGCCTTGCGCACGTACGTCTCCTCCGTTGTGGGACAGGGAGCCGAGAGGCTAGCAACGCGGGGCGCGGCCCGGTCCCGTAACGGGTGGGGTGGGAGGGATTGCGGCAGCGCCGCTACGAAGTTGGCGCGCTGCCGTGACCTTCCGGCGGCCGGGCGGGGGAATTGCGGGGATCTGCCCCCGAGGCCTCCCGTCCCCCGCCCCGGCGCCTCACACGCTGCCGGCCGCCGCCTCGTCCTGGAAGACCGCGGACGCGACCGCGCGGGTGATCCAGTGCTCGCGGGTCAGCGCTTTCAGTTCGCGGCGTGTGGTGCGCCGGTCGCGGCCCAGCTCCAGCTTGCGGTCCAGGTGGGTGGCCGAGACCAGGGCGGCGAACAGCCGGTCGCGGGGGTCCGCGAAGCCGGTGGCCAGCGCGCCCTTGAAGCGGGCGCGGGCCGGTCCGGCGAGATCCGCCGGGCCGGCCGCCAGCCGCTCGTACCGGAACAGGCCCAGCGCGCGCCGGGACTCCCGGCGGACCGCGCCGCGCTGTTCCAGCCGCTGCCGGCACACCTCGTCGATGCCGCGCGCCGCGCGCCGCAGCCAGCGCTGGGCCTTCTCGCCACTGCCCTTGCCGCCGGCCGGCAGGGTGGCCAGTGCGGCGTCCAGCACCAGGTCGCCGAGCGGCAGCGGACTGTGCACGATGATCCGTCCGCCGCGGCCCTCGCTGACCCGGCCGGCCCGCTCCAGCTCCGCGAGGGCGGCGCCGGCCAGGCCGTACCGCAGGTGGGACGGGTCGTTCAGCGGCTTGCCGTGCTTCGGGTCCAGGGCGAGGAGCAGCAACTCCTCGGGCAGGGTGGGCCCCCGGTCCGCGCCGCTCCCGTACCCGTACGGGCCTTCCGGCGTGCCGCCCCGCCCGCTCCCCGCCCCGTGCCCGGTCATGACGTTCGCGCGGGCCGGATACGTCCGGTGACCTCGCCCAGACCGATCCGGGAGCCCTCGGGCCCCGGCGCCCAGGCGGTCAGGGTGACCTCGTCGCCGTCCGCCAGGAACGGGCCCTTGCCCTGGGTGAGTTCGAGGAGGCAGCCGAGCTGGTCCGGCTCCGGTCCGGAGACTGTGCCGGAGGCGTAGAGGTCGCCGGTGCGCAGCGAGGCGCCGTTGACGGTCATGTGGGTGAGCTGCTGGGCGGCCGTCCAGTACATGGCGGAGAAGGGCGGGCGGGCGACCGTCTCGCCGTTGATGTCCACCTGGATGCGCAGGTCGATACCGCCCGGCTCGGCGTCCGTGTCATCCAGATAGGGGAGTACGGGGACGTCACGGGCGGGTGGCGCGGTACGGGCGTGGTCCAGCGCGTCCAGCGGCGTGATCCACGCGGACACGGAGGTCGCGAAGGACTTGCCGAGGAAGGGGCCGAGCGGCACGTACTCCCATGCCTGGATGTCCCGCGCCGACCAGTCGTTGACCAGGCAGACGCCGAAGACGTGGTCGCGGAAGCCGGCCAGGCCGACCGGTTCGCCGAGCGCGGACGGCGTACCGACGACGAAGCCGATCTCCGCCTCGATGTCCAGCCGCGTGGAGGGCCCGAAGACGGGCGCCGCGTCGGCCGGGGCCTTGCGCTGGCCGCTGGGCCGTACGACCGGGGTGCCGGAGACCACGACCGTGCCGGTCCGGCCGTGGTAGCCGATGGGCAGGTGCTTCCAGTTGGGGGTGAGCGCGTCGGCGTTCGGGCGGAAGATCCGGCCGACGTTGGTGGCGTGGTGCTCGCTGGCGTAGAAGTCGACATAGTCCGCGACCTCGAACGGCAGGTGCAGCGTCACCGTGGTCAGCGGGCGCAGCAGCGACGCGGTGGTGTCGCGGTGCGCGGGGTCGGTGACGGCCGTACGGACGGCCTCCCGCACCGCCCGCCAGATGTCGCGGCCCGCGGCGAGCAGCGGGTTGAGGGTGGGCGCGGCGAGCAGGTCGGTGTGCGGTGACCCGGAGGTGGCGGCGAGGGCGTTCAGGTCGAGTACGTGGTCGCCGTAGCGGACGCCGATGCGGCGCCGGTCCGGCTCGTCCGCCGTACTGAAGACGCCGTAGGGGAGGGTGTGCGGCCCGAAGGGGTGGCCCTCGGGCAGGTCGAGCGGGTGGTGCTCGGGCATGTACGGCTCCTCGCGTGGTCGTCTCGCGTGCGTCATCACCTGTGACCGCGGGCCCGGCCGGTGGACCGGCGGGCTCGTCGATCAGATTACGGCCCAACAGGGCGCGAGGGGATGGGCAGTCGGGCGCCGGGGACCGCCGCGGTCGCGGCGGGGGCGGAGGAGGACCGAAGAGGCGTGGTGACAAAGGAGGTACGGAACCGCGCGAAAGGCGTTGGCAAAGCAGTCTAAAGAGTTCGCAATGTCCTGAAAAGCGGTGCCGGAACGGTCGGTCCGGCCCCTAACTTCCTTGCGGGACGCGGCCGGGGCGGGACGCGTGCCGTTGGGGGGTCAGGTGGCTCGCAGCACATCGTTCGCGGTGGACCGGACCGTTCCGGGGCTCATCGTGAAGATCGGCGACTATCCGCTGCACCATGGCGGAGTGGGGGCGATCCGCAGCCTGGGGCGCCTCGGCGTGCCCATGTACGCGATCACCGAGGACAGGTTCACGCCCGCCGCCGCCTCGCGCTATCTGCACGGGTGCTGTGTCTGGCCGACCACCGGACGCGAGGACCCGCAGCGGCTCGCCGAGGTGCTGCTGCGCATCGGCGAACGGATCGGCCGGCCCACGGTCCTGATACCGACCGATGAAGAGGCCGCCGTCCTGATAGGGGAATTCGCCGACGACCTGCGCGACCACTTCCTGTTCCCCCGCACCGAGGCGGGTTTACCGCGCCGCCTGGCCAGCAAACAGGGTCTGCACGAACTCTGCGTCGAGCACGGCATCCCGTCACCGGCGGCGGCCTTCCCGGAGTCCCTGGCGGACATCGAGCACTTCGCCGCGCAGGCGCGTTTTCCGGTCGTGGCCAAGAACCGCGAGGCGTTCCAGCGGCGACGGCACCCCACGGTCGCCGGCACCACCCGGATCGCGGGCCCCGACCAGCTGATCGGCCTGGCCCGGGACTGGGGGCCGCGGCCGGACGTGATCCTCCAGGAATACCTGCCGCGGGAGGAGGCCGAGGACTGGATCGTGCACGCGTACTTCGACGCGGACAGCGCCGCGCTGAGTCTGTTCACCGGCGTCAAGGTGCGTTCCTGGCCACCGCACGCCGGCATGACGGCCTGCGCGTACGTCGTCGACAACCCCGAACTGGCCGAACTGACCGCCCAGTTCGTCAAGCGCATCGGCTTCAGCGGCATCGTGGACCTGGACTGGCGCTACGACCGGCGGGACGGGGAGTACAAGCTGCTGGACTTCAACCCGCGGATGGGCGCCCAGTTCCGGCTGTTCGAGAACGAGGCGGGCATCGATGTCGTACGGGCCCAGCATCTGGACCTGACCGGCCGCCGGGTCCCGGAGGCGGAGCAGCGTGCCGGGCAGCGGTTCGTCGTGGAGAACATCGACCTGCCGGCGATGATTGCGTACCACCGCAGCGGCTACACGACACCGCACGCGCCGGACCGCGCCACCGGCACCGAGCTGGCATGGCTGGCCGCCGACGACATCAAGCCGTTCTTCACGATGCTGGCCCGCTGCGTCGGCCCGGGGGCCCGGCACCTGGTCGAGCTGCGGCGCGCGAGCCGACGCGCGCGGACGGCGGCGGACGGCGGGGCGCTCAGGCGGACGCGGCCGTGACACAGCACTGCCGGACATGGGCGCCACACAGCACTGCCGGTTCAGCACCACCCTGGGGAGGGGAACGCACGTGAACACTCCGGTAGCAGTCATCGGAGCCGGTCCGTACGGCCTGTCGACGGCGGCGCACCTGCGCGCGCGGGGGGTGCCCGTACGCGTCTTCGGCCGGCCGATGGTGAGCTGGCGGGAGCACATGCCCGCAGGAATGCTGCTCAAGTCGACGCCGACGGCGTCCAGCATCGACACCCCGCAGGCCGGACACACGCTCCAGGACTTCTGCGGCGCGACCGGCGGGCAGCGCTACGAGTCCGACTGGGACATCGTGCCTGTCGAGACCTTCGTGCGGTACGGGGAGTGGCTCCAGGAGAGGCTGGTGCCCGACCTGGAGCAGGTACGGGTGGTCTCGGTCGACCGGCGGTCCGGTGGAGCCGGGCCACAGACCGGCGATTTTGAGCTGAAATTGGACAGTGGCGAACAATTCCGGGCACGGGCTGTCGTCGTGGCCACCGGGCTGACCGGGTTCGCCCGACTGCCGCGTGAACTGGCCGCGGCGGTACCGGACGGACCGTCCCGCACCGGACCGGTCTCGCACAGCTCCCAGCACAGCGACCTGTCAGCCTTCGCCGGCCGGGACGTGGTGGTGGTCGGCGCCGGGCAGTCGGCGCTGGAGAGCGCGGTGCTGCTCGCCGAGTCCGGCGCCCGGTCCGTCCGGGTCGTGGCGCGCGGGCGGGCGGCGGTGGGCTTCGGCGCGCCGCCTGACCGGCAGCCCAGGCTGCGGCCCGTGACGCCGTTCGGCAACGCCTGGTCACTGTACGCGTTCACGTACTACGCGGGCGGATTCCGCCACCTGCCCGCACCGGCCCGGCGCTACCTGGTCCGCCGGGTGCTGGGGCCGCTGGGCGCCTGGTGGCTGCGGGAGCGCTTCGTGGGGCGCGTCCAGGTCACGGCCGGGCGGCGGATCGTCCGGGCGCGCGTCGAGGACGGCCGTCCCGTCCTGACGCTGCGCGGCCCCGACGGCCGGACCGGCGAACTCGCCGCCGACCACGTCCTGGCCGCCACCGGCTACCGGGTCGACCTGGCGGCGATGGATTTCATGGGCCAGGGCCTGCGCACCGGCATCACCGTGAGCGGCGGCGGCCCGCGGCTGGACGCGGGCTTCGGCTCCTCGGTCCCGGGCCTGCACTTCACGGGCCTTCCGGCGGCGGCGTCCTTCGGGCCCGTGATGCGCTTCGTCTGCGGTACGGAGTTCGCGTCGGCTCGGGTGGCGGAGGCGGTGGCCGGAACGCGCTGATCCGAGGGTCCTGGCCGGTGGCCGGAACGCGCTGAGACCGGATGCCCTGGCCGGGACGGCCGGGAGGAGCACCCTGCCGCGGGAACGGCCGGGTGCTCCGCTCTTTTTCTGCTGCGGCAAACCCGCATCATTGGTGGATCACGGGCATTCCGTACGGCTGCCTGCCGCGCCCGCGCGGAGCACCGGACGGGCCGCACATCGTTCGAGTGCGCCGGAGGGGCGGGCGCTCACGGTGATCCAACGGCGACCGGATACGCTGGCCAATGGTGGAGACAGCGACAGATCGACAATACGTTTGATCGTCAGCAGACAGGAGTACCCCTCGTGACCGTCGTCGGGCCCTTCGGGCTGAGCGTGCGGGACCAGGCTCTCGAGGCCGATGTCCAGGCCGGGTTGGCGGCTGTCGAGGAGGGCCTGCTGGAGGCCACCAAAAGCGACGTGCCGTTCATCACCGAGGCCGCGCAGCACCTCGTCCGCGCAGGTGGCAAGCGGTTCCGCCCGCTGCTGGTGATGCTCGCCGCGCAGTTCGGCGACCCGCACACCCCGGGCGTCGTGCCCTCGGCCGTCGTCGTGGAGCTGACCCACCTGGCGACGCTGTACCACGACGACGTCATGGACGAGGCGGACGTGCGCCGCGGGGTGGCCAGCGCCAACGCCCGCTGGGGCAACTCCGTGGCCGTGCTGACCGGCGACTTCCTCTTCGCGCGTGCCTCGCACATACTGGCCGACCTCGGCCCGGAGGCCGTACGCATCCAGGCCGAGGCGTTCGAACGCCTCGTCACCGGCCAGATCCTGGAGACCGCGGGCCCGCGCGACGGACGCGACCCGATCGACCACTACCTGGACGTCATCGCGGGCAAGACCGGCTCGCTGATCGCCGTGGCCGGCCGCTTCGGCGCGATGATGTCCGGCGCCGGCGAGACCACCGTCAACATCCTGACCCAGTACGGCGAACGCCTCGGCACCGCCTTCCAGCTCGCCGACGACGTCCTGGACATCGCCAGCGACTCCCACGAGTCCGGCAAGACGCCCGGCACGGACCTGCGCGAGGGCATCCCGACGCTGCCGGTCCTGCACCTGCGCGCCCTGGCCGACGGCGAGCACGGCACCGACAAGGACCGCGAACTGCGCGACCTGCTGGCCGGCGACCTGACCGACGACGCCCGGCACGCCGAGGCGCTGGCCGGGCTGCGCGCCCACCCGGCGCTGGAGCAGGCCCGCCGCGACACGGTGCGCTACGCGGAGGAGGCGCGGGCCACGCTGGCGCCGCTGCCGGAGTGCAGGGCGAAGGAGGCCCTGGAGGGGCTGTGCGACTCGGTGGTGCACCGGGCGGGGTGACCTCCGGTAACCCCTAGGGTCCGCTCCGGGGCCCCTCTGCCTTCGGTCGTACCGTTTCCCTCCTGTGGTGAGGTGGGGTCATCCCACCGGAGTACGAGGAGTTGGCCCCCGGGGCTGATGCGCACGGCTGGCCAATTTGGTGGGATTGAGACCACCACGCCACGGCGGAACGGGTCACAATGAGCCCGGGGGTGGGACGAGTGCGTCGCGTAGCAGACCGCCGCTTACGACGGAGGTAAGGCACATGCCACGGAACCAACCGACACAGGTCACCGACGAATGGGACGGGGACGGGGGGCGCTCCGCGAAGCGCCGCAGGACGATGCGGTACGCCATCCCGGCCGCCGTCGTGGGCGTCACGGCGGCCTCGATCGGGCTGGTCCCGGCGTTCGCCGGCTCCGGCTCCCCGGACCTGCCGAAGATATCCGCGCAGGACCTGCTGGCCAAGGTCGCCTCCTCCGACGTGCAGCAGCTGTCCGGCACGGTCCGTACGAGCACCGACCTGGGGCTGCCGTCCCTGTCGGGCAGCGGCGCCGGTGCCTTCGGCGGCTCGTCGGGCCAGAGCGGTAAGGGCGCGGCGGACAAGAGCGGCGACGCGGACTCCTCCGCCAGCCCGCAGAACCAGCTCAAGGACCTGGCGTCCGGGTCGCACACCCTGCGCGTCGCCGCCGACGGGCCCGACAAGCAGCGGGTCTCGGTCGTCGGCAAGGCCGCCGAGTACAACCTCGTGCACAACGGCCGGGACATCTGGGGCTACGACAGCAAGAGCAACACCGCTTACCACAGCACCGTCCCGGACGAAGCGGGCAAGGGCGGGAAGCACGGCTCGGACAAGTCCGGCAAAGCCGACAAGTCCGGTGGTGCGGCCGGTGAGTCCGGCGACCTGAAGAACGCCACCCCCCAGGAACTGGCCAAGAAGGCGCTGGCCGCGGTCGGCGACACCACCTCGGTGACCGTCGACGGCACGGCCAAGGTCGCCGGCCGGGACGCGTACCAGCTCTCCATCAAGCCCAAGCAGGCCGGCTCCACGGTCGACGCGATCCGCATAGCGGTGGACGCCGAGACCGGCGTACCGCTGAAGTTCACCCTCACGCCCAAGAGCGGCGGCGCCGCCGCGATCGACGTCGGCTTCACCTCCGTCGACTTCGCCAAGCCCGCGGCCGGCACCTTCGACTTCAAGCCGCCGAAGGGCGCCAAGGTCGTGGACGGCGACAAGGCCCGCGCACAGCAGCACGCCAAGGGGCAGCGGACCGCCCAGGACCTCCAGGGCATCCTGGGGCAGTACGGCCTGGACGGCAAGAACGCCGGCAAGGGCAAGGGCCTCGACGTCATCGGCTCCGGCTGGACCTCGATCGCCCACCTCAAGGGCACCGGCTCCGGCCTCTCCTCGGCCACCGGCAAGGGCGCGTCCGGTGAGGCGGCCAAGCTGCTGGACAGCCTGGGCGAGAAGGTGAACGGAAAGTTCGGCTCCGGCCGGCTCTTCAGCACCCGCCTGGTCAACGCCCTGGTGACGGACGACGGCTCGGTCTACGCCGGCGCCGTGGACAAGGAGACCCTGATCAAGGCGGCCGAGTCCGCCAAGTAACGCATACGGCGCGGGGCGGGCCGAACGGCCCCGCCCCGCGCCCCGGCCGCCGGCAGGACCGGCCGCGGTCACAGGCGCGACCACATGGGGGAGCCGATGACGCAGTCGCCCGCCGGGGACCGGGTGATCGAGACCCGGGGCCTGACGAAGACCTACCGCGGCGGGCAGCTCGCCGTCGACCGTCTCGACCTCGCCGTACCGCGCGGCAGCGTCTTCGGCTTCCTCGGCCCGAACGGCTCGGGCAAGACCACCACCATCCGGATGCTGCTCGGCCTGATCGAACCCTCCGCCGGCGGGGCCCGGCTGCTCGGCGAGCCGATGCCGCGGGCGGCCCGCCGGGTGCTCCCCAGGGTCGGTGCCCTCATCGAGGGACCGGCTCTGTACGGCTTTCTGAGCGGGCGCGACAACCTCGTCCGGTACGACGCGGCCGACCCGGCTGCCGACCCCCGCACCCGCGCCCACCGCGTGGACCACGCGCTGGAACGGGTCGGGCTGGCCGCCGCCGCCCGCAAGAAGGCACGCGCCTACTCGCTGGGCATGAAGCAGCGCCTGGGACTGGCCGCGGCGCTCCTGCAGCCCCGCGAACTGCTCGTACTGGACGAGCCGACCAACGGCCTGGACCCGCAGGGGATGCGCGAGATCCGCGCGCTCGTCAGAGAGCTGGCGGGCGACGGCACCACCGTCTTCCTCTCGTCCCACCTCCTCGACGAGATCGAGCAGGTCTGCACCCACGCCGCGGTGATGGCGCGCGGCCGGCTCGTCACCCAGGGCACGGTCGCCGCGCTGTCCGCCGGCACCCGCGGGCGGCTGGCGGTCGGCACACCCGACACCGCCGACGCGGTGCGGGTGCTCAAGGAGTACGGGGTGACCGACCTCGTGGTTGCGGAGGAGCGGGTGACCGGCGAGCTGCCGGCGCCGGCCGGCGGGCCGCCCGACCTGGCGGAGGTCAACGCCGCTCTCGTGGGGGCCGGGGTGCGGGTACGGGCCTTCGGCGTGGAACGGGCCTCTCTGGAGGACGTCTTCGTACAGCTGACCGGGGAGGGCTTCGATGTCGCGGGCTGAGACGGCCGGGGGCGCGGGGGCCTCCGGGGGCGCGGGTTCTTCCGAAGGCGCCGGGGGCGCGGGGGCGGGGAGCGAGGCCGTGCGCCGTGCGCCGCGGCCGCTGTGGTCGCTCGGCCTGCTGCGCAACGAGATCGGTACGACCTTCCGGCGCTGGCGCACCCTCGCGCTGTTCGCCGTCCTCGCCGCCGTGCCGGTCCTGATCGGTGTCGCCGTAAAGATCGAGACGGGGGGTGAAGGCGGCGGATCAGGCGGCTCCGGCGGCGGCGCCGCGTTCGTCTCGCAGATCACCAACAACGGTCTCTTCCTGGTCTTCACCGCGCTGGCCGTCACCCTGCCGGTCTTCCTGCCGCTGGCCGTCGGCGTGGTCGCGGGGGACGCCATCGCCGGTGAGGCGCACGCCGGGACGCTGCGCTATCTGCTCGTCGCGCCGGCCGGCCGGACCAGGCTGCTGCTGGTCAAGTACGCGACGACGCTGACGTTCTGCCTGGCGGCGACACTGGTCGTGGCCGTGTCGGCGCTGGTGACCGGCGCGCTGCTGTTCCCGGTCGGCGAGGTGACGCTGCTGTCCGGGACCACCGTGCCGTTCAGCGAAGGGCTGCTGCGGGCGCTGGCCATCGCGGTCGTCGTGGCGCTGTCCCTGGTGGGGGTCGCGGCGATCGGCCTGTTCATCTCGACGCTCACCAACAGCGGCATCGCGGCCATGGCCACCACCGTCGGGCTGCTGATCGTGGTCCAGATCCTGGACACCATCCCGCAGCTGCACGCGATCCAGCCGTACCTCTTCTCGCACCACTGGCTGTCCTTCGCCGACGTGCTGCGCGAGCCCGTCTACTGGGACCAGCTCCAGAAGAACTTCGTCCTCCAGGCGCTGTACGCGGCGATCTTCGGCTCCGCCGCCTGGGCCCGCTTCACGGCGCGGGACATCACGGTCTGATGCCGTGACGCCCGCGCCGTTACGGGGCATGAGCCGTACGCATCGTGAGCCGTACGTGTCATGGGCCGCCGGTGCGGCCGGCCGTCAGAAAGTGAGCTTCCAGCTGTCGATGTAGCCGGTGTCCTGCGGGCCGACGTCCTGCACCCGCAGCCGCCAGGTGCCGTTGGCGGTCTCGGCGGACGCGTCGACCGTGTACGTGGTGTTCACGTCCGGTGCCGAGTCCGAGCCGCTGGAGTTCTTCAGCCGGTACGCCTGCCCGCTCGGCCCCACGAGGTCGATGACCAGGTCACCGCGGTAACTGTGCTTGATGTCCACACCGGCCTTCAGCGTGGCCGGCGCGTTGCCGGTCCGCCCGGAGACCGTCACCGCCGAGGTCACCGCGGCGCCCGCGTCCGGGATCTGCACGTCATCGGTGTTCTCGAAGACGGCGCCGTCGGGCGGGGTTGTCGTGCCGACGCCCAGCTCCCACACCGCGTGCGCGATGGCGTCGCTGCTGCGGTCCAGGGCGGTGTCGTCGATGTTCGACGACGTGTCGCAGGAGCGGTGGTAGCACCGGTCGAAGGGCTGGCCGGCCGTACCGCCCCACTTCTGCGCCTGGGCGGCCGTCTTGGTGTAATCGGCGCCGGAGAACAGGCCGCCCACGGGAATGCCGACATTCTTGAACGGCGCGTGGTCACTGCGGCCGTCACCCTCGGTCTCGATCTCCGTGGGGACGTTCAGCGAGGCGTAATAGGCCTTGAACACGGCCTCGATGGCACGGTCGTCGTCGTAGACGAAATAGCCGGGGTTCGGCGAGCCCACCATGTCGAAGTTCAGATAGCCGCTGAACTTCGCACGGTCCGCCGCGGCCAGCCGGCTCACGTAGTACTGCGAGCCGCGCATCCCCAGCTCTTCGGCGCCCCACCAGCCGAACCGCAGGTGCTTGGCGGGCTTGGCGCCGGCGCGGGCGACGGCCAGCGCGGTTTCGAGGACCGCGGCCGAGCCGGAGCCGTTGTCGTTGATACCGGGGCCCGCGCTGACGGAGTCCAGGTGCGCGCCGGCCATCAGGACCTGGTTCGGGTCGCCGCCGGGCCAGTCGGCGATCAGGTTGTAGCCGGTGGCGCCGCTGGTGGTGAACTGCTGCACGCTGGTGGTGAAGCCCGCGGCGTCCAGCTTGCCCTTGATGTAGTCGAGCGAGGCCCGGTAGCCGGGCCGGCCGTGGGCCCGGTTGCCGCCGTTGGCGGTGGCTATCGACTGGAGCTGGCTCAGATGCGCTTTGACGTTGGCCACCGGTATGTCGGGGGCGGCGGCGGTGCTGACGGTGGGGGTGGTGGAGCGGGCGGCGGCGGGCGCGGCGGTGGCCGCACCGGCCGCCCCGGGTATCGCAACGATCAGGCCGAGTACGGCACCGGCGGCGGTCAGCCCGAGGCCGCCGGGACCACTGCCGCCGCTACTGCCGGATCTTCGAAAACGCCTGGTCGTACTGCGTCTTGCGGCGTTCCATGACATGAGGGGTCTCCGGATTCCGAACGTGGAGTGAACGGACCGTGCATGGCGCGAAGCTGATGCTGGGCGCGCCACGCTCCGGAGGCAAGGCGGAATCCGGACACCCCGGCCCGCATATCGTTCCGCGGCGGGTCAGGGCTTGGCGGTGCCTGATCCCGGGGTGGTTTCCGGGGTTGCCGGGGTTGCCGCGGTTGCGGGGACGGCTTCCGGGGCTGCGGGGGATGCCGAGGCGGCTTCCGGGGCGGACCGAGTGGCCGCCGGGGCGGGGCGGCGGCTCTGGGCGGTGGACTGCGCGGTGGGCTGGGCTGCGTTGTCCGGTGCCAGCGCCGCGGCCGTCTCCTCGACCACTCCCGCAGCCGCCTTCCGGGCCGCGGCCAGCGCCGTACGCCCGGAGCGGGCGGTACGGATCGCGTCGTACGTCAGCACCACCAGCGCCAGCCAGACGAGGCCGAAGCCCGCCCAGCGCTCCACCGGCATCTCCTCGTGGAAGACCAGCAGGCCGAGGACGAACTGGAAGGTCGGCGCCAGGTACTGGAGCATCCCGAGCACGCTCAGCGGCAGGCGCACCGCCGCCGCCCCGAAGGCGATCAGCGGCAGCGCGGTGGCCACGCCGCAGCCCATGAGGAGCAGCATCTGCCCCACCCCGCCGGTCAGGAACCCGGCCTCGCCGCGCGCGCCGAGAAAGACCAGAATGCCGAGCGCGGGCAGGAACTGCATCACCGTCTCGGCGCTGAAGCCCTCGATGCCGCCCAGCTTCACGCCCTTCTTGACCAGGCCGTACGTGGCGAACGTGAACGCCAGCGCGAGGGAGATCCAGGGCACCTTGCCGTACGCCACGGCCATCACGATCACCGCGGCGACGCCGACGCCCACGGCGGTCCACTGCAGCGGCCGCAGCCGTTCGCGCAGCACCAGGACACCGAAGGCGATGCTGACCAGCGGATTGATGAAGTAGCCCAGGGACGCTTCGAGTACGTGCCCGGCGTTGACGGCCCAGATGTACAGGAACCAGTTGACGGAGATGACCGCGGCGCAGATCAGGATCAGGCCGAGCCGCTTGGGCTGCCGCACCAGCTCCCGTACCCAGGACCAGCGGCGCAGCGCGGCCAGGATGAGGACGGCGACCGGCAGCGACCACACCATCCGGTGGGCCAGGATCTCGGCGGGTGCCAGGTCGCCCAGCAGGTGCCAGTAGAGAGGGAGCAGGCCCCACACCACGTATGCGGCCGTGCCGTAGACGAGTCCGGTGCGCTGGTCGGTCTGGGGTGGCAAGGGGCCCTCCGGTGGAATGGTGCTCCAACTGCGCCGGCGGTGGTGCGGGTCGCGTTCTGAAGGTAACGCCGGACAGCCCTACTGTCATGCCCGTTCCGAGATACGGTCATGACAGGGGGCCCGGCGGCGCTAGGAACCAGCCGAAATCGACGGCTGAAAACGCGGCCGGACGAGACGGCCGAACCCGGCAGTCGCACTCGACGGCCGAGAACGGCGGCTGGAAACGGGCGGCCGAGAACGGCGGTCGAAATCAACGGCCAAAAGCGACGGTGCCCGTACGGGACGTCCGAAGACGCTCCGTACGGGCACCGGAAGGCCCGTGACCGGCTGCTGCTCAGCCGACCACGGTCCAGGTGTCGTTGCCGGCGAGCAGGGAGGCGAGGTCGCCCTTGCCCTTCTGCTCGATGGCGGTGTCCAGCTGGTCGCCCATGAGCGTGTCGTAGACCGGGCGGTCCACGTTGCGCAGCACTCCGATGGGGGTGTGGTGCAGCGTGTCCGGGTCGGCGAGGCGGGACAGGGCGAAGGCGGTGGTCGGGGAGGGGTTGTGCGCGTCGTGGACGAGCACCGCGTCCGCGCCCTCCGCCGTCACGTCGATGACCCTGAGGTCGCCGGTGGCCGGATCCCGTACCACGCCCTTGGAGCCGAGGCCGTCCTCGGCGGGCGCGCCGAAGCGGATCGGCTGCCCGTGCTCCAGACGGATCACGGCTTCCTCGGCCTGCTGCTTGTCCTTGAGGACCTCGAAGGCGCCGTCGTTGAAGATGTTGCAGTTCTGGTAGATCTCCACCAGCGCCGTGCCCGGGTGGGCGGCGGCCGCGCGCAGCACGCTGGTCAGGTGCTTGCGGTCGGAGTCGACCGTACGGGCCACGAAGGACGCCTCGGCGCCGATGGCCAGCGACACCGGGTTGAAGGGCGCGTCCAGTGAGCCCATCGGCGTCGACTTGGTGATCTTGCCGACCTCGGAGGTGGGGCTGTACTGGCCCTTGGTCAGACCGTAGATCCGGTTGTTGAACAGCAGGATCTTGAGGTTGACGTTGCGGCGCAGCGCGTGGATCAGGTGGTTGCCGCCGATGGACAGCGCGTCGCCGTCGCCGGTGACCACCCACACCGACAGGTCACGGCGCGAGGAGGCCAGGCCGGAGGCGATGGCCGGGGCGCGGCCGTGGATGGAGTGCATCCCGTAGGTGTTCATGTAGTACGGGAACCGGGACGAGCAGCCGATGCCCGAGACGAAGACGATGTTCTCCTTCGCCAGACCGAGCTCGGGCATGAAGCCCTGCACGGCGGCGAGAACCGCGTAATCACCGCAGCCGGGGCACCAGCGCACTTCCTGATCGGACTTGAAGTCCTTCATGGACTGCTTGGCCTCGGCCTTGGGCACCAGGGAAAGCGCCTCGATCGTCGAGGTCCCCTCCGCGATCGTCTCAGTCATTGATGGCCTCCTTAAAGACCTCCGCAAGCTGCTCGGCCTTGAACGGCATCCCGCTGACCTGGGTGTAGGAGCGGGCGTCGACGAGGTACTTCGCCCGCAGCAGGGTCGCGAGCTGGCCGAGGTTCATCTCCGGTACGACCACCTTGTCGTAACGCGCCAGCACCGCGCCGAGATTCCGCGGGAAGGGGTTGAGGTGGCGCAGATGGGCCTGTGCGACGCGCCCCCCGTCGCGCCGTACGCGCCGCACCGCCGCGGTGATCGGCCCGTACGTCGAGCCCCAGCCCAGTACGAGGGTGTCGGCGCCCTGCGCGGCGGCCGCGCTCTGCCCGTCGCGGACGGCCGCGTCCGCCGTCGGGTCGTCGACCTCCAGGTCGGGGACCTCGATGCCGTCGATCTTCGCCTGGCGGGTGCGCACCATGAAGTCGTGGTTGGCCGGGTCGTAGGAGATGTTGCCCGTGCCGTCCTGCTTCTCGATGCCGCCGATCCGGTGCTCCAGGCCGGGCGTGCCGGGCACCGCCCACGGGCGGGCCAGGGTCTGCTCGTCGCGCTTGTACGGCCAGAACACCTCGGTGCCGTCCGCCAGCGTGTGGTTCGGGCCGGAGGCGAACTGAGTGCGCAGATCGGGCAGTTGGTCGACCTCCGGGATACGCCACGGCTCGGAGCCATTGGCCAGGTAACCGTCGGAGAGCAGGAAGACCGGCGTACGGTACGTCAGCGCGATACGCGCCGCGTCCAGCGCCGCGTCGAAACAGTCCGCGGGCGTCTTCGGCGCCACGATCGGTACCGGCGCCTCGCCGTTGCGCCCGTACATCGCCTGCAGCAGGTCGGCCTGCTCGGTCTTGGTGGGCAGGCCGGTGGACGGGCCGCCGCGCTGGATGTCCACGATCAGCAGCGGCAGTTCCAGGGAGACCGCGAGCCCGATGGTCTCCGACTTCAGCGCCACACCGGGGCCCGAGGTGGTGGTCACCGCCAGCGCGCCGCCGAACGCCGCGCCCAGCGCCGCGCCGATGCCCGCGATCTCGTCCTCGGCCTGGAAGGTGCGCACGCCGAAGTTCTTGTGCTTGCTCAGCTCGTGCAGGATGTCCGAGGCCGGCGTGATCGGGTACGAGCCCAGGTACAGCGGCAGATCGGCCTGCTGCCCGGCGGCGATCAGCCCGTAGGACAGGGCCAGGTTGCCGGAGATGTTGCGGTACGTGCCCGTCGGGAACGCCTGGGTGGCCGGCGCCACCTCGTAGGAGACCGCGAAGTCCTCGGTGGTCTCACCGAAGTTCCAGCCCGCCCGGAACGCCGCCACGTTCGCCTCGGCGATGTCCGGCTTCTTGGCGAACTTCTGCCGCAGAAACGCTTCGGTGCCCTCGGTCGGCCGGTGGTACATCCACGACAGCAGACCCAGCGCGAACATGTTCTTCGAACGCTCGGCCTCCTTGCGGGAGAGCCCGTACTCCTTGAGCGCCTCGATCGTCAGCGTCGTCAGCGGCACCGGATGCACGCTGTACGCCTCCAGCGTCCCGTCCTCCAGCGGGCTGACCTCGTAGCCCACCTTCGCCATCGGCCGCTTGGTGAACTCGTCCGTGTTGACGATGATCTCCGCGCCCCGCGGCACATCCGCCAGGTTTGCCTTCAGCGCGGCCGGATTCATCGCCACCAGCACGTTGGGCGCGTCACCCGGGGTGAGGATGTCGTGGTCCGCGAAGTGCAGCTGGAAGCTGGAGACACCCGGCAGGGTGCCGGCGGGGGCCCGGATCTCGGCGGGGAAGTTCGGCAGCGTCGAGAGGTCGTTGCCGAAGGTCGCCGTCTCGGAGGTGAACCGGTCACCCGTGAGCTGCATACCGTCACCGGAGTCGCCCGCGAACCGGATGATCACCCGGTCCAGGCGACGTACCTCTTTACCGCCGTCATTCCCGCCGTCGGCGCCGGTCCCGGGAGCCTGCGGCTCCCCGGTGAGCGCTCCGTCGGCCTGCTCGGCTTGGCTGCTGACCTGGCTGGTCACTGCTTCGGACCTCCCTCGGGGCGGTGGCTCGGGACTCGTCGTGCCGACCGGTCGTCCCACGAACATCGTACGTGGGTAAGGGTCGCCTTCCCTGGGCCGATCACATGATGGACGTGGACATGAGACAGCGTTCTGTCAGAATTTGTCATGGAACAACCGCCCCCCGGCCCCCTTCTCCAAGACGCTCGCGCCTCGGCCATTGGTTCTACTCCTCAGGTCCCGGTCGGCCCCGCGGGCCGCCCCCAACCTGCACGACTGACGGCGTGTCGGTTTTTTCAGGAGTTGAGATACGTGAGTACGGCCAGCACCCGGCGGTGATCCCCGTCACTCGGCGACAGGCCCAGCTTGAGGAAGATGTTGCTGACGTGCTTCTCCACCGCACCGTCGCTCACCACCAGCTGCCGTGCGATCGCGGAGTTCGTCCGCCCCTCGGCCATCAGCCCCAGGACCTCCCGCTCCCGTGGCGTGAGGTTCGCCAGCACGTCCTGCTTACGGCTGCGGCCCAGGAGCTGCGCGACCACTTCGGGGTCCAGCGCGGTGCCCCCCTCGGCGACCCGGACCACCGCGTCGACGAACTCCCGCACTTCGGCTACCCGGTCCTTGAGGAGATAGCCGACGCCATGACTGGATCCCGCCAGCAATTCCGTCGCGTACTGCTCCTCCACGTACTGCGACAGCACCAGCACCCCCAGCCCCGGGTGATCACGTCGCAGCCGCACCGCGGCCCGCACCCCTTCGTCCGTGTGCGTCGGCGGCATCCGTACGTCCGCCACCACCACGTCCGGCAGCTCCCCCTCGGCGGCCAGCTCCCCGATGACCTTGAGCAACGCCTCGGCGTCACCCACCCCAGCCACGACGTCGTGCCCACGGTCGGTCAGCAACCGGGTCAGGCCCTCCCGAAGCAGCACCGAGTCCTCGGCGATGACCACCCGCACCCTGTCCTCCACGACTCTTCCAGCCCCCACGTTCCGTTTCTTCCCCACCCCTGCGCCCCCAGCATCCCAGCATCCGAACCCGACCGCTCCCACCTGCCAAGAATCGACGAACACCACTCCGGACAGGGACGGGGGAGGGGAGAGGGCGGGGCGGGCCGGGACGGGCCGGAGAGGGGTGAGAAGGGGTGGGAAGGAGGCGGCTGTGGGTGGGGGTGGGGTGAGGGAGGCGGACGGGAGGTGAGAGGGGGGGAGTGGTTGTGGGGTGGAGGGGTGGTTGTGGGGTGGAGGCATGGTCGTGCGGTGGAGGCAGGGTCGTGGGTGGGGAGGCGAGTGCGGGGTGGAGGGAGGTGTGGGACGGGGGCGGATGCTCCTGGGGCTGGGCTGGGCTGGGCTGGGCTGGGCCGGACGGGGCCGGACGGGGCTGGGCCCCTGGAGCGCGACTGTCCCTCCCCCCTTCCCCTCCCTGCCCTGTCCTGGGCCAACCAGCCGGGGCAGATCGCCGCGAGCCGGATACGCCTTTCCGGGCCGGGCGCGTCAGCCCTGCCCGGCCGGCTCGGGCGCCACAGCTCCGCCCGGCCCGGGCGCCACAGCTCCGCCCGGCTGGTCCCGACGCTTCCACCCTCCCCGGTCGGCCCCGCCGTCTCAGCCCCGCCAAGGCAGGTCTGCCGTGATGGTGGTCGGGCCGCCCACCGGGGAGTCGACGACGAGGAGGCCGTCCACCGCGCTGAGCCGTTCCGCCAGGCCCGCCAGGCCGCTGCCCGTTTCCGTGTTCGCGCCTCCCTGTCCGTTGTCCGTGACGAGCACCATGAGCCGGTCCGTCACCCGCCACACGTCGACGGTGGCGTTGGTCGCCCGGGCGTGCTTGGAGACGTTCTGGAGGAGTTCGGAGACGGTGAAGTAGGCGATGCCTTCGATGGCCGCGGCCGGGCGGTGGTCCAGGTCCACGGATATCTTCACCGGGACCGTGCAGCGCCCCGCAAGTGAGGTGAGCGCCGGGCCCAGTCCGCGGTCCGTGAGGATCGCCGGGTGGATGCCCCGCGCGAGGTCCCGCAGCTCCCGCAGGGCCGTCTTCACCTCGCCGTGCGCCTCGTCCACCATCTTCGCCGCGGCTTCCGGGTCCTCCGCCAGCTTCTCCTTCGCCAGGCCCAGGTCCATCGCGAGCGATACGAGCCGGGCCTGCGCGCCGTCGTGCAGATCGCGCTCGATGCGCCGCAGGTCGGCGGCGGCGGTGTCCACGACCACCCCGCGGTCCGACTCCAGCTCCGAGACGCGGGTGGCGAGCGTGGAGGGGCCCAGCAGCCCGTACACCAGGACGCGGTCCACGTGCGTCAGCCCGCGTATCACCCACGGTCCGGCCAGCACCGTCAGCAGGCCGGCCGCGCTGGCTATCGCCATGCCGGGAGGGGAGTCCAGGTAGAGGCCGTCACCCCGGCCGTCGCCCCACAGCTGGATACCCGGCTGGTCAAGGTAGGCGGGGAACACCCATTGCCACAGCGGGTAGAGGAGCAGGGACCAGCCCACGGTCCAGAACGTCACCGAGAAGCAGAAGGCGAAGACCGCCCAGGGGAAGTGCAGTATCGAGTACAGGAGGTGGCGCCAGGAGACGCCGCTCTTGAAGACGGCGCCGATCCAGCTCATCAGCCCCGGCTTGGCGGCGCGCACCGGCTCCGGGTGGTCCACGTCCAGGTCCAGCAGGGCGCGCGCTCGGAGACGCTCCAGGGCACCTAGCCCCCGGCAGCCGATCAGGCCGACCGCGAGCACCGGTATGCCCAGGAACGTGATCAGCAGGCCCGCGCCCACCGAGACCATGGTGACGGCGTAGCTGAACATCACGCAGGCCACCGGCAGGCTCAGGAGGAGGTAGAGGAACTCCCGCCAGGTGCGGCCCGAGAACGGGGCGCGCAGGGCGACGGGCACGCGCGGGGCTGGTGGGTGGGGTTCGTAGGCGGTGGCGGTGTCCATGGTCTCGTCGTCCGTTCTGCCAGGTCCGGGTCGGCATGCCGCCGGCGCGTTCGCACACCTGCGGCAAGGTCCGGCTGCTGCCGTCGTCGTCAGACCCGCTGTCTCCGGCTCTGCCGACTACCTCCAGACTCCGCGCTCGGCGCCGTCCGCACCATGAGGGAAAGCGCAGTCTTCATGCTGGGGTTTTCCCCACCCCCGTGCCCCGTGCTTCCGGTCTGTGGGTTCCCCCAGTTCCCCCAGTTCCCGTAGATCGGGGTGTCTGCTGCCGCGCGGGGCCCCCGCTCCCACCCCACGGCCCCCGCTCCGCAGGCGCCCCGGCGTTCACCCGCTCGCGTCCGCGCCCTTCCGCCGAGACGCGCGCTCCTCCCGGCCCCGTCTCCGCGCCTTCCCGCCACCGCGCGCCGCTGCCGCCACCCCCGGCCTCGCCCCGGGACCCGCCCCCGATCCCGAGCCCTTCCCGGCGGCCGTCCGTCCGCCCTCTTCGCAGGCCCGGTCCCGCCACGGCAGTTCGGCCGTCACCCGTGTCGGTCCGCCGGCCGGTGAGTCGAGGACGAATACCCCGTCCACCGACCCCAACCGCTCCGCGAGCCCGGCCATCCCGCTGCCGCCGTCCAGCCGCGCTCCGCCCCGCCCGTCGTCGTGGACCTGGATCAGCAGCCGGTCCTCGGCGCGCCAGATCTCCACCCGGGCCGAGCGCGCGCCACTGTGCTTGGAGACGTTCTGCAGCAGTTCCGAGACGGTGAAGTACGCAATGCCCTCGATCGCGGGCGCGGGTCGCTGCGCCACGTCCACCGTCACCGTCACCGGAACCGTGCAGCGCCCCGCGAGTGAGGTGAGGGCCGGGCCCAGCCCGCGGTCGGTGAGGATCGCCGGGTGGATGCCGCGTGCGAGGTCGCGCAGTTCCTGGAGGGCGAGTTTCACCTCGCCGTGCGCCTCGTCGACCATCTGCGCCGCCGCGTCCGGGTCCTCCAGCAGCTTCTCCTTCGCCAGGCCCAGCCCCATCGCCAGGGCGACGAGCCGGGCCTGCGCGCCGTCGTGCAGGTCACGTTCGATGCGGCGCAGGTCGGCGGCGGCGGTGTCGGAGACCGTCGCGCGGTCCGTCTTCAGCTCGGCGATCCGCCGTTCCAGCTCGTCGGAGGGTGACAGCAGGCCGCGCACCATCATCCGGTCGACGTTGGCCAGCCCGCGTGCGATCCAGGGCAGGGCCGGCCAGATCAGGAAGAACGAGACGAGCGTCAGCGGGAGGGTCAGGATCGACCACGGCAGCCGGATGAACACGTACAGCGCGTGCCGCCACCCGACCGGGTCCTTCAGCCGCAGCCACAGCCAGGCGAAGAAACCGTTCCCCGCGGTGTGCAGCGGAGTGGGCTCGTCCACCCGTACGCCCAGCAGGCGCCGCGCGCGGGCGCGCTCCAGCTTTCCGTACTGACGGCACACCAGGAGCCCCACCGCGAGCAGCGGCAGCCCGACGACGGTGACGGACAGCCCGATGCCCGCCACCAGCCACACCATCAGCACGGCGAAGGCCAGGACGCCCAGCGGCAGGTTGGTCAGCAGGTGGACGACCTCCCGCCAGGTCGCGCCGGCGAGCGCGGCCCGCGGGGGCGGCAGGGGCCCGGCGGCGCCGGAACCGTGGCCGTCCCCGCGGCCGGCGGCGGCCGGCGCCGGCGAGGCCCGTCCGGAGAGGTGATCGCGGCGTCGATCATGAGCGGAACGTACGGTCATACGCCCTAGCTTGCCGGTCACCGCCCGTAGTGACCATGGGGAACGTCGGTGACCGGGGGTGGGGTTTTCCTCACCTCCGCCGCCTTGCCCGGCCCCGTCGCGGGCCGGACGGAAGCGGCCCGCGACGGTCGCGGCTTGTGCGGAGGCGGACCGGCCAGCTTGGATCTCGGGCATGAGTGAGTACCAGCAGGGGCCGCACGGACAGCAGGGCCCGTACGGTCAGCAGCCGCCTTACGGGCAGCAGGCACCGTACGGTCAGCAGCCGTCCTACGGACAGCAGCCGCCTTACGAGGCGTACGGAAACGGACAGGCACCGGGATACGGGGCGCCAGGGTACGGGGCGCCGGGACAGCAGGGATACCACCCGTACGCAACACCGCAGATGGGCGGCCCGCCCATAGGCATGCTGGCAGGTCAGGGTGCGCGGCTCGGGGCGCGTCTGCTCGACGGGCTCTTCCAGGCCGGCGCGGTCTTCATCGTGATCGCGGTGGTCGGCCTGGTCCAGGCCGTGCTGCCGCGCGGCGCCGGGGTGGGCATTCCGAGCGCCCTGACCGGGATCGTGCTGGTCGTCGCGGTGCTGTTCTACGAGCCGTTCATGAACTGGAAGTACGGCGCCACGTTCGGCAAGCGGATCTGCGGGCTGCGGATCGCCCGGCTGAAGGACGGGGCGAACCTGTCCTTCGGGCAGGCGCTGGGGCGTTGGGCCGTGGTGTTCCCCATGGGCTTCGTCCCGTTCCTGGGGCTGCTCAACGTGCTGTGGTGCTGCTGGGACGAACCGTTCCGACAGTGCCTGCACGACAAGGTGGCCGGCACGGTGGTGGTCAAGCGCGTGTAGGCGCCCGGCAGGACGTCGGCGAAGCCGGGGAGCGCCCGGGGGCGGGTGGTGCAGGGGTGGGAGAAGGCGAGCCGTATCGTGTCGCGGTGCGGTGGGGTGGGGTGGGTTCCGGTTCCAGTACGGGGGCAGAGTCGGCATGGTGAACGCAGAGACCGGGCAGCGGATGGCGTTGCGACGCGTGGTGCTTGCGGGCGAACGGCGGCGGGTCGACCTGGTGTTGCCCGCGCACGAACCGGTCGGCGCACTGCTGCCCGAGATGCTGCGGACGATCGGCGACCGGTCGGCGGACGAACCCCTGACATGCCGTCTGGTCACGGCGGGCGGAGCCGTACTCGCACAGAGCGAGACGCTTGCTTCCGCAAAGGTGGCCGATGGGGCTGTGCTGCGGCTGGTCCGGGAGCACGGCAGGCCGGAGACTCCGGCCGCGCCCGGCGTGCACGGCGCGCCCGGCACGGCGGCAGGTGACGCGGTAGGCGCCCTGGGCGGCTACGCGTGGCGGTGGGACGAGCGGAGCCGCATGTGGGCGGCCGTCGTGGCCGTCGTGCTGCTCGCGGTCGTCATCGGCGTGTTCGCCGGCAGCCGGTACGGACTCGACCGGGCCGGACCATGGCTCGGCCTGGCCGCGCTGGTCACGGCCGGAGCCGGGACCGCGGCCGGCCCGCTGCTCACCAAGAGGGCGTTGGGTACGGCGTTGCTCCTGATGGGCGGAGCCCTCGGCATACTCGCCTCCTGGGGCGTGACGTCGGGCGGCGCCCCGCGTCTGGCCGCGGCCGGGCTGACGGTGGCGGCCGTCCTCGCCCTGCTCGGGCTCTGTACGGGCCTGGGGCGCGGCGGACTCGTCGGCGCGGCGGCCGTCGTGGCCGCGGTCGGCGTGTGGGAAGCGGGGCTGGCGGTCGCCAACCCGGTCCGTACCGGCGTCGCGGTGGGCGTGCTCTCGGTGCTGGTACTGGGATATTTGCCGCGGCTCGCCCTGGCGTCGGCCGGGCTGACACGACTGGACGACCGCCACTCCGGCGGCGTGCCGGTCAGCAAACACCGGGCCGCCGCGGCGCTGGGTGCCACGCACCGCGGGCTCACCCTGGCCGCCGTCACGACGGCCGTGTCGGCCGGGGCGGCCGGTCTGCTGGCCGTGGGCGGGGTCGCGGACGCGTCCGGCGGGGCGGACGGCTGGGCGGTGGCGGCCGCGGTGCTGCTGTGCATCGTGCTGTTCTCGCGGGCGCGGGCGTACCCGCTGGTCCTGGAAGTCGTGGCGCTGCTGGCGGCCGGCGCGGCGGTCTGCGTACGGCTCGTCCTGCGGTGGGCCTCCGACGGCGGCAGCCCGGCGGCCGCGCTGACCGTACTGTGCCTGCTGACGGCGGTGCCGCTCGCGGCTCTCGCGGTACGGCTGCCGGAGCACGCGCGGCTGCGGCTGCGGGGTCTGCTGAACCTGGTCGAGTCGGTGAGTGTGGTGGCGCTGGTTCCGGTCGCCTTCGGGGCGTTCGGGGTGTACGGCGGTCTGCTGGACATGTTCTGACCGGTCGGCCGACCGGAAGGGTCGGTCGAGTCGACGAAAATGATCGGCCGCGACGGTCGGCCACAGCGATCAGTCCGACCAGAAGGGGCGGCGGAGGGTTCATGTCGGGACAGGCGGGGCAAGCGGGCCGGGCGGGGCAGCAAGGGCGGTCGGGAGAGGCGGGCCAGTCGGGGCATACGGTGCCGCCGATGCCTGGATATGCGCCTGGATACGCGCCTGGGGCGACTGGAGGCGGGGCGGCGCCGAGGGCGTCCGGGATGGCACCTGCGGCGGGGGCCATGCCGCTGACCGGGGGCGCGCCCGTCCCCGGGGGTGCCCCCGGGCCCGTACCGAGGTCCGTCGAGCCCTCGGTAGATAATATGCAGAAGCAAACGCAGCAGGCATACCTCTCGCCCTCCGCTTCCGCTCAGGCACCCGCTCCGGCTCCCGCTGCGGCACCCGTCCCCACCCCCGCTCCGGCTCCCGCTCCGGTCCCCGCCCCCGTGGCCCCGCGAGCCCCCGGTACCGGCCTCGCCCTCACCCCCACCCCCGTCTCCGTCCCCGTTCTCCCACCCGAACTCGACGGTGTACAGGGCAAGCCCCGGCACGGCGAGTCCGCCGCCCGGCGGGCGGGCCGGGCGCTGCGGCGCGTGTTCGCCTCCTCGGCGGCGGCCGAGACCGAGGCCGTCACGCGCGCCGCGCACGCCATTCAGCAGCCGGTGACCACCGGCCGCCAGCTGGCCGTCTCCAGCATCCGCGGTGGCGCGGGCAAGTCCACCGTCGCCGCCCTGTTGGCCCTCACGTACGCGCACTACCGCTCGGATCCGGTGCTCGCCGTGGAGGCCGACCCGGCGCTGGGCACCCTGCCGCACCGGCTGGGCGTGCGGGAGGTGCGCTGGTCGAGCAGCGATCTGGCGCAGATCGTCGACCCGTCCATGCTGATCACTGATCTGACCGGCTACCTCCTGCCGTTCACGGGCGGCGGCTGGCTGCTGCCCGGCAGCCAGGGCTCGATCGGCACCCGGCTCGACCTCGACACGTACCGCATCGTCATGACCTCCCTGCGCCGCCACTTCGCGACCACGGTCGTGGACTGCGAGACGCTGCCGGCCGAGGTGGCGCGTACCGCGCTGGTCACCACGCAGGCGCGGGTCCTGGTGACGCCGGCGACGGTGGAGGGTGTGCTGGCGACCAAGTCCGTGCTGGAGTGGATGGGCGGGGTGCACCGCGGGCTGCTGCCGACCACCGTCGTCGTGCTCAACCACACGTCGCCCGACGGAGGCATCGACGTACGCAAGACCGTCGAGCACCTGGGAGCGGGCGGCGCCGCGGTGCTTCCGCTGCCGTACGACCGGCATCTGGCCGGCGGCGGGGCCGTCCGTACGGAGCTGCTGGGCGAACGGACCCGGGAGGCGGCGGCGCGGCTCGCCGCCGAGGTGATGGACCGCGCGGTGTCGCGCGGGCCGGGCAGGCCGCGCGGGGACTGACGCCGCCGCAGGCGATCCGCGAGGGCCGTGGGGGATGTGTGCGGGCCCGCGGCGAGGGGGCCAGGTGGGGCGAAGTCGGGCCATAGCTGCCCGCCATGTGACGCGACTGCTCACCTGGGGCGGGCCAGGGCCTAGACTCCCGTGCGTACAGATCGTCGAAGTCGTTGAACAAGAGCAGTCAGGGAGCGAGGGCGGACGTGCCGGACGCGACCGTACGCACCAGCCTTGCCGCGGACTATTTCCAGGGGTACTCGGTCGTCGGGCTCATCGCCGTGATCGGTGTGCTCTTCGTGGCCGTGGCCTTCGGTGCCGGGCGGCTGCTGCGGCCCGTGGTGCCCACCCCGGAGAAACTGCTCACCTACGAATGCGGCGTGGACCCGGTGGGCGAGGGGTGGGCGCACACCCAGGTCCGCTACTACGTCTATGCCTTCCTGTACGTGATCTTCGCCGTCGACTCGATCTTCCTGTTCCCCTGGGCGACGGTCTTCGCCGCCCCCGGTTTCGGCGGCGTCACGCTGGTGGAGATGTTCATCTTCCTCGGCTTCCTCGCCGTCGGCCTGCTCTACGCATGGAAGAAGGGCGTCCTGGAATGGACGTGACGAACCCGAAGCCGGCCACCGCGACGGGCACCGAACTGCCTGTCGTGTCCGCCGGCGGTGCCGTCGAACGACGCCGGCTGGGCCCGCTCGCCCGCCTGGCTCCCGAACCCATGAAGGTGGTCCTGAACTGGGGCCGCCGCTACAGCCTGTGGGTCTTCAACTTCGGGCTCGCCTGCTGCGCGATCGAGTTCATCGCCGCGTCGATGGCGCGGCACGACTTCATCCGGCTGGGCGTGATCCCGTTCGCGCCGGGCCCTCGGCAGGCGGACCTCATGATCGTCTCCGGCACGGTGACGGACAAGATGGCGCCCGCGGTCAAACGGCTCTACGAGCAGATGCCGGAACCGAAGTACGTCATCTCCTTTGGCGCCTGCTCGAACTGCGGAGGGCCCTACTGGGACTCGTACGCGGTCACGAAGGGCGTCGACCAGATCATTCCCGTCGATGTGTACGTACCGGGCTGCCCGCCGCGGCCCGAGGCGCTGCTGCAGGGCATTCTCAAGCTCCAGGAGAAGATCGCCCGCGAGTCGCTGGGGGAGCGGTACGGGGACGCGGGCAACGGCGCCGCGGGCACCGGCGCCGCGCCTGCGGGGCCGTCGGCTGCCGCGCTGCGCAGCGGGCTGGTGACGGCGCCTGTGCCGGGTGCGTCGGGTGAGGCTGATGCGGCCAGTGCGTCGGGCGGGTCCGGTAGGGCTAGTGGGCCCGGTGCGTCGGGTGAGGCTGAGGCGTCCGGGGCCGGAGCTGATACCGGTGACGGGAAGCCGAAGGGAGCGGGGGACCAGTGAGCGACGAACAGCCTCCGGTCCCGAAGGCCGAGGAGACGCCGGGCGGTACGACAGGAGCGGCCGGGGCTGCCGAGGCGGCTGAGCCCGCCGACGCTTCCGAAACGGCCGACGCTTCCACACCCGCCGACGCGACCGAGCCCGCCGAGGTGGCGCCCGCGCCGCCCGTCGGCTGGCTGCCCGGTCCCGCGACCGAACTCTTCGGCCCCGGCGCGACCGCCGAAGAGGCGTACGCGCTGCTGACCGTCGACGTGCCCGCCGACGCCTGGATCCCGGCGCTCACCGCCGCCCGCGACGACCTCGGGTGCAGCTACTTCGACTGGCTGAGCGCGGTCGACGAGCCCGGTACCGGCTTCCGCGTCTGCGCCCACCTCGCCGACATCTCCCGGCCCGGCCCCGTACGGCGCCTGGTGCTGCGCACCACCGTCCCGCACGCGGCGGCCGTACTGCCCACCGCCACGGATGTGTACGCGGGCGCGGGCTGGCACGAGCGCGAGACGCACGAGATGTTCGGCGTGGACTTCACCGGCCACCCGTACCTCGAACCGCTGCTGCTCCCCGAGAACTTCGAGGGCCACCCGCTGCGCAAGGACTTCGTCCTCGCCGCGCGGGTCGCCAAGGCGTGGCCGGGCGCGAAGGAGCCGGGCGAGTCCGAGCACGGCGGGCCCAAGCGCCGCCAGATGCTGCCGCCCGGTGTGCCCGACCCGAACGAGTGGGGTCCGCTGAAGGGCCAGCTGCCGCCCGCCCCGGCCCGGCCTGCGCGTGGTGCACGTGCGGCCGGTGGGGCCCGTGCGACCGGCGGGGCTGCGGGGGAGCGGCCTGCCCGCCGTACGCGTACGGCGGGTGCGGGATCGGCCAGCCAGCAGGGCGCGGCGGACAGCGCGCAGACACCGGCCACGGACGTGCCGGCCACGGACGCGTCGGCTTCGGCCGGGAACGCGGCGCCGGCCACCCGGCCGGAACGTCCCGCCCGCCGGACGCGCAGCGCGAGCCAGGGCTCCGCCAGCCAGCAGTCAGCCAGTCAGCAGCCGGCCGGCCAGCCGGCGGCCGATCAGCAAGCGACCGGCCAAGCAGCGACCGGCCAGGAAGCCACCGCGCAGGCGCCCGCCGCCGCTGCCTCCTCGGACGCCCCGTGGCACCACGCCCGTCCCGCGTTCGAGGACGAGCCGAAGCCCGGCGCCGAGCGCGAAGCCGCCCCCGACGCACGCGAAGTGCCCGCCGACCCGGCTCCCGCCACCGAACCCACCCGGGCCCCCACCCCGGCCGCGGCCGCCCGGGGCGCCGAAGAACCCCCGGTCACGGCCACCGAAGAGCCTCCGGCCACCGAAGAGCCCCCGGCCGCCGGAGCACAACCCGCTGCCGGCGAGCAACCCGCCGCCCAAGAGAAACCACCCGCAGCCGACCCCCAGGAAAAGGCTGCCGAGGGCGAAGCCGACCCCACTTCCACCTCCACCCCCGGCACCGACAACGCAGCGGAAGAAGGCGGGACCAGACCATGAGCGACGCCCTCGACATCGCCCTGCGCCTGATCGCCGTCTTCGTCGCCTTCCTGGTCTTCCCGCTGGTCATCGGCCAGACCGAGCACAAGGTCATGGCCCATATGCAGGGCCGTCTCGGCCCGATGTACGCGGGCGGGTTCCACGGCTGGGCGCAGCTCGTCGCCGACGGTGTGAAGTTCGCGCAGAAGGAGGACGTCGTCCCGGCCGGTGCCGACCGGCGGATCTTCCAGCTGGCGCCCGCCGTCGCGCTCCTGCCGTACCTGCTGGTGCTCGTCGCCATCCCGCTCGGACCGGGCAATGCGGTCGGACAGTCGCTGGACGCGGGCATCTTCTTCGTCCTCGCCGTGATGGGTGTCGGTGTCCTGGGCTCGCTGATGGCGGGCTGGGCGTCGGCCAACAAGTTCTCGCTGCTCGGCGGGTTGCGTACGGCCGCCCAGCTCCTCGCGTACGAGCTGCCGATGCTGCTCGCCGCCGCTTCCGTGGCGATGGCCGCCGGGACGCTCTCGCTGCCCGGCATCCTGGACGCCTTCCACTGGTGGTGGGTGCCGTGGCAGATCGTCGGCGGCCTGGTCTTCTTCACGGCGGGGCTGGCCGAACTGCAGCGTCCGCCGTTCGACATGCCGGTCGCCGACTCCGAGATCATCTTCGGCGCCTACACCGAGTACACCGGGCTGCGCTTCGCGCTGTTCCTGCTCGCCGAGTACGCGGGCATCCTCGTCCTGTGCGCCCTGACCTCCGTACTCTTCCTCGGCGGCTGGCACGGACCGTTCGGCGCCGACGGGCTCGGCTGGCTGTGGACGCTGTTGAAGACCGCGGTCCTCGCCTTCGGTGTGATCTGGCTGCGCGTCACTTACCCGCGGCTGCGTGAGGACCAGTTGCAGAAGCTGGCCTGGACGGTGCTGATCCCGCTGGCCCTCGCCCAGATCGCCCTCACCGGCGTCGTCAAGGTGGTGATCTCGTAATGGCCCCGGAGAAGAAGTCCGGCTGGCCCGGCAGCGGCCTCGCCAAGGGGCTGGCGGTGACCCTTCGTACGATGACGAAGCGTTCGGTCACCGAGCAGTACCCGGAGGTCCAGCCCGAACTGGCACCGCGCACCCGCGGCGTGATCGGGCTGTTCGAGGAGAACTGCACGGTCTGCATGCTGTGCGCGCGTGAGTGCCCGGACTGGTGCATCTACATCGACTCCCACAAGGAGACGGTGCCGCCCGCCGCCCCCGGCGGCCGCGAGCGCAGCCGTAACGTCCTGGACCGCTTCGCCATCGACTTCTCGCTCTGCATGTACTGCGGTATCTGCATCGAGGTCTGTCCTTTCGACGCGCTGTTCTGGTCGCCGGAGTTCGAGTACGCCGAGACCGACATCCACAATCTGACCCACGAGCGGGACAAACTCCGCGAATGGATGTGGACGGTGCCGGAGCCGCCCGCCCTCGACCCCGCGGCCGAGGAGCCCAAGGAGATCGTCGCCGCCCGCAAGGCCGCCGACAAGCTCGCCGCGCAGGAAGCAGCCGCCCAGGAACAGGAGGGGGAAGCGTGACGCTCGCCGCCGCAAGCCACGGTTTCCTCTCCCCGACCGGGGTCGAGATCGCCTTCCTCCTGGTCGGCCTCGTCACCCTCGGCGCGGCCCTGGTCACCGTCACCACCAAGCAGCTGGTGCACGCCGCCCTGTGGCTGGTGGTCACCCTCGGCGGCATCGCCGTCGAGTACCTGCTGCTGACCGCCGAGTTCATCGCCTGGGTCCAGGTGCTGATCTACGTCGGGTCGGTCGTCGTCCTCCTCCTCTTCGGACTGATGCTGACCAAGGCGCCCATCGGCCGTTCCCCGAACGCCGACTCGGGCAACCGCTGGGCCGCGCTGGGCGTGGCCGTCGCCTCCGCCGCCGCGCTTGTCTGGGTCGTCACGGACGCGTTCCGTACGACCTGGATCGACCTGGACGGCGCGGTCCAGGGCTCCACCGAAGCCTCCGGGCGCAGCCTGTTCCAGTACTGGGTGCTGCCGTTCGAAGCGCTCTCCGTCCTCCTCCTCGCCGCTCTCGTCGGCGCCATCGTGCTCTCCCGCAAGAACGGCGACAGCGAGCGGTCCGGCCGCGGCAAGGAGTCCGGCGACGGCAAACAGCCCGGCTTCCGCAAACGGCCCGACTCCCGCGAACAGCCCGGTGACCGCGCACGTCTCAGAGAGGGCCGAGGCTGATGCATCTCGCCTATCCCGCCGTCCTCGCCGTCCTCCTGTTCTGCGTCGGCCTGTACGGCGTGCTCGCCCGCCGCAACGCGATCCTCGTCCTGATGTCCGTCGAGCTGATGCTCAACGCCGTCAACCTCAACCTGGTGGCGTTCGACGTCTGGCTGCGCGACAAGCTGCACGCCGGCCAGGCGCTCACCCTCTTCACCATCGCCGTGGCCGCCGCCGAGATCGGCATCGGCCTGGCGATCGTCCTGCTCGTCTACCGCAACCGCGGCAGCTCCGACGTGGACCGGCTCCGCGACCTCGCCGAACGCCCGGACGGCAGCGACCCGAACGATGACCTCACCGGCGGCCCGGACGGCGCCGCCGGCCGGCCGCGGCCGGACCACCGGGCGGAGGCCGCCGCGTGACGACCACGACCACCGCCGTACTCGTACCCCTCCTCCCCTTCCTCGGCGCCCTCGCGGGCATCCTCCTCGGCCGCCGGGCGCCCGGGTTCGTGCGCCCGCTGGCCATCCTGCCGACCCTCGCCGCGGCCGCCCTGGCCGTCGTCGTGGCCGTCTCGCAGGGCGGCGGCGCCGGCGCGGGGAAGGCCCCGGTGGACGCCGCGACCCGGCTCACCCCCACCGGCTCGGTCCCCATCGACCTCGCCCTGCACATCGACGGCTTCGCCGCCCTCGTCGCCGTACTCGTGGCGGTCGTCGCCTGCTGCGTGCAGATCTACTCGACCGGCTATCTGCGCGACGACCCGCGCTACCCCTCCTACGCCGCCCTGGTCTCCCTGTTCACCGCCGCGATGCTGCTGGTCGTCTACTCCGGCGACCTGATGGTGCTGCTGGTGGGCTGGGAGATCATGGGCATCTGCTCGTACTTCCTGGTCGGCCACTACTGGGAGACCGAAGCCGCCCGCTCCGCCTCCCTCAAGGCGTTCCTCGTCACGAAGCTGGGCGACGTCCCCTTCCTCTTCGGCATCTTCGCGCTCGCCGCCGACGCCGGTACGTTCCGCATCACCGGCATCCTCAAGACCGTCGCCGTCGGCGGCCTGGACCACCCCACCCTCGTCGCGCTGCTGCTCCTGGCCGGTGTCGCGGGCAAGTCGGCACAGTTCCCGCTGCACACCTGGCTGCCCGACGCGATGGCCGGCCCGACCCCGGTCTCGGCCCTCATCCACGCGGCCACCATGGTCGCCGCCGGTGTCTACTTCGTCGCCCGTCTCCTCCCCGTCTTCGCGGCCTCCGCCACCGCGATGGTCGTCCTCGCCGTCATGGCCGCGGTCACCATGGTCGGCTCCGGCCTCGCCGCCCTGGCGCAGGACGACATCAAGCGCGTACTGGCCTATTCGACGGTCGGCCAGCTCGGCTACATGACCGGCGCGCTGGCCGTCGGCGACCGCGGCGCCGCCGTCTTCCACCTCCTGTCGCACGGTGCGTTCAAGGCCCTGCTCTTCCTCGCCGCCGGTGTGGTCATCCACGCCGCCGGCACCAACTCGCTGGCCGCCATGTCGCGGATGCGCGGCCTGGCCCGGCGCATCCCCGACGCGTACTGGACGATGACGGTCGCGCTGCTCGCCCTGGCCGCCATCCCCCCGTTCGCCGGCTTCTTCTCCAAGGAAGCCGTCCTGGGCGCCGCCGAACACGCCGCCACCAGCCACGCGACGGCCTCCGGCACCCTGGCCGCCGTCCCCGCCGCGGCAGGCTGGACCGTACTGATCGCCGGCCTGCTCGCCGCCCTCCTCACCGCCGGGTACGCGACCCGGCTGTGGCTGCTGGCCTTCCACGGCAAGGGCCCGGAACCCGCCCCCGACCACGGCAAGCAGCCACTCGTGATGAACACCGTGCTGTGGGTGCTGTTCGTCCCCACCCTCGCCCTCGGCCTGGCCACCCCCGTCCTTCCCGACTGGTTCGACGGCCGTTCGCTGACCCCGACCCTGACCACCTCCGTCCTGGGCACCGGCGTCGCCCTCGTCGGCGCGCTGGTCACCTACGGGGCCTGGCGGCACACCACCGCCCTCGCGGCCCGCGTCCCGCTCGGCGCGGTCGCCGTGGACCCGGACGCCGCCCCCGCGGACTCCGAGGAGAAGGCCATCGCCACCCACGCCGCCGCGTACGGCGACAACGCCGGCGCCCCGGACCCCGCCGACCCCGGCCGTCTCCTCCTGGGCCCGCTGCACCGTCCCGCGGCCGTCGGCTTCCACCTCGACGCCGTCTACACCGCCCTGTTCGTCCGGCCGGTACGGGCCGGCGCCCGGCTCGTACGCTTCCTCGACCGCGAGGTCGTCGACTCGTACGTGAACGGCGCGGGCACCGCCTCCCGCTGGCTGGGAGCCGCCGTCCGCCGCGCCCAGACCGGCAATGTGCAGACCTATCTGGGCGCGCTGCTCGCGGGCTCGTTCGTCCTGGCCGTCGCCGTCGTCCTCGTCGCTACGGGCACGGGAGCCTGACCGTGAATCACACCGCTATGCAGCTTCTCCTCGCGGCCGTCGTCGTCCTCCCCCTGCTGGGCGCGGTCGCCGCCCTGCTCCCCGCCCCGCCCGGCCTCCGGGGCCGCGACCCCGACCAGGCCGTACTGCGCCACGGCGTGACCGTCACCGGTGTCGTGCTGGCCGCGGCCGTCGCGCTGGCCGTCGGATTCGACCACGACCACCCGGCCCGGATGCAGGCCACCACCGACATCAGCTGGATCCAGGCGCTCGGCATCCGGATCCATCTCGGCATCGACGGCATCTCGCTCCCCCTCCTCGTCCTGACCGCGCTGCTGACCTTCCTCTGCGCGCTCTACAGCTACTTCCACCTGCCCGCGGGCCCGTCCCCCAAGGCATTCGTGGCCCTGCTCCTGGTCCTGGAGGCCGGCACCCTCGCCACCTTCGCCGTCCTGGACCTCGTGCTGTTCTTCCTCGCCTTCGAGATGGTCCTCATCCCGATGTACTTCCTGATCGCCCGCTGGGGCGGTGCCCAAAGGGCCTACGCGGCGTGGAAGTTCATCCTCTACACCCTCCTCGGCTCGGTCGTGATGCTGCTGGGCCTCCTCCTCATCGGCCTGAAGTCCGGCACGTTCGACATGGTGGCACTCGCCACTGACAACGGCCCGAACTCCCAGCTCAGCCACACCGTCCAGCTGCTGGCAGTGCTCGCGATCGGCATCGGACTGGCCGTCAAGGCACCGATGTGGCCCCTGCACAGCTGGCTGCCCGACGCCCACACCGCCGCCCCGACCGTCGGCTCGGTGCTGCTGGCCGGCGTACTGCTGAAAATGGGTACGTACGGATTCGTCCGCATCGCGCTGCCCATCGCGCCGGACGGCATGCACACCTTCGCCCCGTACCTCGCCGCCTTCGCCGCCGTCGGCATCGTCTACGGCTCGCTCGCCTGCCTGGCGCTCGCCCGGCGCGGTGCCAAGGGCGACCTCAAGCGCCTGATCGCGTACAGCTCGGTCGGCCACATGGGCTTCGTACTGCTCGGCATCGCGACCATGACACCGACCGGCGTCAATGGCGCGCTGTTCGCCAACATCGCGCACGGCCTGATCACCGGCCTCCTCTTCTTCCTGGTCGGCGCCCTGAAGGACCGGTATGGCACCACCGACCTCGACCAGCTCGCGGGACGCACCGGAGCCGCCCTGTACGGGCGCGCGCCGCGCTTCGGCGGCCTGCTGGCGTTCGGCGCCATCGCCTCCCTCGGCCTGCCCGGACTCGCCGGGTTCTGGGGCGAGATGCTCGCCATGTTCGGCGCGTTCGAGCCCGCCGCCGGCCTCAGCCGCCCCGCGTTCCTCACCTTCATGGCGCTGGCCGGCCTCGGCACGCTCCTCACCGCCGCGTACCTGCTGATCGTCGTACGGCGGGTGTGCATGGGGGGCAAGGAGACGGCGGAAGACAGCGGGGCCGAAGCCCTCGGGACCGCGGGCCCCGAGGAGCCCGGCGCCACCCGCACCGCCCCCGTCATCCCCGACCTGGCCCGCTACGAATACGCGGCCTGGTCCCCCCTCGCCGCCCTCACCGTCCTCGCCGGCCTGTGGCCCGCGGCCCTCCTCGGCCTCACCGACCCGGCCGTCCAGCAGATCCTCGGAGGCGGTAAGTGATGAGTTCCGTGACCTCCCTGGTCCAGTCCGTCGACTGGGTCGCCGTCGCACCGCCCACCATCACCGCCGTCGTCGCCCTGGCCGTCCTGGTCGCCGACCTCTTCGTCCCCCAGGACCGCAAGCCGCTCCTCGGCTGGTGCGCGATCGGCGGACTCGCCCTGGCCGCGCTCTCCCTCCTCCCCCTCGTGGCGGGGGACCGCCGTACCTTCTGCCTGACCACGGACCCCGGCGTCTGCAGCTACGCCGCCGACCACTTCGCCGTCGTCATCCAGTTCCTGGTGCTGGCCGGCGCGCTGCTCACCGCACTGCTGTCCGTCACGGCCATCGAGGACCACCGGCTGCCCGCGGGCGAGTTCTGGTTCCTGCTGCTGTCCTCCGCGGCGGGCGCGGCCCTGCTGCCCGCCTCCCGGGACCTGGCGACCCTCGTCATCGCCCTCGAAGTGGCCTCGCTGCCGGCCTTCGCCCTCGTGGGACTGCGGCGCGCGAACCGTCTCTCCTCGGAGGCGGCCCTGAAGTTCTTCCTGTCCTCGGTGGCGGCCACCGCGGTCATGCTGCTGGGCGTCAGCTTCGTCTACGCGGCGACCGGCAGCCTGCACCTGGCCCGCGTCGCCACCGCCCTCACGGAACTGCCCGACCCCCAACTGGCCACCCTGGCCACCACGGGCGTCGCCCTGACCCTCGTCGGTTTCGCCTTCAAGACGGCAGCCGTACCGTTCCACTTCTGGGTGCCCGACACCTACGTGGGCGCGCCGCTGCCGATCGCCGCGTACCTCTCCGTCATCGGAAAGGCGGTCGGTTTCTCGGGCCTCATCCTGGTCACGGTCGAGGGCTTCCCCTCGTACGCGGACGTCTGGGGACCGGCCATCGCCGTCCTGGCCGCCCTGACCATGACGGTCGGCAACGTCGCCGCATTGCGCCAGGCCCCGGATCGCGCGCAGAGCGCGGTACGCCTGCTCGCCTGGTCCTCGGTGGGCCAGGCCGGTTACCTCCTGGTGCCGATCGCCGCCGCCGGGTACGCCGGCGGCGCGGCGCACGCCATCGGCTCGACCGTCGCGTACGCCCTGATGTACGCGGCCGTGAACCTCGGCGCCTTCGGGGTCGCCGCCCTGGTGGCCCGTACGAGCCCCGCCAACCGCATCAGCGACTACCGCGGCCTCTCCGCGCGCCGCCCGCTCGCCGCGCTCGCCCTCGGCTTCTTCCTGCTCTGCCTCGCGGGCCTGCCGCCCGGCATCATCGGCCTGTTCGCCAAGGTCACGGTCTTCTCGGCGGCCGTCGACGCGGGCCTGGCCTGGCTCGCGGTGGTCATGGCCGTCAACGTGGTGATCGCGCTGTACTACTACCTCCAGTGGACGGCGGTGCTCTTCCGTACGGCGGGGGAGACGGCCGAGGCGGAGGTCGCTGCCGAGACGCGAGTGAAGACCGGGGCTCGGGTCGGAGCCGGCGCCGGGGCGGGCGACGAAGGTCCCGAAGGGGCCCGTACGCAGGCTCCCGACACGGTCAGCACCGCCGGGCTCCCCAAGGCGAAGGTCCCGGCTCCGCTGGCCGTCGCCATCGCCCTCGCCGCCGTCCTGGGCATCGTCCTCTCCGGAGCGCCGCAGCTGGTGCTCCGGTTCGCCTCCGGCGCGCTCCTCTGAGCGCGCCGCGCAGGCGCACCCCGCCCGCTTCCTGATCGCTGCCCGCGAACGGCCCGGCCGCTCACCGGCCACTTTCCGGTCCCCCCGCCGCGATCTCCGGCCACTCCAACACGGGTCCACGGCCGCCTTCTGGCCGGAATGCGCCCTTCCCGCGGTCCCCCGCAGGGGCGCACGGAGAGCACCCACGCGCGGGCTCACTCGTACGGCCGTACGCCGTCCTCGGATGCACAAGGGAACTAGCACCCCTCATCTGGCGTTGACCAGACAGAAAGGGTCCACTGAAAAGTGGAGGAAACGTCAGCAAAGGGTTCCCCTGCCGCACCACCTGGAGGGCGTACCGTGCACCGCAGGCACAACGGGCTCAAGACCGCCGTACTCCTCGGGGGACTGTCGGCACTCATCATCGTCATCGGTGGTCTTTTCGGCCGTACGGGCCTGATCATCGCGGTCCTCGTGGCCCTGGGAACCAACGCCTACGCGTACTGGAACAGCGACAAGCTCGCGCTGCGGGCGATGCGCGCCCGCCCGGTCAGCGAGTTCCAGGCCCCGCAGCTGTACCGCATGGTCCGCGAGCTCTCCACGGCCGCGCGCCAGCCCATGCCCCGGCTGTACATCTCACCGACGCAGGCCCCCAACGCCTTCGCCACCGGCCGCAATCCGCGCAACGCCGCCGTCTGCTGCACGGAAGGCATCCTGCACCTCCTGGACGAACGCGAACTGCGCGGCGTCATCGGCCATGAACTCAGCCATGTCTACAACCGCGACATCCTCATCTCGTCCGTGGCCGGAGCGCTGGCCTCGGTCGTGATGTTCCTGGTCAACTTCGCCTGGCTGATTCCCATAGGCCGCTCCGACGACGACGAGGGCCCCGGCATCCTGGGGATGCTCCTGATAATGATCCTCGGGCCGGTGGCGGCCTCCCTCATCCAACTGGCCGTCAGCCGCTCCCGCGAGTACCAGGCCGACACCTCCGGTGCCCAGCTCACCGGTGACCCGCTCGCCCTGGCCTCCGCGCTGCGCAAGCTGGAGGCGGGCACCCAGCAGCTTCCGCTGCCGGCCGAACCGCGGCTGGAGACGGCCAGCCACATGATGATCGCCAACCCGTTCCGGCCCGGCGACGGCCTGACCAAGCTCTTCTCGACCCACCCGCCGATGCGCGAACGTATCGCCCGCCTCGAACAGATGGCGGGCCGCCACTCCTGAAGCCGGGTCCCGGCCGCAACTGTTTCCGACCGTCGCTGCGTCTACCTGGAGGAAAGACACCACCACCGCACTTCGGTGCACGGAAGGCTGCCGACCATGAAGCTCATCCTCAACGTCATCTGGCTGATCCTGAGCGGCTTGTGGATGGCCATCGGCTACGTCATCGCGGGCATCATCTGCTGCATCCTGATCATCACGATCCCCTTCGGCATCGCGTCGTTCCGGATCGCGGGCTACGCGCTGTGGCCGTTCGGCCGTACGACGGTGGAGCGGCGCGACGCGGGCGCGGGCTCGGTCATCGGCAACGTCATCTGGGTCATCTTCGCGGGCTGGTGGCTGGCGCTGGGCCACATCGTCACCGGGCTCCTGCTGTGCGTGACGATCATCGGCATCCCGTTCGGCATCGCCAACTTCAAGATGGTGCCGATCTCGCTCCTGCCGCTCGGCCGTGAGATCGTCCCCACGGACCAGCCCTTCGCGTCCCGCTGAGCAAGAAGGACGGGCGCTTCGGGCACCCATCCCGGAGCCGGACAGCGGGGCGGCGCGCCGGACCGGGAAGGGGGCCCGCGGGCCGCCGGAGTGCTGTGGACCCGGCGGCCCGCGGAGCGGTGTCCCCCAGCCTGACCTGGATGTTCGACAGAGCAAGGCTGCGGTGGGGACGCAATGCGTGTCCGTCGTGCGACGAGGCTGCCGCGTCCGGCGTCTGCCCTATCGTTTCTCTCAGCTCGTCGGCCGGACACGCGTACACCGGCTGCGCGTGCGTACCCACCGGACTGACGCCTCACCTGAATCGTCCGAACAGGAGTTAGCCGCTCGTGTCCTCGCCCGCCCCGGCCGGGGCCTCTCCGCGACCTGTCCGCGTGCTGCTGGTGGAGGACGACGCCCTGATGCGGCGGTCCTTCACCGTCGCCCTGGAGCGCTACGGCTACGAGGTGAAGGCCGCGGCCGACGGTCTCACGGGCCTTGAGCTCTTCCGCGACGAGAGCTTCGACCTGCTGATCCTGGACGTGATGCTGCCCGGTCTGGACGGGATCGGCCTGTGCCGCCGAGTCCGGGAGACCAGCCTGGTGCCGGTGCTGATGATGTCCGCGCGCGGCGACGGGCTCGATGTCGTCGCCGGTCTGGAGGCCGGGGCGGACGATTACGTGGTCAAGCCCGTGGACACGTACGTGCTGGTGGCGCGCATCCGCTCACTGCTGCGGCGGGCGTCCTACGCACCCGCCCCGGGACCCGGGCGGGCCGCGGGCGAAAGGCCGGCGTCCTCCGAGGGGGATGTGCTGGTCTTCGGGGACCTGACGATCGACACCGGCGGCATGGAGGTGTTCGTCTCCGGGAGCCCGGCGGCGCTGACCCCGACCGAGCTGAAGCTGCTGCTGGAGTTCGCCGCTCACCCGGGCGTCGTGCTGGAGCGGCACACGCTGCTGCGCAATGTCTGGGAGTACGGCTGGGACGGTGACAGCCGGGTGGTGGACCTGTGTGTGCAGCGGCTGCGCCGGAAGCTGGGCCGGGACCGGATCGAGACGGTCCGCGGCTTCGGCTACAAGCTCAGGCGCTGAGACCGGTGCGTGCGTTCCGCCGGCTGCGGCCGGACTTCTCGTCCTTGCGCTGGAAGATCGCCGCGCTGGCCGCGGCCACGGCGTTCCTGGTCGTGGCGGTGGTGGGGGTGCTGGTGCACCTGTGGACCGCGCAGGACATCCGCTCGCGGGCCGAAGCGCAGGCCCAGAACGCCCTGGACTCGGCCATGGACGTCTACCGGCGTACCGGAGCGGTGGTCGAGGGCGCCGGGCTCGACCCGGCCGACCTGCCCGCGGCCCTGCGCCACCCCGCTGACAGCAGGCAGCACACGGCTTACGAGATCCCGGTCTTCTGGGCCGCCCAACGGACCGGCGGTCCGGGCAGCCCGGTGCTGGCCGTTGACTACCAAATGGGTACGGAGCTGCACAATCTACGTCAACTCGACGTGACCATGGTGGTGGCCTCGCTGGTCGCGCTCGCGGCGGCCGTACCGCTGGTGGTCTACGGGGCCGGGGTGATCGCCCGCAGGCTGCGGCAGGTCTCCGAGACCGCGGGCCGGATCTCCGCCGGGGACCTGGACGCCCGCACCGGGGCCACCAAGGGCCGCGACGAGGTGGCCGAGATCGCCGCCACCGTCGACCGGATGGCCGACCATCTCGGCCAGCTGCTCCGCGCCGAGCGGCAGTTCACCGCGGACGTGGCCCATGAGCTGCGCACCCCCGTCGGCGGTCTGCTGGCCGCCGCCGACCTGCTGCCGGCCGGTGAGACGGAGGACCTGCTGCGGGCCCGGGTACGGGATCTGCGCGGCCTGGTCGAGGACCTGCTGGAGATCTCCCGGCTGGACGCCGGGGCCGAGCAGCCGGTCCGCGCCCGGGTGCCGCTCGGCGCCGTCGTCTCCGAGGCCGTGGCACGTACCGGCCTGCCTGCCGAGGTCACCGTCGTCGAGGCGGACGCCGCCCGGGCCGTGGAGACCGACCCGCGCCGCCTGGAGCGCATCGTCGGCAACCTCGTCGTCAACGCCCACCGGCACGGAGAGCCCCCGGTGGAGGTCACCGTCGAGGGCCGTACGGTCGTCGTGCGCGACCACGGTCCCGGCTTCCCGGCAGATGTGCTGCTCCACGGTCCCCGCCGGTTCCGGACCGGTGCGACGGAGCGCGGTACGGGCCACGGCCTGGGCCTGACCATCGCCCTGGGCCAGGCCCGGCTCCTCGGCGCCGAGCTGCAGCTGGAAAACGCCGCGGACGGCGGCGCCGTCGCCACCCTGCGGCTGCCGGCCTGACCGCCCTGCGCCACCCCTACAGAACCGCTACGAAGCGGCGCGGTCGCCGATACACGGCGGCTCAGGCCCCGATACGTTCCCTCGGCATTCTTCGGAATGTGCCTTTTCGCACCTGAAGAAGAGTCCCTGTGGCAGACCGGTCATCTCTGTCCATGACCGGAGCGGTCCACACGAATCCCGAGGAGACAGCCGTGAACACGTCCCACAACGCAACCCCTGCCCAGCCGCGCCCGAGCGGCGCGCCCTCCCGCGCGCGGACCGGCATGTTCATGAGCGTGTGGGTCGTCGGCGCACTCGCCGTCATCACGTCCGTGCTGCTGTTCATCGGTGCCGCCACCCGGGACCAGATGGCGGGTGAGGTGGGGCAGCGTGCCGCCCTGGTCGGACTGATCGCGTTCTGCTTCGGCGTGACGCTCCTGACCGTCGGTCTGCTGGCCCGGTCCGTCGGGGGGAAGGCGAAGCGCCCGTAGAAGCCTGTGCATGACCTGATCGCTCGGCGGCCGGGGACGGAAGGGGAGAAGCACTCCGACGGGCCAGGACCAGGACCCCTCGGCAGCAACTGTGGTGATGCCCGCCCAGACGCGCCGAGGGGCCCTGCCATGCCCTGCCCCGGCCGACGCCCACCCCTACAGAACTGCTACGAAGCGGCGCGGTCGCCGATACACAGTGGCTCAGGTCCCGATACGTTCCGCGGACACCCTTCGACGTGCACCGTTCCGCACCCGAAGAGGAGCCCCCATGTCCGTCGCCCCCTCCGCCCCGCGCGCGCAGCACGTGGCGCCCGGGATCGCAGCCGCGACCTTCGACCTGTCGAAGGTCTACGGCAGCGGCGACACCCGTGTCGTGGCCCTGGAGCATGTCAGCATCGACTTCCGGGAGGGCGAGTTCACCGCGATCATGGGCCCTTCCGGCTGCGGCAAGTCCACACTGATGCACTGTGCCGCCGGGCTCGACTCGCCCAGCTCCGGCTCCGTGCGCGTCGGCACCACCGAACTGAGCACGCTGGGCGACCGGCAGCTCACCGCGCTGCGCCGCGACCGGATCGGCTTCATCTTCCAGGCGTTCAACCTGCTGCCGACGCTGACCGCGCTGGAGAACGTCACGCTGCCGATGGACATCGCCGGACGCCGCCCCGACCAGCAGTGGCTGGAGCGCGTGGTCGCCATGGTCGGCCTCTCCGAGCGCCTCGGCCACCGGCCCGCGCAGCTGTCCGGCGGTCAGCAGCAGCGCGTCGCGGTCGCCCGCGCCCTGGCCTCGCGGCCCGCGATCATCTTCGGTGACGAGCCCACCGGCAACCTCGACTCCCGCGCCGGTGCCGAAGTCCTCGGCTTCCTGCGCGACTCGGTGCGCGAGCTGGGCCAGACCGTGGTCATGGTCACCCACGACCCGGTCGCCGCCGGCTACGCCGACCGCGTGGTCTTCCTCTCCGACGGCCGCCTGGTGGACGAGATGGCCCACCCCACCCCGGGCCGGGTCCTGGAACTGATGAAGAGCCTCGACACCCGCTCGTACACCCGCTGAGCCACCCCGCCCAGGACCGGACCAGCCCACCGCCTCCACCGAGCCCACGTCTCAGGAAGCCCACATGCTCAAAACTGCCCTGCGCAACCTCCTGGCGCACAAGGCCCGCCAGGTCATGACGCTCCTTGCCGTCTGCCTGGGTGTCGCGTTCGTCAGCGGCACCCTCGTCTTCGCGGACTCCACCGCCGAGGCCCACCGCGCCGCCGCGTCGAAGAACTTCGCCGACATCGCGGTCTCCGTGACCGCGAAGGAACCCCCGCCGGGGGCCGCCGCGAACCAGAAGAGCAGCGCGCTCGACGACGCGCTCGTACGGAAACTGGCCGACGTACCCGGTGTTGCCGCCGTGCGCCCTTCGGCCGACGGCTCGGCCGCCCTGAACGCGGCGGACGGCACCCCGCTGCGGGTCAAGCCGGGGGCGAACCAGGCCGGCGGCTACGTACCGGGCAAGGACGGCAAGGACAGCCGCTACCCGCTGGCCGAGGGCCGCGCCCCGGCGAACAGCGGTGAACTCGCCGTGGACAGCGGCACCGCCACCGCCGGCCACTACCGCCTCGGCGACACGATCACGCTGGCCACCGACGGACCCGTCATGACCAAGCGGCTCGTCGGCATCGTCACCACCGAGGACACCCGGGTGACCGCCGGCGGCACCCTCGCCCTGTTCGACAAGGCGACCGCCCAGAAGCTGTTCTCGTCCCCGGGCCACTACACCGGGATCGATCTGGCCGCCACCCCCGGCACCGACCAGTCCGAGCTCTCCCGCCGGGTCACCGACGTGCTCCCGGCCGACCGGGCCGAGGCCACCACCGGCGCCGGCCAGGCCGCCCAGCAGGCCATCCTCGTCGACACCCTGACCCGGGGTTACGAGAAGCTGCCGCTGGTCTTCGCCGGAGTCTCGCTGTTCATCGGCTCCTTCCTCATCATCAACACGTTCACCATGCTCGTGTCGCGGCGCACCCGTGAGATCGCGCTGCTGCGGGCGATCGGCGCCACGCGCCGCCAGGTGTCCCGCTCCGTGCTCCTGGAGGCCCTCCTGGTCGGCCTCGTCGCGTCGGCGGCCGGCTTCGTACTCGGCCTCGGCATCGCCTCGGTGCTGCCCGGCATCCTGAGCACCGACGGGAACACGCTGCCCCAAGGCCCTCTGGTGATCGGCCCGCGCTCGGTCGCGGCGGCGCTCGGCGTGGGCGTGGGCGTCACCGTGCTCGCCGCGTGGCTGCCGTCCCGCAGGGCCGCGAAGGTCGCGCCCGTCGAGGCGATGCGTACGACGGAACAACCGCCCTCCGCCAAGCGGTCCCGGATCCGCGGCGGGGTGGGCCTCGCTCTCCTCGTCGTCGGCGCCGGTGTGCTGGTGTCACTCTCGGGGGCGAAGGACGCCTCGGAGAAGAACCTGCAGAACGCGATGTTCGGCTGCGCCGCCCTCATCGCCGCCCTGATCGTCCTCGCGCCGCTCCTCGCCTCCCCGGTGATCCGGCTGGCCGGCCGGCTGGCCGGCCGCTTCGGCATCACCGGCCATCTCGCACAGCGGAACGCGCTCCGCGACCCCAGGCGCACCGCCGCCACCGCCGCCACCCTGCTGATCAGCACCGCACTGGTCGCCGGCCTCGCCGTCATCGGCAACTCCACCGGGCAGGCCCTCGACCGCCAGGCCACGGCCGGCCTCGGCGCCGACTACGTGATCAGCTCCCGCACCTCCACCACCGGCATCGACCCGGCCGCCGTACGGCGGGTGGCCGACACCGCCGGGGTGCGCACCGCCGGCGCCGTCACGGACTCCACCCTGTTCACCGGCGGCGGCGTCCGCCAGATCTCCGGTGTCGACCCGCACACCGTGAACGACGTCATGAAGCTCGACTTCGTCAGCGGCTCCGCCAAGGACCTCGGGCCGGGCCGGATCGCCGTCTCCAGCACCCTCGCCCGGAAGAACGTCGTGACCACGGGCGACCTCCTCACCACCCGCATCGGCCGGAACCAGGAGTTCACGAAGTACACCGTCGTGGGCGTCTACAAGGACAACCCCGTCGCCCACGACGCGCTCGGCGCCCGTACCGAGGTGGCGAAGAACAGCCACCTGCCCGGCTCCGTCCAGCGCATCCTCGTCCGCACCGACGGCGGCGCGGTCTCGAAGACCACCGAGGACCGGCTGCGCACCGCCGTGGGCAACAGCCCGCTGCTGAAGGTGCAGGACCGGGAGCAGTTCGTGCACGAGGCCGCCGGCACCATGGGCAGCCTGCTGACCCTGATGTACGGGATGCTCGCCATCGGCATCGTCATCGGCGCGCTCGGCATCATGAACACCCTGGCCATGTCGGTCGCCGAACGCACCCGGGAGATCGGCGCCCTGCGGGCCGTCGGCATGGAACGCTCCGGCATCCGGCGGATGATCCGCCTGGAGGCGGTGACCGTCGCCGTGTTCGGCACGCTCCTCGGCCTGGCGGGCGGCCTGTTCGGCGCCTGGTCGGTCGGCTCGCTGGCCGGCGGCGCGATGCCGCAGTACGCCCTGGCGCTGCCCTGGGGGACGCTGCTCCTCGTGTGCCTGCTCTCCCTCGCGATCGGCGCGCTGGCCGCCACCGTCCCGGCCCGCCGCGCCGCTGCCCTGAGCCCGCTGGAGGCCGTGGCGGAGGCGTAACACACCGCCTGTCCCCGGTGGGTGGCGCCGATCCCCGCCCTCACCGTCGTACGAGCCCCCGCGGCGCCACGTACCGCCGGAAACCGAGCGGCGTGACGCCCGGGACGCTCTCGATGAACCGCATCACCGCCCCGTCCCGCTGGAGCGATGTCTCGACCATGCGCTGGTGTGCGGCCTCGTCCGTCCATTCGCTGTAGTTGAAGACCCGGGTGCCGTCCTCGCTGATGTGGAAGTTGGAGGAGATCCCGCCGGACGGCGTCCGGGAGCCGTCGGCGGCGTCCGGCTGCAGGCCGTTCATCATGTCCAGCAGGCCGTCGACCAGCTGCCGGGCGGCCTCGTGCCCCGTCGTGTCGAAGCGGACGGTCACGATGCACCCCGGCTCCGGCGGCTCGCCCTGCGGAAGCAGGCTGCCGTAGTAGCGGTAGCGCCGCGTCCCGCCCTCCCCGCCGGCGCGCAGGGGTGCGCCGGCGGCCCTCTCCTCCCACTGTCCGAAGCCGAGCACGGTACGGCCGTCCGTCCCGGCCAGGTAGACCTGCGACACCAGCCCGTCCGGCAGCGGCGCCGCTTCCAGCGCCCGCGCGGCTCCCTCGATCATCGCCTGCTGCTGCTCGGGGTCCCCGGCGTCCCACTCACTGATCAGTACGGGCCCGACACCGTTCCGCCGTACCTCGGGCAGCCTGTCCACCAGGAAGTGCGCCGGGTCCTGGAAACCGCCGGGGACAGCGGTGTGGGCGGGCGTGGCCTGCTGGTTTTCCGTTTCCGAAGTCATATGGACACTCTCTGACCTCAACCAAACTTAAGGTCAAGCCCCGAACTGCGCGACTTCGTACGCCCCGGTCCCGCCCCCCGTACAAACACTGGTGGGGCGGTACGCACCCGCGTACCGCCCCACCGAACAGCCCCGGCCCACGGCCCGGAAACCGCTTCTACCGGTAGTTCACGAACTGCAGGGCGAAGTCCAGGTCCTTGCCCTTGAGCAGCTGCTGGACCGCCTGGAGGTCGTCCCGGCTCTTCGAGGTGACGCGCAGTTCGTCGCCCTGCACCTGCGCCTTGACGCCCTTCGGGCCCTCGTCGCGGATGATCTTGGCGACCTTCTTCGCGTTCTCCTGGGAGATGCCCTCCTGGAGGGAGGCGAAGATCTTGTACTCCTTGCCGGAGGCCTGCGGCTCGCCCGTGTCCAGTGCCTTCAGCGAGATCCCGCGCTTGATCAGCTTGGACTGGAAGATGTCGAGGACAGCCTTCACCCGCTCCTCGGCGTTGGCGCGCATCTCGATCTTCTCGCCCGACCACTCGATCGACGCGCCCACGCCCTTGAAGTCGTAGCGCTGCGAGATCTCCTTGGCGGCCTGGTTGAGGGCGTTGTCGACCTCCTGCCGCTCGACCTTCGAGACGATGTCGAAACTGGAGTCGGCCATCTTGAGTTGGCTCCTCGTACGTAGATCCGTCAGGGGCGCGGCCCGTATCGGGCCGCCCCGCAAGCCTAGTCACCCCGCGCATGATCGAGCCGGGAAGAACCGGGTGGCGAACCACCCCCGGCCATCGGGTATGGTTTACGTCGTTGCCACGGAGCGACGCCACAGCGGCGGATCTCACCGGCAGCAAACCCTGGCGGTGTGCCCGAGCGGCCAAAGGGAGCAGACTGTAAATCTGCCGGCTTCGCCTTCCCAGGTTCGAATCCTGGCGCCGCCACAGGTCCGAAAAGGCCCTGATCCGTGTGAACGGATCAGGGCCTTTTCGCTTGGTACGGCGGCCCGCCCGGTGCCCCCTGCGGAGGCCGCCGGGCGGGTGCGGCGGTCAGCCGGCGACCGCGCGTACCGCGTCCTCCACCGGAGTGTCGCCGCCGATCAGCTCCAGTGTGCGGCCGGCCGTGCCCGGCTCGGCCAGGAGGGCCGCGAGTACGGCCGCCACGTCGTCCCGGGTGACCGCGTCGCGGCCGGTCGATTCGGCCAGCCGGACCAGGCCGGTGCCCGGATCGTCCGTCAGGCGGCCCGGGCGCAGGATCGTCCAGTCGAGGCCGGGCCGGGCACGTACGTCGGCGTCCGCGGCGCCCTTGGCGCGCAGGTACGCGGCGAAGACCGGGTCGGTGCCCTCGGGTGGCTCCTTGTCGGCGCCCATCGACGACACGACGACGAAGCGCCGTACGCCGGCCGCCTCCGCCGCGTCCGCGAAGAGGGACGCGGCGCCGCGGTCCACCGACTCCTTGCGATCGATGCCGCTGCCCGGGCCGGCGCCCGCCGCGAAGACCGCCGCGTCGGCCCCTTCGAGGTGCCGGGCGACGTCGCCGACCGTGGCCGTCTCCAGGTCGCAGACGACCGGTTCGGCCCCGGCGGCCAGCAGGTCCCCGGCCTGTTCGGGCCGGCGGATGATGCCCGCCACCTCGTCCCCGCGCCCGTGGAGCAGCCGTTCCAGCCGCAGCGCGATCTGACCATGTCCACCTGCGATGACAATGCGCATGATCCCGACCGTACGCCTGTCGTGCCGCCCGGTGCGGCATCCCGGGCGCGTGGGGGCCCGTTCCGGCGTCTTTCGCCCGGGGCGCTCAGGTCAGCGCTGCGACTGCCGCGGCAGCTCCAGTGCCACCGCCGCCGCCGAGTCGCAGTACTCGCGCACCGCGCTGGTCCGGGCCACCACGCGCCCCCGGTGCACCACGATCCGGCTGTACGCGAGCGACAGCACACCGGCCAGGCTCTCGCCGCGTACGGCCAGCAGCTCCGCGGGGAAGCCCGCCTCGACGCGGACCTCCGGGAGGCCCAGCGTCGCGCGGGCGGCCGCGCTGACCGTCCCGTAGGCGGCCTCGGGGGCGGCCTCGCCCAGGGAGGCCAGCAGGTACGCCGCCTCCAGGGGGTCGCCGCGGCCCACCGGGTTCGCCGCGTCGCGCAGGGCGCCGCTGCCGGACGCCACCCGCACCCCGGCCGCGCGCAGCAGCCGTACGGGGGCGGAGCCGGTCACCCGGCCGCCCGCGGCACCACCACGGCCCGGCAGCCCGGCTCCGTGCCGTTCCAGGGCCGCGCAGCCGCCCTGTGGCAGGCAGACGACCGTCACGCCGGCCGCCGCGAGCTGCTCTGCGGTGCGCGCCGCGGCCTCGGGCGGCAGCGCCGACAGGCCCGCGCACGGCCCGATGGCCACACCGGGCCGCAGGCCGCCCGCCATCGCCGCGAACCGGGCGAGGCGCGCGGGGTCGTCGCCGTCCGTGTGGAGGTCCACCGCGCAGCCGTGCTCGTTCGCCAGCTCCAGGACGGCCTCGGCGTATCCGGCGGGGTCGGGGTCGAGGTCCGGGCAGCCGCCGACGACGGTGGCGCCCATCTTGAGGGCGTCCCGCAGCATCGCCAGCCCGTCCGCGCCGGCCGCCCCGGTGAGCAGCCGCGGCACCGCGACCGCGGTCATGTCGGCCAGTCCGCGCAGCGACCGGCCCGCCTGGAGGACGGCCTCCAGCGAGCGCAGCCCCTGGACGTCGCCGATCCGTACGTGGGAGCGCAGGGCCGTCGCGCCGTGGCCGAGTTGCAGGAGGGCCGCCTCGGTGGTGCGGCGCTGTACGTCTTCGACCGTGCCGGCGACGGGTCCGGTGGCGTCCGCGGTCAGCGCGGTGTCGCAGTGCGCGTGCGGCTCGGCGGGGGCCGGGAGCAGCAGGTAGCCGCCGAGGTCGACGCGGGAGCCCTGGGGGGCCAGGCTGCCCGCCGTGCCGACCGCCTCGATGCGTCCGCCGCTGAGCCGTACGTCCACCACGCGGCCGTCGGCGAGCCGGGCGTCGCAGAGCACCAGGGTGGCCGCCGCGGCGTCGCTGCCCGTGGCCTTCTCGGGTCCCGGCTGCGGCTGACTGCTGTCGGACATCGCGCTCCTCGAAGGACCGGGCGTGCAAGATCACGCAGCGTGTTCCGAGCCTAGGGCGCGCCCAGGGGAGCTTCAGGGAGGCGCGAAATAGTCGTACCGGTGTGGTGCGAGGGACGGCCGGGGCGGTGCTCCGGATACGGATTTCACCTTTGGCGGCAGGCCGTGTAATGTCTTCATCGCTCGCCCCAATAGCTCAGTCGGCAGAGCGTCTCCATGGTAAGGAGAAGGTCTACGGTTCGATTCCGTATTGGGGCTCTGATGTGTGAGGTATCCCGTCCTCGGGCGGGGTCCACTCGCATCACAGCGGTGTAGCTCAGTCGGTAGAGCAAGCGGCTCATAATCGCTGTGTCACCGGTTCAAGTCCGGTCACCGCTACTGACAGTAGCCGATTGTGGGGTCGGTCCTCCGATCGGCTACTCTTGTATGCGTTCATCCGTCCATCCGTCCGTCAAGGAGCACTCACGTGGCTGCCACCGACGTCCGCCCGAAGATCACGCTGGCCTGCGTGGAGTGCAAGGAGCGGAACTACATCACCAAGAAGAACCGGCGTAACGACCCGGACCGTCTTGAGATGAAGAAGCACTGCCCGCGCTGCAACTCGCACACCGCGCACCGCGAGACGCGATAACACCAGGCTCGTCCGCGAGGCCGTCCCCAGTCCTTGGGGGCGGCCTCGCGGCGTTTGTGGTGCGATGACGGCGGCGCGCGGCACGGTGCCCGCCCGCCGCGCCGGCCTGCCGGTATGTCAAGGTCAGGTTCTTTGCAGGGACCAGTTCAGGGAGGTTGCGAGCCCATGGCGCTCGACCAGTCCTTTGTCGGGCGGAGCTACCCGGCCACCGCTCCTTACGAGGTCGGCCGGGAGAAGATCCGCGAATTCGCCGAGGCGATCGGGGATCCGGCCCCGGCGTACACCGACGCCGAAGCCGCCAGGGCGCTCGGTCACCCCGATGTGATCGCCCCGCCGACCTTTGTGTTCTCCATCACCTTCCGGGCCGCCGGACAGGTGGTCGAAGACCCGCAGCTGGGTCTCGATTACAGCCGGGTGGTGCACGGCGACCAGAAATTCGTCTACACCCGGCCGGTGCGCGCAGGTGACCGGCTGACGGTCACCTCGACCATCCAGGCGATCAAATCCATGGCGGGAAACGACTTTCTCGATATCCGTGGTGAGGTGCACGACGAAGCGGGCGAGCACGTGGTGACCGCTTTCACCAAACTGGTGGCGCGCGCCGCCGGGCAGGAGGGCTGACGCGATGGCGGCGAAGATCTCTTACGACGACGTCGAGACCGGCACCGAACTCCCGGCGCAGACCTTTCCTGTGACCCGTGCCACGCTCGTGCGGTACGCGGGCGCCTCCGGCGACTTCAACCCGATCCACTGGAACGAGAAGTTCGCCAAGGAGGTCGGCCTGCCCGACGTCATCGCCCACGGCATGTTCACCATGGCCGAGGCGGTCCGGGTGGTCACCGACTGGACCGGCGACCCGGGCGCCGTCGTCGAGTACGGCGTGCGCTTCACCAAGCCCGTCGTGGTGCCCAACGACGACGAGGGCGCGGTCATCGAGGTCAGCGCCAAGGTCGCGGCCAAGCTGGACGACCAGGCCCGTACGGTCCGGGTCGACCTGACCGCGACCAGCGCCGGGCAGAAGGTGCTCGGGATGTCACGCGCGGTGGTGCGGCTCGCCTGAGGTGAGTGATCGTCACTGCACGGGGGCGGCCCCGCCGGAGCGGCGGGACCGCCCCCGTACCCTTGAGCCCGTGCAGGAACTCACCGATGCTCCCCTCGCCCCGCTGACCACCTTCCGCCTCGGCGGTCCGGCCACCCGGCTGCTCACCGCCACCACGGACGACGAGGTGATCGCGGCCGTCCGCGAGGCCGACGCGTCCGGTACGCCGCTGCTCGTCATCGGCGGCGGCAGCAACCTGGTCATCGGCGACAAGGGCTTCGAGGGCACCGCGCTGCGCATCGCCACCCGCGGCTTCACCCTGGACGGCACCGATCTGACGCTGGCCGCGGGCGAGAACTGGTCGGACGCGGTGGCCCGTACGGTCGAGGCGGGGCTCGCGGGCGTCGAGTGCCTGGCCGGTATCCCGGGTTCGGCAGGTGCCACGCCCATTCAGAACGTGGGCGCGTACGGCCAGGAAGTGTCCTCCACGATCACCGAAGTGGTCGCGTACGACCGCACGGCGGGCGAGACCGTGACCCTTTCGAACGCCGAGTGCGCGTTCTCGTACCGCCACAGCCGCTTCAAGGAGCACCCCGACCGGTTCGTCGTCCTGCGCGTGCGCTTCGCCCTGGAGGACGCGGGCGGGCTGTCCGCGCCGGTCAAGTACGCGGAGACCGCCCGCACCCTCGGCGTGGCGGCGGGCGACCGGGTGCCTGCCGCCGACGCCCGCGAGACCGTGCTCAAGCTGCGGGCCGGCAAGGGCATGGTCCTGGACCCGGAGGACCACGACACCTGGTCGGCGGGCTCCTTCTTCACCAACCCGGTCCTCACCGAGGCCCAGCACGCGGACTTCCTCGCCCGCGTCCACGAGCGCCTCGGCGCGGACGTCATCCCGCCCGCCTTCCCGGCGGGGGAGGGCCGCGTGAAGACCTCGGCCGCCTGGCTCATCGACCGCGCCGGCTTCACCAAGGGCTACGGCGACGGCCCGGCCCGCATCTCCACCAAGCACACCCTCGCCCTCACCAACCGCGGCGAGGCCACCACCGAGGACCTCCTCGCGCTGGCCCGCGAGGTCCGCGAGGGCGTCCGCGCGGCCTTCGGCGTCACGCTGGTCAACGAGCCGGTGACGGTCGGCGTCACCCTTTAGGACGCGTCGGGGCCCCAGGGGCAGGACGCGTCGGGGCCCGGAGGCTCAGCCTTCTCCCAGCCACGCGTCCACGCCCGCCAGCAGCTCCCGCTGCACGCCGTCCGGCGCCCGCGAGCCCCGTACCGACTGGCGGGCCAGCGCGGCCAGCTCCGCGTCCGAGAAGCCGTGCGCCGTGCGCGCGATCTCGTACTGCTCCGCCAGCCGGGAGCCGAACAGCAGCGGGTCGTCGGCGCCCAGCGCCATCGGGACGCCGGCGTCGTACAGGGTCCGCAGCGGTACGTCCTCCGGCTTCTCGTAGACGCCCAGGGCCACGTTCGACGCCGGGCAGACCTCGCAGGTCACCCCGCGCTCGGCCAGCCGCCGCAGCAGCACCGGGTCCTCCGCGGCCCGCACGCCGTGGCCGACCCGGGACGCGTGCAGGTCGTCCAGGCAGTCCCGCACGCTCGAAGGACCGGACAGCTCGCCGCCGTGCGGCGCCGCCAGCAGCCCGCCCTCACGGGCGATGGCGAAGGCCCGGTCGAAATCGCGTGCGAAACCCCGCCGCTCGTCGTTGGAGAGCCCGAAACCGATCACCCCGCGGTCGGCGTAGCGGACCGCGAGCCGGGCGAGCGTACGGGCGTCCAGGGGGTGCTTCATACGGTTGGCGGCCACCAGGACCCGTATTCCGAGGCCGGTGTCGCGGGACGCCGTGTGGACCGCGTCCAGGATGATCTCCAGCGCCGGGATCAGCCCGCCCAGCCGGGGCGCGTACGAGGTCGGGTCGACCTGGATCTCCAGCCAGCCCGAGCCGTCCCGGACGTCCTCCTCGGCGGCCTCCAGGACCAGCCGCCGGATGTCCTCCGGGGAGCGCAGACAGGAGCGCGCGATGTCGTACAGCCGCTGGAAGCGGAACCAGCCGCGCTCGTCCGTGGCCCGCAGCTTCGGCGGCTCGCCGCCCTTCAGGGCCTCCGGCAGGTGCACGCCGTACTTGTCGGCGAGCTCCAGCAGGGTCGACGGCCGCATCGACCCCGTGAAGTGCAGGTGCAGGTGGGCCTTGGGCAGCCCTCGGACATCGCGTACACGTTCCATCCCAGGATCTTGCCGTACGGGCCCGACGCGCCGGTAGGCCCTTTCCCGAACGAGCGCCCGCCCGAAAGCAGATGCGGGCCCCGGGGAAGCCCCGGGGCCCGCGCATCCGCCGCTGTGGCTACTTGGCCTCGGCCAGCAGCTTCTGGACCCGCGAGATGCCCTCGACCAGGTCCTCGTCACCGAGCGCGTACGACAGGCGCAGGTAGCCCGGGGTGCCGAACGCCTCACCCGGGACGACCGCGACCTCGGCCTCCTCCAGGATCAGCTCGGCCAGCTCCACGCTGGTCTGCGGACGCTTGCCGCGGATCTCCTTGCCGAGCAGGCCCTTGACCGACGGGTACGCGTAGAACGCGCCCTCCGGCTCGGGGCACAGCACGCCCTCGATCTCGTTGAGCATCCGCACCATCGTCTTGCGGCGCCGGTCGAAGGCGACCTTCATCTCCTCGACGGCCGTCAGGTCGCCGGAGACCGCGGCGATGGCCGCGGCCTGCGCCACGTTGGAGACGTTGGAGGTGGCGTGCGACTGGAGGTTCGCCGCGGCCTTGATCACGTCCTTCGGGCCGATGGCCCAGCCCACCCGCCAGCCGGTCATCGCGTACGTCTTGGCCACGCCGTTGACGATGATGCACTTCTCGCGCAGCTCCGGCACCACCACCGGCAGCGAGGAGAACTCCGCGTCGCCGTAGACCAGGTGCTCGTAGATCTCGTCCGTCAGGACCCACAGGCCGTGCCCGGCGGCCCAGCGGCCCACCGCCTCGACCTGCTCGCGGGTGTAGACCGCGCCGGTCGGGTTGGACGGCGAGACGAACAGCAGCACCTTCGTACGGTCCGTACGGGCCGCCTCCAGCTGCTCCACGGACACCCGGTAACCGGTGGTCTCGTCGGCCACCACCTCCACCGGCACGCCGCCCGCCAGCCGGATCGACTCCGGATAGGTGGTCCAGTACGGGGCCGGCACGATGACCTCGTCGCCCGGGTCCAGGATCGCCGCGAACGCCTCGTAGATCGCCTGCTTGCCACCGTTGGTGACCAGCACGTTCGCCGCCTCGACCTCGTAACCCGAGTCGCGCAGCGTCTTCGCCGCGATCGCGGCCTTCAGCTCGGGCAGGCCGCCGGCCGGGGTGTAGCGGTGGAACTTCGGGTTGCGGCACGCCTCGACGGCGGCCTCGACGATGTAGTCCGGAGTGGGGAAGTCGGGCTCGCCGGCGCCGAAGCCGATCACCGGACGCCCGGCGGCCTTGAGGGCCTTCGCCTTGGCGTCCACGGCGAGGGTCGCGGACTCGGAGATCGCCCCGACGCGGGCCGACACCCGACGGTCGGTGGGGGACTGTGCGGGAGGAGTAGCGCTCATGTACTGCATGTTCCCAGACCGCCGCGGGGGCGGGCACACGGGTTTGGAGGTGCCGCTCCGGGGCTTTCTGTTCGACGCCCGGCCGCGAAGCACGTACACTCGCTGACCGTTGGCCCCCAACAGGGCGCAGGCGTCCACGCACCTGGTGCAGTGGTCGGGATGCGGTAGGTTGGGGAAACCACAAAGGGTCGTAGCTCAATTGGTAGAGCACTGGTCTCCAAAACCAGCGGTTGGGGGTTCAAGTCCCTCCGGCCCTGCTACACGCACTCGTCACCGAGGCGCGTGCACGCGTACGTACTGAAATGCACCGCCGTGCGGCTCTACCGGGCGCGGCACGGCAACGACCCGGATTCAGGTGAGGACGAGTGACGGACGCCCTGGGCTCCATCGACATGCCTGAGCGCGGTCGTTCCGACGACGAGTCCGCGGACTCCAAGAAGCCCCGCCGCGGCGGCAAGCGCGGCAAGAAGGGCCCGTTCGCCCGCCTTGCGCTTTTCTACCGGCAGATCATCGCCGAGCTCCGCAAGGTCGTCTGGCCCACGCGGGGCCAGCTCTCGACGTACACCACCGTGGTGATCGTCTTCGTCGTCATCGTCATCGGTCTCGTAACCGTGATTGACTTGGGATTCAACGAGGCCGTCAAGTACGTCTTCGGCTGATCCCGCGAAGGGCGCCTTTGCGGGCGCCCCTTTGCATGTTCAACCCCTTGAAGCCAGGAAGAAGCAGCCACCGTGTCTGACCCGAACCTGAACGACGCCGCCGACTCCGTCGAGACGGCAGCGGCCGACGTTGACGCGGCTGCCTCGGCCGAGGTCGAGGGCGACGCTGCGGCGATTGCCGACGAAGAGGCCGCTCGCGAGATCGTCGAGGGCGCCGACACGGCCGACGAGCTCGACACCGAGGACGCCGAGGCGGGCGAGCCCGCCGAGGAGGCCGCGGTGAGCGTCGAGGACGAGGACGACGAGACCGCCGACTCCGACGAGGCGGAGACCGCCGAGGACGCGGCGGCCCAGGACGCGGACGAGGAGCCGGCCGAGGACACCGAGCCGGTCGACCCGATCGCCGCGCTCCGCGAGGAGCTGCGCACCCTGCCGGGCGAGTGGTACGTCATCCACACCTACGCGGGCTACGAGAAGCGCGTGAAGGCCAACCTGGAGCAGCGCGCCGTCTCGCTCAACGTCGAGGACTTCATCTACCAGGCCGAGGTCCCCGAGGAAGAGATCGTCCAGATCAAGAACGGCGAGCGCAAGAACGTCCGCCAGAACAAGCTCCCGGGCTACGTGCTCGTGCGCATGGACCTGACGAACGAGTCCTGGGGCGTCGTGCGCAACACGCCGGGCGTCACCGGCTTCGTGGGCAACGCCTACGACCCGTACCCGCTGACCCTCGACGAGATCGTCAAGATGCTCGCCCCGGAGGCCGAGGAGAAGGCCGCCAAGGAGGCCGCCGAGGCCGAGGGCAAGCCGGCGCCGTCCCGCAAGGTCGAGGTCCAGGTGCTGGACTTCGAGGTGGGCGACTCGGTCACCGTCACGGACGGCCCGTTCGCCACGCTGCAGGCCACGATCAACGAGATCAACGCCGACTCGAAGAAGGTCAAGGGCCTCGTCGAGATCTTCGGCCGCGAGACCCCGGTCGAGCTGAGCTTCGACCAGATCCAGAAGAACTGACACCTTCTGGAACCAGAGCTTCCGAACAGGTCAGACGAGCCCCTCGGGGACCGTCTGACCTGCTCGGTTTTTGGCCGCACCTCTATACCCGTTATCGTTGTGCGGTATGCCTCCATCCGGATGACCGGATGGTCTGGCGAAAAACCTCTCACTAGGACCCGGAGAGAGCATGCCTCCCAAGAAGAAGAAGGTCACGGGGCTCATCAAGCTCCAGATCCAGGCCGGTGCCGCGAACCCGGCTCCGCCGGTCGGCCCCGCGCTGGGTCAGCACGGCGTCAACATCATGGAGTTCTGCAAGGCCTACAACGCCGCGACCGAGTCGCAGCGCGGTTGGGTCATCCCGGTGGAGATCACGGTCTACGAAGACCGTTCCTTCACCTTCATCACCAAGACCCCGCCGGCCTCGAAGATGATCCTGAAGGCCGCGGGCGTGGAGAAGGGCTCCGGCGAGCCGCACAAGACCAAGGTCGCCAAGATCACGGCCGACCAGGTCCGCGAGATCGCCACCACCAAGATGCCCGACCTGAACGCCAACGACCTGGACGCCGCGTCGAAGATCATCGCCGGCACCGCCCGTTCCATGGGCATCACGGTCGAGGGCTGACAGCCACCCCGCATCCGCCCCGCGGCACCCGCCGCATCACGGGGCACGTGGCAGGGCCAGGCGCTGGCCCGCACCACGACTCCATCGCCACCATTCAGGAGCAGCAGTGAAGCGCAGCAAGACTCTTCGCAACGCGGACGCGAAGATCGACCGGGAGCGTCTGTACGCCCCGCTCGAGGCCGTCCGTCTGGCCAAGGAGACCTCCGCGGCCAAGTTCGACGCGACCGTCGAGGTCGCCATGCGTCTGGGTGTCGACCCGCGCAAGGCCGACCAGATGGTCCGTGGCACCGTGAACCTTCCGCACGGCACCGGTAAGACCGCCCGGGTCCTGGTCTTCGCGACCGGCGACCGTGCTGCGGCAGCGGAAGCCGCGGGCGCCGACATCGTCGGCTCCGACGAACTGATCGACGAGGTCTCCAAGGGCCGTCTGGACTTCGACGCCGTCGTCGCCACGCCGGACCTCATGGGCAAGGTCGGCCGCCTCGGCCGCGTGCTCGGTCCCCGTGGTCTGATGCCGAACCCGAAGACCGGCACCGTCACCCCGGACGTCGCCAAGGCTGTCACCGACATCAAGGGCGGCAAGATCGAGTTCCGCGTGGACAAGCACGCGAACCTCCACTTCATCATCGGCAAGGTGTCCTTCGACGACACCAAGCTGGTGGAGAACTACGCTGCGGCGCTGGAGGAGATCAACCGTCTCAAGCCGTCCGCCGCCAAGGGCCGCTACATCAAGAAGGCCACCATCGCCACCACGATGGGCCCCGGCGTCCCGGTCGACTCCAACCGCACCCGCAACCTCCTCGTCGAGGAGGACGTGCTCGCCGTCTGAGTCTGACGGCAGGCACGCGCGTACGCGTACGTCGGGCCCCGCACCTCATTTGAGGTGCGGGGCCCCACGCGTTGTAGGGGCAGGGGCAGGGGCAAGGGCGCAGGACGGCTCAGGGCCGCGCACGGCGCCCGGGAGCGTCCGTAGGTGGCCCGGAGGCGGCTCGGTACGGCAAAAGCGGCACCACCGGCCGTACGGGGCGTCGCGGGGCCCGGCCCGGGGCGCTGTCACCCCTCTGCACTACGCTCACCCGCAGTCGTAAAGCTGATCTACAACGGGGAGACACACGTGCGTACTGCGCGGATCACCGCGGTCGCGGCCGGCGTCGTCATGATGGCGGGCCTGACCGCGTGCGGCGGCAAGGACGGCGGCAACAAGGCGGGCGGCGGCGGCGACGCGGGCGGCGGCTCGCCGGTCCAGGCCGCCGCGGCGGCGCTGCGGACGGCCTCCGAGAAGACCGGTTCGGAGAACTCGGCCAAGGTCGAGGGCGAGAACAAGATGGGCGGCGCCACGCAGTCCCTCAAGGGCGCCATGGACTGGTCCAACGGCCTGCGGATGAACGTCGAGATATCCCAGCAGGGCGGCATGGGCGGCGGAAAGCCCATGAAGGCCGTCTACACGCCCGAGGCAATGTTCATCAACCTCGGCATCGGCGGCAAGCCGTGGATGAAGTACGACTACGACGCGCTGGCGAAGAAGTCCGCGGCGGGTGCGCTGATCAAGGACCAGATGCAGAACAACAACCCGACGCGCTCCATGGAGCTGGTCATCGCGTCGGGCAAGGCCAAGAAGGCCGGTACGGAGGACGTACGCGGGGTCCAGGCGACCCGGTACACCGCCGTCATCGACGTGGCCGAGCTGAGCCGGATGCAGGCCTCCAAGAACTTCAGCGAGAAGGACATGAAGGCGCTGGAGGACATGCTCAAGCAGTCCGGCACGAAGAACGAGACGATCGACCTGTGGATCGGCCCGGACAACCTGCTCGTCAAGAAGCGTGAGCAGGCCCAGAACAACCAGGGCGGCCTGGACTCCACGGTCTACTACTCGGACTACGGCACCAAGGTCGCGGCCGAGGAGCCGCCGGCCTCGCAGGTCACCGACGCGAGCAAGCTCGGCGCTTCGGGCGGCGGCGGCCTGGCGAGCTGACGCCTGCCGACCCCGCCGCCCCTGGGCCCGGTGAGCCTCGCGCCGCCGGGCCCGGGGGCGGATTTGCCTGCGCGACGGCCGTTCGCGTACCGTAGCGAAGAAGCCAAAGACCGCTGGTTGTCTCTGTGCGCCTTCACGGGCGTACGGAACCGAAGGATCCGCTAGCTGCGGACGGCCTGCGCAGGTGGACGAGGAAGAACTCCCGGACGAAGTGTTTTTTCGCCCGGTCGAGCCATGCCCCGTGCGCCTGCGCCGGGGCGTTTGTTTTGCCCAGCCCCTTCTGCGCGGTCCTCATCACCCGGAAGGAGGCCGAGGCTCATGGCGAGGCCCGACAAGGTCGCAGCCGTCGAGGAGATCACGGAGAAGCTCCGTAACTCCAACGCCGCTGTTGTGACCGCGTACACCGGACTGTCCGTCGCTCAGCTCAAGCAGCTGCGCCGTTCGCTCGGTGACAACGCTCAGTACCGTGTGGTGAAGAACACGCTGACCAAGATTGCGGCCAATGAGGCCGGGATCACGCTGGACGAGCACCTCAATGGCTCGACGGCTGTCGCCTTCGTGACCGGTGACCCGGTCGAGGCGGCAAAGGGTCTTCGTGACTTCGCCAAGGAAAACCCCTCTCTCGTCATCAAGGGCGGTGTCCTCGACGGCAGGGCGCTGTCCGCCGACGAGATCAAGAAGCTTGCGGACCTCGAGTCCCGCGAGGTTCTGCTCGCCAAGCTGGCGGGTGGCATGAAGGCGTCCATGGCCAAGGCCGCGGCGACCTTCCAGGCCCCGCTCACGAAGATGGTCCGCACCGCGGAAGCTCTTCGCAGCAAGGTCGAGCAGGGCGGTGCCGGTGAGCCGGCTCCCGCCGAGGCCGCGGAGTAACCACTTCGCAGTCCAGCGGGCACGTCTGCTCAGCACGCCCGCCGCAATGTACATCCGGCACCAGCCGAATTAGTGGAAGGACCGCCACCATGGCGAAGCTCACCCAGGACGAACTGCTGGCCCAGTTCGAGGAGATGACCCTGCTCGAGCTCTCCGACTTCGTGAAGAAGTTCGAGGAGAAGTTCGACGTCGAGGCTGCCGCCCCGGCCGCCGTCGTTGCCGCCCCGGCCCAGGGTGGTGGCGACGCCGCCGCCGCCGAGGAGCAGGACGAGTTCGACGTCATCCTCACCGGTGCCGGCGACAAGAAGATCCAGGTCATCAAGGTCGTGCGTGAGCTGACCTCGCTGGGTCTGAAGGAGGCCAAGGACCTCGTCGACGGCACCCCGAAGCCGGTCCTCGAGAAGGTCGCCAAGGACGCCGCGGAGAAGGCCGCCGAGGCCCTCAAGGGCGCCGGCGCCTCCGTCGAGGTCAAGTGACCCGACGAGTCTGCTGACTCTTCGCAAACCTGAAGGCGATCACCCATGCGGGTGGTCGCCTTCGGGCGTTCGGGCCGCGGCTGCGCCGTCCCGCCCTTCCGTGCGAGTATGGTGATCTTCGTTGCCCGGCCGTGCACCCCGTGACGATCTTCCAGTGGGTGGGGGGCCTTGACGAACCGCACGCAGCGCGCAATTCTCAGGACGCGACGTCAGAAGCGATCCGGGTTCGAGGCATGGATCGCCGGCGAAGAGGGAAGCATCGGGGTGCGCCTGTTGGCGCACGGCTCGTGGCAGGCATAAGACGTTGGGCATTGAGAAGAACGAAGAGGGGTACCTCCGTCACGGAGGGTGCCGCCTACCGGAGGGAGAAGATCGGTATCACGGTGCTGAACCGGTCTCCGGAAACTCGCTCTGGACATCAGTGTGCCGAGTGGCTACACTGACCCTTTGCGCTGCCTGTTAGCTGCTCCCTGCCCGTCACCAGGGGCATACCCGAGCCCGAGCAATGCCGACTGATCCGCCCTGACCTGGGCCTTTCCTCCGGCTGTGTTCGGTCCGGGACCGGTACGCGCGTAGTGAGTCCGAGCCCTCGGAAGGACCCCCTCTTGGCCGCCTCGCGCAACGCCTCGACTGCCAATACGAACAACGGCGACAGCACCGCCCCGCTGCGCATCTCTTTTGCGAAGATCAAGGAGCCCCTCGGGGTTCCGAACCTCCTTGCGCTGCAGACCGAAAGCTTCGACTGGCTGCTCGGCAATGCCGCATGGAAGGGTCGCGTCGAGGCTGCGCTGGAAAGTGGTCAGGACGTCCCCACCAAGTCCGGTCTGGAGGAGATCTTCGAAGAGATCTCCCCGATCGAGGACTTCTCCGGGTCGATGTCGCTGACGTTCCGCGACCACCGATTCGAGCCCCCGAAGAACTCCATCGACGAGTGCAAGGAGCGCGACTTCACGTACGCGGCTCCGCTCTTCGTCACCGCCGAGTTCACCAACAACGAGACCGGCGAGATCAAGTCCCAGACGGTCTTCATGGGCGACTTCCCGCTCATGACCAACAAGGGCACCTTCTGCATCAACGGCACCGAGCGTGTCGTCGTCTCGCAGCTGGTCCGCTCGCCGGGCGTCTACTTCGACAGCCAGATCGACAAGACGTCCGACAAGGACATCTTCACGGCCAAGATCATCCCGTCCCGGGGTGCCTGGCTCGAGATGGAGATCGACAAGCGCGACATGGTCGGTGTGCGCATCGACCGCAAGCGCAAGCAGTCCGTGACCGTCCTCCTCAAGGCCCTCGGCTGGACGACCGAGCAGATCCTGGAGGAGTTCGGCGAGTACGAGTCGATGCGCGCCACCCTGGAGAAGGACCACACCCAGGGCCAGGACGACGCGCTGCTCGACATCTACCGCAAGCTGCGCCCGGGCGAGCCGCCGACGCGCGAGGCCGCGCAGACGCTGCTGGAGAACCTCTACTTCAACCCGAAGCGCTACGACCTCGCGAAGGTCGGCCGCTACAAGGTCAACAAGAAGCTCGGCGGCGAGGAGCCCCTCGACGCGGGCGTGCTGACCACCGACGACGTCATCGCCACCATCAAGTACCTGGTCAAGCTGCACGCCGGCGAGACCGAGACGATGGGCGAGAGCGGCCGGGAGATCGTCGTCGAGACCGACGACATCGACCACTTCGGCAACCGCCGCCTGCGCAATGTCGGCGAGCTGATCCAGAACCAGGTCCGTACGGGTCTCGCCCGTATGGAGCGTGTCGTGCGCGAGCGCATGACCACCCAGGACGTCGAGGCGATCACGCCGCAGACCCTGATCAACATCCGGCCGGTCGTCGCCTCCATCAAGGAGTTCTTCGGCACCAGCCAGCTGTCCCAGTTCATGGACCAGACGAACCCGCTGTCGGGCCTGACCCACAAGCGCCGTCTGTCCGCGCTGGGCCCCGGTGGTCTCTCCCGTGAGCGGGCCGGCCTGGACGTCCGTGACGTGCACCCCTCGCACTACGGCCGTATGTGCCCGATCGAGACGCCCGAAGGCCCCAACATTGGTCTGATCGGTTCGCTCGCCTCGTACGGCCGCGTCAACGTCTTCGGCTTCATCGAGACCCCGTACCGCAAGGTCGTCGAGGGCCGGGTCACCGAGCAGGTCGACTACCTGACCGCCGACGAGGAAGACCGCTTCCTCATCGCGCAGGCGAACGCTCCCCTCACCGAGGACATGGAGTTCGCCGAAGGCCGCGTCATGTGCCGCCGCCGCGGTGGTGAGGTCGACCTCGCCGCCCGCGAGGACGTGGACTACATGGACGTCTCGCCGCGCCAGATGGTGTCGGCCGCGACCGCCATGATCCCCTTCCTGGAGCACGACGACGCCAACCGCGCGCTCATGGGATCGAACATGATGCGCCAGGCCGTGCCGCTGATCAAGGCGGAGGCCCCGCTGGTCGGCACCGGCATGGAGTACCGCTGCGCGGTCGACGCCGGTGACGTCATCAAGGCCGAGAAGGACGGTGTGGTCCAGGAGGTCTCCGCGGACTACATCACCGTCGCCAACGACGACGGCACGTACACCACGTACCGCGTCGCCAAGTTCACCCGCTCCAACCAGGGCACCTCCTTCAACCAGAAGGTCGTCGTGGACGAGGGCGCGCGCGTCGTCGTCGGCCAGGTGCTCGCCGACGGTCCCTCCACGGAGGAGGGCGAGATGGCGCTGGGCAAGAACCTGCTCGTCGCCTTCATGCCCTGGGAGGGCCACAACTACGAGGACGCGATCATCCTGTCGCAGCGCCTCGTGCAGGACGACGTCCTGTCCTCGATCCACATCGAGGAGCACGAGGTCGACGCCCGGGACACCAAGCTGGGCCCGGAGGAGATCACCCGGGACATCCCGAACGTCTCCGAGGAGGTCCTCTCGGACCTCGACGAGCGCGGCATCATCCGGATCGGTGCCGAGGTCGTCGCCGGCGACATCCTCGTCGGCAAGGTCACGCCCAAGGGCGAGACCGAGCTGACCCCGGAGGAGCGCCTGCTGCGCGCCATCTTCGGTGAGAAGGCCCGTGAGGTCCGTGACACTTCGCTGAAGGTCCCGCACGGCGAGATCGGCAAGGTCATCGGCGTCCGCGTCTTCGACCGTGAAGAGGGCGACGAGCTGCCCCCGGGCGTGAACCAGCTGGTCCGCGTCTACGTGGCGCAGAAGCGCAAGATCACCGACGGTGACAAGCTCGCCGGCCGCCACGGCAACAAGGGCGTCATCTCCAAGATCCTGCCGGTCGAGGACATGCCGTTCCTGGAGGACGGCACCCCGGTCGACATCATCCTCAACCCGCTGGGTGTCCCGTCCCGAATGAACCCGGGTCAGGTCCTGGAGATCCACCTCGGCTGGCTCGCCAGCCAGGGCTGGAAGGTCGAGGGCGACGCCGACTGGCAGAAGCGTCTCCAGGCGATCGGCGCCGACGAGGTCGCGCCCCGCACCAACGTCGCGACCCCGGTCTTCGACGGTGCGCGCGAGGACGAGCTCGCTGGTCTGTTCGACTCCACGCTGCCGAACCGCGACGGCGAGCGGATGGTCAAGGACACCGGCAAGGCCCGGATGTTCGACGGCCGTTCCGGTGAGCCGTTCCCGGACCCGATCTCGGTCGGGTACATGTACATCCTGAAGCTCCACCACCTGGTGGACGACAAGCTGCACGCGCGTTCGACCGGTCCGTACTCGATGATCACCCAGCAGCCGCTGGGTGGTAAGGCCCAGTTCGGTGGCCAGCGCTTCGGTGAGATGGAGGTGTGGGCGCTGGAGGCTTACGGCGCCGCGTACGCCCTCCAGGAGCTGCTGACGATCAAGTCCGACGACGTGACCGGCCGCGTGAAGGTCTACGAGGCGATCGTCAAGGGCGAGAACATCCCCGAGCCCGGCATTCCCGAGTCCTTCAAGGTGCTCATCAAGGAAATGCAGTCGCTCTGCCTGAACGTGGAGGTGCTGTCCTCGGACGGCATGTCCATCGAGATGCGCGACACGGACGAGGATGTCTTCCGCGCCGCGGAGGAGCTCGGTATCGACCTGTCCCGGCGCGAGCCGAGCAGCGTCGAAGAGGTCTGACGGGCCTGGCCGGGGCTCCTTCCCCCAAGGAGCCCCGGTCGCCCCGGACCCGTACAGACCATGATGTAGAGCCCATTTTTTCGCTTACGCGAAGGGCACGACCCTGAAAGAGGGATTGACGACAGTGCTCGACGTCAACTTCTTCGACGAGCTGCGGATCGGCCTGGCGACCGCGGACGACATCCGACAGTGGTCCCACGGTGAGGTCAAGAAGCCGGAGACCATCAACTACCGCACCCTCAAGCCGGAAAAGGACGGGCTCTTCTGCGAGAAGATCTTCGGTCCGACCCGGGACTGGGAGTGCTACTGCGGCAAGTACAAGCGTGTCCGCTTCAAGGGCATCATCTGCGAGCGCTGTGGCGTCGAGGTCACTCGCGCCAAGGTGCGCCGTGAGCGGATGGGCCACATCGAGCTGGCTGCCCCCGTCACGCACATCTGGTACTTCAAGGGTGTTCCGTCGCGGCTGGGCTACCTGCTCGACCTCGCCCCGAAGGACCTGGAAAAGGTCATCTACTTCGCCGCCTACATGATCACGTGGGTGGACGAGGAGCGCCGTACGCGCGACCTGCCCTCGCTGGAGGCCCACGTCTCCGTCGAGCGCCAGCAGATCGAGCAGCGCCGCGACGCCGACCTGGAAGCCCGCGCCAAGAAGCTTGAGACCGACCTGGCCGAGCTGGAGGCCGAGGGCGCCAAGGCGGACGTGCGCCGCAAGGTGCGCGAGGGCGCCGAGCGTGAGATGAAGCAGCTGCGCGACCGCGCGCAGCGCGAGATCGACCGCCTCGACGAGGTGTGGAGCCGCTTCAAGAACCTCAAGGTCCAGGACCTGGAGGGCGACGAGCTGCTCTACCGCGAGCTGCGTGACCGCTTCGGCACGTACTTCATGGGCGGCATGGGCGCGGCCGCGCTGCAGAAGCGTCTGGAGTCCTTCGACCTCGACGAAGAGGCCGAGAAGCTCCGCGAGATCATCCGTACCGGCAAGGGCCAGAAGAAGACCCGTGCGCTCAAGCGCCTGAAGGTCGTCTCCGCGTTCCTGCAGACCCGCAACAGCCCCAACGGCATGGTGCTGGACTGCATCCCGGTCATCCCGCCGGACCTGCGTCCGATGGTGCAGCTGGACGGTGGCCGCTTCGCGACCTCCGACCTGAACGACCTGTACCGCCGCGTGATCAACCGCAACAACCGCCTCAAGCGTCTCCTTGACCTCGGTGCCCCCGAGATCATCGTGAACAACGAGAAGCGGATGCTGCAGGAGGCCGTCGACGCGCTGTTCGACAACGGCCGCCGCGGTCGCCCGGTCACCGGTCCCGGCAACCGCCCGCTGAAGTCCCTCAGCGACATGCTGAAGGGCAAGCAGGGCCGTTTCCGTCAGAACCTGCTCGGCAAGCGTGTGGACTACTCCGCGCGTTCCGTGATCGTCGTCGGTCCGCAGCTGAAGCTGCACCAGTGCGGTCTGCCGAAGGCCATGGCGCTGGAGCTCTTCAAGCCGTTCGTGATGAAGCGCCTGGTGGACCTGAACCACGCGCAGAACATCAAGAGCGCCAAGCGGATGGTCGAGCGCGGCCGCACGGTCGTCTACGACGTCCTCGAAGAGGTCATCGCCGAGCACCCGGTTCTGCTGAACCGTGCGCCCACCCTGCACCGCCTCGGCATCCAGGCCTTCGAGCCGCAGCTGGTCGAGGGCAAGGCCATTCAGATTCACCCGCTCGTGTGCACCGCGTTCAACGCGGACTTCGACGGTGACCAGATGGCCGTGCACCTGCCGCTGTCCGCGGAGGCGCAGGCCGAGGCCCGCATCCTGATGCTGTCCTCGAACAACATCCTCAAGCCGGCCGACGGCCGTCCGGTCACCATGCCGACCCAGGACATGGTGCTGGGCCTGTTCTTCCTCACCACCGACGAGGCGGAGCGCAAGGTCATCGGCGAGGGCCGGTCCTTCGGCTCGGTCGCCGAGGCGATCATGGCCTTCGACAACCGGGAGCTGTCGCTCCAGGCGAAGGTCGACATCCGCTTCCCGATCGGCACCGTCCCGCCGCGTGGCTGGACCCCGCCGGTGCAGGAAGAGGGCGAGCCCGAGTGGCAGCAGGGTGACAGCTTCCGCCTGCGGACGACCCTGGGCCGCGCGCTCTTCAACGAGCTGCTGCCCGAGGACTACCCGTTCGTCGACTACTCGGTGGGCAAGAAGCAGCTCTCCGCGATCGTCAACGACCTGGCCGAGCGCTACCCGAAGGTCATCGTGGCGGCGACGCTCGACAACCTGAAGGCGTCCGGTTTCCACTGGGCGACCCGTTCCGGTGTCACCGTCGCGGTCTCGGACATCGTCGTGCCGGAGGCCAAGAAGGCCATCGTCGCGGGCTACGAGGCCCAGGACGAGAAGGTCCAGAAGCAGTACGAGCGCGGTCTGATCACCAAGGACGAGCGCACTCAGGAACTGATCAACATCTGGACCAAGGCGACCAATGAGGTCTCCGAGGCGATGAACGCGAACTTCCCCAAGACGAACCCCATCTTCATGATGGTTGACTCGGGTGCCCGAGGAAACATGATGCAGATGCGGCAGATCGCCGGTATGCGTGGTCTGGTGTCGAACGCGAAGAACGAGACCATCCCGCGTCCGATTAAGGCCTCGTTCCGCGAGGGTCTGTCCGTGCTGGAGTACTTCATCTCCACCCACGGTGCCCGTAAGGGTCTCGCGGACACCGCCCTGCGTACCGCCGACTCGGGTTACCTGACCCGTCGTCTCGTGGACGTCTCGCAGGACGTCATCATCCGCGAGGAGGACTGCGGCACCGAGCGCGGTCTGAAGCTGCGGATCGCCAGCAAGGGCGCCGACGGCGTGCTGCGCAAGGCGGACGACGTCGAGTCCTCCGTGTACGCGCGGATGCTCGCCGAGGACGTCGTGGTGGACGGCAAGGTCATCGGCCCCGCCAACGTCGACCTGGGCGATGTCCTCATCGACCAGCTCGTCGCGCACGGCGTCGAGGAGGTCAAGACCCGCTCGGTCCTGACCTGCGAGTCCGCCGTCGGCACCTGTGCCTTCTGCTACGGCCGCTCGCTGGCCACCGGCAAGCTGGTCGACATCGGTGAGGCGGTCGGCATCATCGCCGCCCAGTCCATCGGTGAGCCCGGCACCCAGCTGACGATGCGTACCTTCCACACCGGTGGTGTGGCGGGTGACGACATCACCCTGGGTCTGCCGCGTGTCGTCGAGCTCTTCGAGGCCCGTACGCCCAAGGGCGTCGCCCCGATCTCCGAGGCCGCCGGCCGCGTGCGGATCGAGGAGACGGAGAAGACCAAGAAGGTCGTCGTCACGCCGGACGACGGCAGCGACGAGACGGCCTACGGCGTCTCCAAGCGTGCCCGTCTGCTGGTGGGCGAGGGTGACCACGTCGAGGTCGGCCAGGCGCTGACCGTGGGTGCCGTCAACCCGCACGACGTGCTGCGCATCCTGGGCCAGCGGGCCGTCCAGGTCCACCTGGTCGGCGAGGTCCAGAAGGTCTACAACAACCAGGGCGTGGCGATCCACGACAAGCACATCGAGATCATCATCCGGCAGATGCTGCGCCGTGTGACGATCATCGAGTCCGGCGACGCGGAGCTGCTGCCGGGCGAGCTGGTGGAGCGTACGAAGTTCGAGGGCGAGAACCGTCGCGTGGTCCAGGAGGGCGGTCACCCCGCCTCCGGCCGTCCGCAGCTGATGGGTATCACCAAGGCTTCGCTGGCCACCGAGTCCTGGCTGTCGGCGGCGTCCTTCCAGGAGACGACCCGGGTGCTCACCGACGCGGCGATCAACGCCAAGTCGGACTCCCTGATCGGCCTCAAGGAGAACGTCATCATCGGTAAGCTCATCCCGGCCGGTACGGGCCTGTCCCGCTACCGCAACATCCGGGTGGAGCCCACCGAGGAGGCCAAGGCCGCGATGTACTCGGCCGTCGGTTACGACGACATCGACTACTCGCCCTTCGGCACCGGCTCCGGCCAGGCGGTTCCGCTGGAGGACTACGACTACGGTCCGTACAACCAGTAAGGGCCCGGCCGGCCGTACGCGGCCGGACCGGACACGCGCTGTGAGCGGCAGGGCGGTCACCCCCTCGGGGTGGCCGCCCTGCGGCGTTCCGGGGCGTACCGTACGGGGAAGCGCTCCGGTGCGTACGCGGTGACCGGGACGCCGCAGGGACGCGCCCGATTCTGCACGGAGGGAACCGTGCGATCTCCTGGCGCGTACTGAATGATGGGGGTACCGCGTTACATGGGGGAGGTGTTGAGAGTGGCGTTCCAGCCGTGGCAGGGAGGACAGCCGGCGCCGTGGCAGGGCGGGCAGCCGGCCCAGGGCCCTGGCCAGGTCCCGGCGATGCGTGCCTCGCACGCCGACCGCGAGCGTGCGGTGGACGTGCTGAAGGCCGGTTTCGCCGAGGGACGGCTCGCGCAACAGGAGTACGAGCAGCGCATCGGCCGCGCGTACCAGGCACAGACCCACGCCGAGCTGCAGATGCTGGTGGCGGATCTGCCACAGGGCCCGGTTCCGCAGTCGCAGTTCGCGCCCCGGCCCATGGTGCCCCCGGCGTTCATGCCGGTGCAGCAGATGCCGCCGCCCACGAACGGGTCGGCGACCGGCGCGCTGGTCTGCGGCATCCTCACCCCGGTGACGTGGGGGCTGTCGTCGATACCCGCGGTCATCCTGGGCCACAAGGCGCGGGCCGAGATCCGCCGCTCGGGGGAGCGCGGGGACGGCCAGGCGATCGCCGGGCTGGTCCTGGGCTGGCTGGGGATCAGCGGCTGGCTGCTGTTCTTCGTCTTCATGATGCTGGTGGGGATAGCGAACATCTGAGGGCGCGGGGCGTGCCGCGGGCCCGGAAACGGGTCTGGACGGCTCCGGCGGCGCACGGGTGAGCAGGATCACCCGCGGCCCGGCGCGGCCCCGCACAGCCGCCGTCACGGCGCGCGTGCGGTGGTGGAGCCTTCTTCCGTACGGCCGCTGATCGCACTACGGTGGCCGCAGCGCCGTGGGGGCCCGGCGTGTCCTACGCGTGTGCATTTGTTTTGACCGCAGCCCATGCGGTAGGTACGCTCTGACCTTGTGCCTGGGGTGTCCTCGGGCTGCCGTGCGTGCACTCGTCCGTACGGAAGCCGGGTCTCGACACCGCAATCTGCCGCCGTCCTCGTTCCAGCGAGGGGTCTGCAGTGTTCGACACACCCGACCGCGTGGGTCGGAGTTTGTTCCAGGTTAGCTTTACCGAGACTGGCACACAGAAACCGGAGAAACGGTGCCTACGATCCAGCAGCTGGTCCGCAAGGGCCGGCAGGACAAGGTCGAGAAGAACAAGACGCCCGCACTGGAGGGTTCGCCCCAGCGCCGCGGCGTCTGCACGCGTGTTTTCACGACCACCCCGAAGAAGCCGAACTCGGCCCTGCGTAAGGTCGCGCGTGTGCGTCTGACCAGCGGCATCGAGGTCACCGCTTACATTCCGGGTGAGGGCCACAACCTGCAGGAGCACTCGATCGTGCTCGTGCGTGGCGGCCGTGTGAAGGACCTGCCGGGTGTTCGGTACAAGATCATCCGCGGCTCCCTCGACACGCAGGGCGTCAAGAACCGCAAGCAGGCTCGCAGCCGCTACGGCGCCAAGAAGGAGAAGTAAGAATGCCTCGTAAGGGCCCCGCCCCGAAGCGCCCGGTCATCATCGACCCGGTCTACAGCTCTCCTCTGGTGACCTCCCTCATCAACAAGGTTCTGCTGAACGGAAAGCGCTCCACCGCCGAGCGCATCGTTTACGGCGCCATGGAGGGTCTGCGTGAGAAGACCGGCAACGACCCGGTCATCACGCTGAAGCGCGCGCTGGAGAACATCAAGCCGACCCTTGAGGTCAAGTCCCGCCGTGTCGGTGGCGCGACCTACCAGGTTCCGATCGAGGTCAAGCCCGGCCGTGCCGCCACGCTCTCGCTGCGCTGGCTCGTGGGCTACTCCCGCGCCCGTCGTGAGAAGACCATGACCGAGCGCCTCATGAACGAGCTGCTGGACGCCTCCAACGGCCTCGGCGCTTCGGTCAAGAAGCGTGAGGACACCCACAAGATGGCCGAGTCCAACAAGGCCTTCGCGCACTACCGCTGGTAGTCGCTACCCACATCGAGACCGAGAGAAGATTGAGCCACTATGGCCACCACTTCGCTTGACCTGGCCAAGGTCCGCAACATTGGGATCATGGCCCACATCGACGCGGGCAAGACGACCACCACCGAGCGGATCCTGTTCTACACCGGTGTCTCTTACAAGATCGGTGAGGTCCACGACGGCGCAGCCACGATGGACTGGATGGAGCAGGAGCAGGAGCGCGGCATCACGATCACGTCTGCCGCGACGACCTGCCACTGGCCGCTGAACGACGTCGACCACACCATCAACATCATCGACACCCCGGGCCACGTCGACTTCACCGTCGAGGTGGAGCGTTCGCTGCGCGTGCTCGACGGTGCGGTGACGGTGTTCGACGGCGTTGCCGGTGTTGAGCCGCAGTCCGAGACCGTCTGGCGCCAGGCGGACCGCTACGGCGTGCCGCGTATCTGCTTCGTCAACAAGCTCGACCGCACCGGTGCGGAGTTCCACCGCTGCGTCGACATGATCGTGGACCGCCTGGGCGCGACCCCGATCGTGATGCAGCTGCCGATCGGCACCGAGGCGGACTTCAAGGGCGTCATCGACCTCGTCTCCATGAAGGCGCTGGTCTGGTCCGCCGAGGCCGCCAAGGGCGAGATGTACGACACCGTCGACATCCCGGCCACGCACGCCGAGGCCGCCGACGAGTGGCGCGGCAAGCTCCTCGAGGCCGTCGCCGAGAACGACGAAGAGATGATGGAGCTGTACCTGGAGGGCCAGGAGCCCACCACGGACCAGCTGCACGAGGCGATCCGTCGCATCACCATCAACTCGGGCAAGGGCGGCGACACCACCGTCACCCCCGTTTTCTGCGGTACCGCGTTCAAGAACAAGGGCGTGCAGCCCCTGCTCGACGCGGTCGTGCGCTACCTGCCGTCGCCGCTGGACGTCGAGGGCATCGACGGTCACGCCGTCAACGACTCGGAGCAGGTCATCACGCGGCGTCCCTCCGAGGACGAGCCGCTGGCCGCTCTTGCGTTCAAGATTGCGAGCGACCCCCACCTGGGCAAGCTCACCTTCATCCGGGTGTACTCGGGCCGCCTCGTGGCGGGTACCCAGGTCACCAACTCGGTGAAGGGCAAGAAGGAGCGCATCGGCAAGATCTACCGGATGCACGCGAACAAGCGTGAGGAGATCGAGTCGGTGGGTGCCGGTGACATCGTCGCCGTCATGGGTCTGAAGCAGACCACCACCGGTGAGACCCTCTGCGACCCGTCGAACCAGGTCATCCTGGAGTCGATGGAGTTCCCGGCCCCGGTCATCCAGGTCGCGATCGAGCCCAAGTCCAAGGGCGACCAGGAGAAGCTGGGTGTCGCCATCCAGCGTCTCGCCGAGGAGGACCCGTCCTTCCAGGTCCACACGGACGAGGAGACCGGTCAGACCATCATCGCGGGTATGGGCGAGCTGCACCTCGACGTGCTGGTCGACCGTATGAAGCGCGAGTTCCGGGTCGAGGCCAACGTCGGCAAGCCGCAGGTCGCGTACCGCGAGACCCTGCGCAAGGCCGTCGAGCGCCTGGACTACACGCACAAGAAGCAGACTGGTGGTTCCGGCCAGTTCGCGAAGGTGCAGATCGCGCTCGAACCGCTTGAGGGCGACGGGTACGAGTTCGAGAACAAGGTCACCGGTGGCCGTATCCCGCGGGAGTACATCCCGTCCGTGGACGCGGGCTGCCAGGAGGCCATGGAGTTCGGCGTGCTCGCCGGCTACCCGCTGACCGGCGTGAAGATCACGCTCCTCGACGGTGCGTTCCACGAGGTCGACTCCTCGGAGATGGCCTTCAAGATCGCCGGTTCGATGGCCTTCAAGGAGGCCGCCCGCAAGGCCAGCCCGGCCCTGCTGGAGCCGATGATGAAGGTCGAGGTGACGACGCCCGAGGACTACATGGGTGACGTCATCGGCGACATCAACTCGCGTCGCGGTCAGATCCAGTCCATGGAGGACCGCCACGGCGCCAAGCTCGTCACGGGCCTGGTTCCGCTCTCGGAGATGTTCGGCTACGTCGGAGACCTCCGCAGCAAGACCTCGGGTCGCGCAAGCTACTCGATGCAGTTCGACTCCTACGCCGAGGTTCCGCGGAACGTCGCCGAGGAGATCATCGCGAAGGCCAAGGGCGAGTAGTACCGGCTCGCACGAGTCGCGAGACGCTTTAGGCTTGACACCGTCTGCCGGGGCCCGTCCCCGCCACCCGCGAGGGGGCCCCGGCGGCCGGCATCCCAGCAAAGATCACCTGGCGCCGATGAGTAAGGCGTACAGAACCACTTCAGGAGGACCCAGTGGCGAAGGCGAAGTTCGAGCGGACTAAGCCGCACGTCAACATCGGCACCATCGGTCACATTGACCACGGTAAGACGACCCTCACGGCCGCCATTACCAAGGTGCTGCACGACGCGTTCCCGGACCTGAACGAGGCCTCGGCCTTCGACATGATCGACAAGGCGCCCGAGGAGCGCCAGCGCGGTATCACCATCTCGATCGCGCACGTCGAGTACCAGACGGAGAACCGTCACTACGCCCACGTTGACTGCCCCGGTCACGCGGACTACATCAAGAACATGATCACCGGTGCCGCCCAGATGGACGGCGCGATCCTCGTGGTCGCGGCGACCGACGGCCCGATGCCGCAGACCAAGGAGCACGTGCTCCTGGCCCGCCAGGTCGGCGTGCCCTACATCGTTGTCGCCCTGAACAAGGCCGACATGGTGGACGACGAGGAGATCCTGGAGCTCGTCGAGCTCGAGGTCCGTGAGCTCCTCTCGGAGTACGAGTTCCCGGGCGACGACGTTCCGGTTGTCAAGGTCTCGGCGCTCAAGGCGCTCGAGGGTGACGCGGAGTGGGGCCAGTCGGTCCTGAACCTGATGGACGCCGTCGACGGTGCCATCCCGCAGCCCGAGCGTGACGTCGACAAGCCGTTCCTGATGCCGATCGAGGACGTCTTCACGATCACCGGCCGTGGCACCGTTGTCACCGGTCGTATCGAGCGTGGTGTCCTCAAGGTCAACGAGACCGTCGACATCATCGGCATCAAGACCGAGAAGACCACCACCACGGTCACCGGCATCGAGATGTTCCGCAAGCTGCTCGACGAGGGCCAGGCCGGTGAGAACGTCGGTCTGCTGCTCCGTGGCATCAAGCGCGAGGACGTCGAGCGCGGCCAGGTCATCATCAAGCCGGGCTCGGTCACCCCGCACACCGAGTTCGAGGCGCAGGCGTACATCCTGTCGAAGGACGAGGGTGGCCGCCACACCCCGTTCTTCAACAACTACCGCCCGCAGTTCTACTTCCGTACCACGGACGTGACCGGCGTCGTGACCCTCCCCGAGGGCACCGAGATGGTCATGCCGGGCGACAACACCGAGATGTCGGTGTCGCTCATCCAGCCCGTGGCCATGGAAGAGGGCCTGAAGTTCGCCATCCGTGAGGGTGGCCGGACCGTCGGCGCCGGCCAGGTCACCAAGATCGTCAAGTAGTTTGACGGTCGGGGAGACCCGGCAGCTCTTCCGAGCGCTCAGAGAAGCCCCGCTCACCTTCGGGTGAGCGGGGCTTCTCGCTGTTGACAGCCGGGCCCTTCTGCTCCGTCCGCCCGCTGCCTACCATGTGCGGGACGGCGCGTACCCCACTCGGGGACGCGACCCTTCTCCCGGAAGTGACGCCATGCTGCGCACGATGTTCAAGTCCAAGATCCACCGCGCCACCGTGACCCAGGCGGACCTGCACTACGTCGGCTCGGTGACGGTCGACGCCGACCTCCTGGACGCCGCCGACCTGCTGCCCGGCGAACTGGTCCACATCGTCGACATCACCAACGGCGCCCGCCTGGAGACGTACATCATCGAGGGCGAACGCGGCTCCGGCGTCCTCGGCATCAACGGCGCCGCCGCCCACCTCGTCCACCCCGGCGACCTGGTGATCCTCATCAGCTACGCCCAGGTGGACGACGCGGAGGCCCGGACGCTGCGACCGCGCGTCGTCCACGTGGACGCGGCCAACCGGATCGTCGGCGTCGGCGCGGACGCTTCGGAGCCGGTGCCGGGGGGTGCCGAGCAGCGGAGTCCGCAGGCGGTCGTGCGGGGGGTGTGAGCGAGCAGCGCGGGTCACCTCGGCCGGGGAAGTGGTGCCGTCGGGAGGCCGGGCCTACGGCGGGGCCGGGTCGGCGGGGAAGCCGAAGGTCATGTGGGTGCACGCCGGGCCCGTGGCGTCGAAGTTGAGGCGGCGCAGGACGCGGGGTACGCCGGACGGGATGGACGTCCTGCCGTGGACGACGGCCGAATTGTCGGCGATCAGTACGTCGCCGGTGGTGAGCTTGAAGCTCAGCCGGTTCGCGGGGGCGGCGAAGAAACGGCACAGCTCCGCGTACTGGTCGCGGACGTCCGGGCGCGGGACGACCCGCGACACACCGTCCGCCATCCGGAACTTCAGCGTGCAGACGCCGTCGCGGCGCCGGAAGACCGGCTGGGTGCTGGTCTGGTCGGTACGGGTGATCGTCAGTGCGTCCGGCTCGGTCAGGGCCTCCCGCCGGCCGGGGAACTGCCGCGCCAGATACGCGTAGGCCGCCTGGCCGCTGGCGAGGACGGAGAGACCGCCGCGTACGGCCGGCCGTACGCACTGAAGCGTCATCAGGGCCTCGGGACGGTCATGGAACGCACCGTCCGTGTGCAGCAGGTGCTCCGCGCGCGTCGAGCCGAGGAAACCGGCGACCGGCTGGGCGGGGCTGATCGACACGATCCCGTCGTCGTCCGCGCGCGGGTGCGGCACCGGGTTGCCGAAGCGCCGCCGCAGGCCGAGCAGGTCCTGGCGGCTTCCGGAGCGTTCCGCGCTGCGCAGGATCGCGAAACCGTACCGGTTGAAGGCGGCGAGCATCGCGTGCTCCTGCGCCACGGACATGCAGCTCAGGGAGGGGACGCGGACGATCTGCGCCGCCACGGGCAGGCCGGCGCCGAACGGGCGGCGGAGGTCAGGTGCCGCCATGGCCGGTGACCTCCGGGGTGGCGGGCCGGGCCGGCCCGGGCGGTGGTGCGGTGGTGAGCGTGGACAGCCAGGCGCGGAGCACGGAGGCGGCCATCCGTTCGGTTCCGGTGCGGTCGTGGCGTACGTCGCCGGGGGCGTCTTCCAGGGCGTCGGGGCGGCGGTGGTGGAAGGCCGTGATGGCCTGGTCGTCGGCCGGATACTCGGCTCCGCTCTCCATCCGGAGCATGATCTTCGAGAGGAGGGCGGTGGCCTTGTAGAGCACCCGCAGGTCCGGTTCGCCGAGCAGGAGCTGTTTGCGGAGGGTGACGGCGGCCTGGACGCCGTCGCGCACGCTGACGTCCGCGTAGGTCACGGCGTCCGGTACGGGCAGGGCCAGGCCGGGGGCGCACCACAGGGGCGCGATGGCGCCCGCCCCGCTGAGGGTGAGGACGTGCAGCAGCCGCGGCGGCAGGGCGCCCGCGCGGAACTCGTCCTCGGTGAGGACTGTCATGGTCATCCGGACCCCGTCCAGGACCGGCTCCAGCTCCGTACGGACCTGCCGCAGCAGGGGGAGGGCGTCCTGCGGCGCCAGCACGAGGACGTCCAGGTCGCTCCAGCCGTGCCGGTACGTCCCCCGGGCCGCGCTGCCGGTGACGGCGAGCAGGTCCACGGCCGTCCCCGGCCCGGTGAGCTGTTCGCGCAGGCCGCGCAGGTATCTGCCGAGGCAGGGCGGGAGCCCCAGACTGTGGACGGAGACGGGCTTGGGCGGCCGGAACGTCCAGGCCGTGCCGAAGGCGAGACGGTCCAGCCGCCGCTGGAGACTCAGCCGGGGCCAGGGCACGGCGGCGTCGTGGCCGGTGTCTGCGTACGCGGTGTCCGAGACGGGGGTGCCCGGTCCGGGTACGGCATCGGGGCGTACGGCGCGCAGCCGGTCGCCGAAGATCTTGTGCAGTTCTTCGACGACGGCCGGGTCGCGTACGGGCTCGATGCTGACGCGGTCGAGGAAGTGGTGCGCCGCGCAGTAGCGGTCGAGGCCGTCGGCGAGGCGTTCGGCGGCGGACGTGGGGTCGTCGGCGTCCGCACCGGCCGGGTCGTCCGCTGTGGTGCCGTCGATGTGCCCGGCGGCCAGCCGGGCGTAGCCGCGGCGGGTGCGCAGGTACTCACCGGCGGCGTCGCGTGCGTGGTCGCAGTCGCCGCCCAGTGCCACCACCTGCACCCGGGAGAGCGCACATTCCGGAACCGCGGGGTACCGCCGGTGCAGGCCCTGGCGCAGCTCGTGCTGTACGTCGATGGCCGGCCGGTCGCCGACGACGATGGCGGTGCCGAACCGTCCCTCGTCGACGAGGCGGGTGATCTGCTCGTGCAGGCGCCGCTGGTAGTTCTCCAGGAGGCCGTCGGGGGCCGGGGACCGGGCCAGGCAGCGGTCCGCGCCGAGGGCGGGGTCCTCGTCGTACAGCAGCACGACGCCGTACTCGGTCTCCTCGGCAGCGCGCAGTGCGGTGCGGTACGGCGCCAGCGCGGCGCGCGCGTCGCGGGCCGCGCGTGCCGGACCGCACCGCTCGCGCACCGCGACGACCGCGGCGAGCAGCGCCTCCAGCATGGGCAGGCCCTGCCGTACGCACCGCAGTACTCCTGTCCGGCGCTGCCGGGCGCGGGCCAGGAAGGAAGCGGCGAGCACGTCCGCCAACTGCTGGGATGAGGCGCCTTCGAGCCACCAGCCGGTTCTCTCCGTGCCGCTGAGGGCGGGCCACCGGGGGGAGTGCTCCTCCGCACGCGCGGCGACCTCGATCTGCGGGACCCGGCGGGCGAGCATACGGAGCTGGGTGTCCTTACCCACAAGGGCCGGTCCGCTCACGGCGATGATCTGTGGTGACGTGGTGGGAGGGCGGTCTTCGGTCGGCGGGTTGAGGGGCATGGCTTTTTTCCTCCGGCGGTGCGGGGCGGTGGGAGATGAACCGGTATTTCGACACGGGTGGGATTCTTTTCCGTCCGGGTGTTCTTATCGGGCGGGCTGGGGATGGCAATGTGGGGTGAATAGGTGCGTACGGGGAAATGTGCCGCGGTGGCGGCGCTCACGCTTTCGCGGCTGAGCCCGTGCCCCCGTCCGTTTCTGTTTCTTTTTCGCGCGCCGGTGCCGTATCCGTCTGCGTCGCCGTACGGGACAGTGCGAAGCCGACGGCGGCGGCCGCCGCCAGGGAGGTCAGCCCGCCGGTGAGGAATCCGGCGCGGGGGCCGAAGGCTTCGGTGACCCAGCCGACGGCCGGTGCGACCACCGGTGTGGCGCCCATGAAGGCGATCTTGAAGAGGCTCATCACCCTGCCCCGCGTCGCGGCGTCGGCCGTCAGCTGGACGTGCGCGTTGGCGGTCGCGGTGACGACCAGGCCGGTCATGCCGACGGGGACCAGCAGGGCCGCGAAGAGCCACAGGGCGGGAGCGAGGGCCGCGGCTGTCTCCAGCGCGCCGAACAACAGCGCCGCCGCGGTCAGTACCCGGCGCGGCGGCGCGAGGCTGCGCGCCGCCCACAGCGCTCCCGCCACCGCCCCTGCGGCCAGCAGGGAATTCAGCAGCCCGTACACGCCGGAGCCGGTACGGAAGACCTGGACGGTGAACGCGGTCAGCCAGACCGGGAAGTTGAACCCGAACGTGCCGACGAAGGCGACCAGCACGATCGGCCACAACAGGCCGGGGTTGTGGCCGACCTGCCGCAGGGCCGCCCTGACCTGGCCGCTTCCCGGCGCGGCGCGCTCGACCGGATGCATCTCGCCGGGGCGCAGGAGCAGCAGGGCGGCGAGCGGGGCGAGGTAGGAGAGGCCGTTGAGGAGGAAGGCCCAGCCGCTGCCCACCACCGTGATCACGACGCCGGCGACGGCGGGGCCGACCAGGCGCGCGGCCTGGAAGGTGGCGGAGTTCAGGCTCACCGCGTTGCGCAGGTGTTCCGGCCCGACCAGCTCGGCGACGAACGCCTGCCGGGCGGGGCCGTCCGCGACGGAGACCAGGCCCAGCACGGCCGCCATGACGTACACGTGCCAGATCTGCACCTGGCCGGACAGCACCAGTGCGGCCAGGGCCAGGCCGGTCGCGCCCAGCGCGGTCTGTGTCCGCAGCAGGAGCCGTCGCATGGGCAGCCGGTCGGCGAGCAGGCCGCCGTGCAGTCCGAGGAGCAGCATGGGCGCGTACTGGAGGCCGACGGTGATCCCGACGGCGGCGGGGGAGCCGGTCAGCTCGACGACCAGCCAGTCCTGGGCGATGCGCTGCATCCACGTACCGGTGTGGGAGACGGCCTGCCCGGCGGCGAACAGCCGGTAGTTGCGGATACGGAGCGAGCCGAACGTCGCCGCGGCGCGCTGCGCGGGGCCGGGTTCGCGGCGGGGCGGGAGGGAGGCGGCGGGGCCCGGCTCGCCGGTCATGCCCGCCGCTCCCGCGCGGTGCCCGGGGGCGCGTTACCTCGGTACGCGGGTGCGGCTTTTCTGTTCCGGTACGGAAAACGGCGCCCGTAACGAGAAAGGTGCATGAAATCCTCCTCTCCGCTCCGCCCGCTCGTCGATACATTGCAGGATTCCCTCGGGGGTGCCGCATAGTCTCCGGTTTCGCAGCTTCAGCCGGAAGGCTTTCATTTCTTGTGAGCTGTAGGATTTTGCGGACGGTTCGATACGGCGCGCATTCGGCGGCGCCGGGCATCTCCGCACGCCCGGCGGCCGGGGGCGCACCGGCGTGCGCGGTCGTGAGCCGGAGCGGGGGAGCGGAGTGGGCGGCGGGTGGTGCCGCGCGGTGCGGAAGTTCGGGTCCGGGGTGCGGCGCGCACGAATTACCGAGGGACCTTCCGTCATTTGGAGTAACGTTCTGGTGTCGGAGCGTCACCGTCCTGGGAGAGGCGGCTCGCGCCGAGGGGGCCAGGCGTCGCCTCAAAAGTCCGTCGGCACCAGAGGAGTCCACCTCTCGTGGTAGTTGCTCACCCCGTCACCCGTGCCGCGCCGTGGAGCGTCCGCTCCGTGGCCGCCCCGAAGCCGTGCGTGCGCCGCGGGCCGCTGGTGCCTTCCGCACGCGCCGACGGGCGGTGAGCGGGTGGTCGGCAGCGAGATCAGGCCCTGTGATCACCCGAAGAAGGACGTGCGGCGGGTGCTGGAGAAGTGGGCGGCGTGGGGGTGGGTGCTGCGCAAGGACGGGCATTGGGGGCGGCTCTACTGTCCGTGCGAGGGCAGGTGCACGGTCATCCCGGTGGCGGGTACGCCGCGCAGTCCCACCGCGCACGCGCGGGTGATCGACCGGCTGGCGGCGCGGTGTCCGCTGCCCGGTGACGCGGCGAACCGCAGTCTCACGGGGATGCCGCGCGGCGAAGCGTGACCGTTGCGTCAACTGAGGTGGGCCGTCGGCAACCGTACGTTTTGCGACAGTTGCCCATGCAGGGTCCGACAGGCTTTGTCATGCTTTGTCTGTTGACGAAAGACAACAGACCTGCAACCCTGCCCAAGGACTAGGGGGACGCCGCCATGGACTACGACTTCACCTTCGTCGTCACGGGCGCGACCGTCGACGACCAAGACGCCGTCGACGCGCTGCGCGACAGCTGCGACGCCCTCCTCGCCCGCGCCGGGGGCGCCGACCTGCTGAGCATCGCCTGGCCCGGCGACTGCGCGGTCAGGGCCGCGCTCGAAGCCGCCTCGGCGGCGCATGCCGCGGTGCCGCGCCTGCGGGTACGCCGCCTCGACCGCGACATGGTCGGCATACACGAGATCGCCGAGCGTACGGGACGCTCCCGGCAGAACGTCGCCCAGTGGGTCGCCGGGGCGCGCAAGGCGCAGGGCGCGCCCTTCCCGGCCGCCGAGGGGACCGTAGGGCGCTCCCAGGCCTGGCTGTGGTCCGAGGTCAACCGCTGGCTCGCCGCGCACGGCCTCGACGACGGGGCGGCCCACCCCACCCGCGAGGAGATGGCGGAGATCGACGTGGCGCTGGCCGGCCGGGTCTCGCTGACGTTCCGGTTCGCCGCGACCACGGGCTTCCAGGAAGGGCGCCAGCGCGTCATCGACGAGCTGCGCAACCGCCACATAAACCGGTTCCTGGGCATACTGGCGGGGTTCGAGGGGACCACGGACGAGCACGGCAACCACATCCTGGTCGTGGCCGACGGGCGGGAGCCTGCGCGCGGGGTGATGGAGCGCGTCGCGCAGTTCCCGCACGACGTGGTGCTGGTGACGGAGACCGACCGGTTCACGGTCACGGTCCTCTCCAGCCGCGGCCCGGACCGCTCCGGACGCGTCGTCCCCGTACCCGGCACGGCGACGGTCGGCGAGTGGCTGCGGCAGGTCCGCGACTTCCCGCACGCGGCCTTCACCGTGGAGGGTGATGACCGTCACACGGAGGAGCCCGCCCGTATCCACTGGCAGATGGCCATCGCGGCCTGAAGGCGGGGCCGTAGGGGGCTGCTGGCGGTCCCGCTTCGGCACGCCGGTGGCGGGGCCGTGCACCCGGACGGTGTGACGCGGTGTACGATCTCCCGCTCGATTGGCAGCGTCCGCCGCTGATGTGGCACACTGTCCAGGTTGCTCGGTTGAGTGCCGATGCTGCGCGCCTCCCGCCGGGGGGACCGGAAGCGAGTCCTAGGTATTCGTCGCCTCTTATCAGGGGCGGAAGTACGGGAATCTTCCGGGAAGTGCAGCGGGGTGCCTCAGCCAGGCGCCCGGTGGGTGTTCATCCCCCACGTTTTCCTTCTCGAAGGATCGCCCTTGCGGAGATCTGCGGGAAGGAGCGCGACACGCCCGACCGCGTGGGTCGGTGGATGAACGGCAACGTACCGGGTCCCAGAGCGTTACGAGAGACAGGACTACGAAGTAGCCATGGCGGGACAGAAGATCCGCATCCGGCTCAAGGCCTACGACCACGAGGTCATCGACACGTCGGCGAAGAAGATCGTCGAGACGGTGACCCGTACTGGTGCGTCGGTCGCGGGCCCGGTGCCGCTCCCCACCGAGAAGAACGTGTACTGCGTCATCAAGTCGCCGCACAAGTACAAGGACTCGCGCGAGCACTTCGAGATGCGCACGCACAAGCGCCTGATCGACATTCTCGACCCGACGCCCAAGACCGTTGACTCGCTGATGCGCCTGGACCTTCCGGCCGGCGTTGACATCGAGATCAAGCTCTGAGAGGCGCAGTAGAGATGGCTAAGCAGATCAAGGGCATCCTGGGCGAGAAGCTCGGCATGACCCAGGTCTGGGACGAGAACAACCGTGTCGTCCCGGTCACTGTGGTCAAGGCCGGCCCCTGCGTCGTTACCCAGGTGCGCACCAATGACCAGGACGGCTACGACTCCGTCCAGATCGCCTTCGGCGAGATCGACCCGCGCAAGGTGAACAAGCCCCTCAAGGGCCACTTCGCGAAGGCCGACGTCACCCCCCGCCGTCACCTCGTCGAGGTCCGTACCACTGACGCCAGTGAGTACACCCTCGGCCAGGAGCTGACCGCCGAGACCTTCGAGTCCGGCGTCAAGGTGGACGTGACCGGCAAGAGCAAGGGCAAGGGCTTCGCCGGCGTCATGAAGCGTCACGGCTTCCACGGCGGCAAGGCTTCGCACGGTGCCCACCGCGTGCACCGCAAGCCGGGCTCCATCGGTGGCTGCGCCACCCCGGGCCGCGTGTTCAAGGGCATGCGGATGGCCGGCCGTATGGGCAACGAGCGGGTCACCACCCAGAACCTGACCGTCCATGCCGTTGACGCGGAGAAGGGTCTGCTGCTCATCAAGGGCGCAGTTCCTGGTCCGAACGGCGGCCTCGTCCTGGTCCGTACCGCGGCCAAGGGGGCCTGAGGTAACCGATGAGCACCATTGACATCCTTTCGCCGGCAGGCGACAAGGCCGGGACCGTCGAGCTCCCCACGGAGATCTTCGACGCGAAGGTCAGCATTCCGCTGATCCACCAGGTCGTTGTCGCGCAGCTGGCCGCGGCCCGTCAGGGCACGCACAAGACCAAGACTCGCGGCGAGGTCCGCGGCGGTGGCAAGAAGCCGTACCGCCAGAAGGGCACCGGCCGCGCGCGCCAGGGTTCGACCCGCGCGCCGCAGTTCGCCGGCGGTGGCGTCGTGCACGGTCCCGTGCCGCGTGACTACTCGCAGCGGACCCCGAAGAAGATGAAGGCCGCCGCCCTGCGCGGTGCCCTCACCGACCGGGCCCGCAACAGCCGCGTCCACGTCGTCTCCGGCGTGGTCGAGGGCGAGGTCTCCACGAAGGCCGCCAAGGTTCTCCTCGGCAAGATCAGCGAGCGCAAGCACGTGCTCCTGGTCGCCGAGCGCACCGACGAGGCCGCGTGGCTCTCCGCCCGCAACCTGCCCCAGGTCCACATCCTGGAGCCGGGCCAGCTGAACACGTACGACGTGCTCGTCTCCGACGACGTGGTCTTCACCAAGGCCGCCTTCGAGTCCTTCGTGGCTGGTCCCAAGGCCGCTGAGCTCGAAGGGAGCGCCGCCTGATGACTGAGGCGACCGTTACCAGCAAGTCCTTCTCGGACCCGCGCGACCTTCTGGTCAAGCCGGTCGTCTCCGAGAAGAGCTACGCGCTGCTGGACGAGAACAAGTACACGTTCATCGTCGACCCGCGTGCGAACAAGACCCAGATCAAGCAGGCCGTCGAGGCGGTCTTCTCGGTCAAGGTCACCGGGGTCAACACGATCAACCGTCAGGGTAAGCGCAAGCGCACCAAGACCGGTTTCGGCAAGCGCGCCAACACCAAGCGCGCCATCGTGACCCTCGCCGAGGGCGACCGTATCGACATCTTCGGCGGCCCGGTCTCCTAACGGAGTCCGAGTCGTCCGGAATCGGACGAGGACTGAGAAATGGGTATCCGCAAGTACAAGCCGACGACCCCGGGCCGTCGTGGCTCCAGCGTCGCCGACTTTGTCGAGATCACGCGGTCCACGCCGGAGAAGTCGCTGGTCCGCCCGCTGCACAGCAAGGGCGGCCGTAACAACGCCGGTCGTGTGACCGTTCGCCACCAGGGTGGTGGCCACAAGCGCGCCTACCGCGTGATCGACTTCCGTCGTCACGACAAGGACGGCGTGCCGGCCAAGGTCGCGCACATCGAGTACGACCCGAACCGCACCGCGCGCATCGCGCTGCTGCACTACGCAGACGGCGAGAAGCGCTACATCATCGCGCCGCGTGGCCTGGTGCAGGGTGCTCGGATTGAGAACGGCCAGGGCGCCGACATCAAGCCGGGCAACAACCTGCCGCTGCGCCACATCCCGGTCGGTACGACCATCCACGCCATCGAGCTGCGGCCCGGCGGCGGCGCGAAGTTCGCCCGCTCCGCGGGTGCCTCCGTGCAGCTGCTGGCGAAGGAGGGCACCATGGCCCACCTTCGTATGCCGTCCGGTGAGATCCGCCTGGTCGACGTGCGCTGCCGCGCCACCGTCGGCGAGGTCGGCAATGCCGAGCAGTCGAACATCAACTGGGGCAAGGCCGGCCGTATGCGCTGGAAGGGCGTCCGCCCGACCGTGCGTGGTGTCGTGATGAACCCGGTCGACCACCCGCACGGTGGTGGTGAGGGCAAGACCTCCGGTGGTCGCCACCCGGTCTCGCCCTGGGGCCAGAAGGAGGGTCGTACGCGTTCGCCGAAGAAGGCTTCGAACAAGTACATCGTCCGCCGCCGCAAGACGAACAAGAAGCGCTAGGAGCGGGTTTAGATGCCGCGTAGTCTCAAGAAGGGGCCCTTCGTCGACGACCACCTGAGCAAGAAGGTGGACACGCAGAACGAAGCCGGCACCAAGAACGTCATCAAGACCTGGTCCCGCCGCTCCATGATCGTCCCGGCCATGCTCGGCCACACGATCGCGGTGCACGACGGCCGCAAGCACGTCCCGGTGTTCGTCACCGAGTCGATGGTCGGCCACAAGCTCGGCGAGTTTGCGCCGACCCGCACCTTCCGCGGCCACGAGAAGGACGACCGCAAGTCGCGTCGTCGCTGATCGACCGGAGTGCGAAGACTATGACTGACACCGAAGGGACAACCATGGAAGCCAGGGCCCAGGCGCGGTACATCCGCGTCACGCCCATGAAGGCCCGCCGAGTGGTGGACCTTATCCGTGGCATGGATGCCACGGAGGCTCAGGCGGTCCTGCGTTTCGCCCCGCAGGCCGCGAGCGTGCCCGTCGGCAAGGTGCTGGACAGCGCCATTGCCAACGCGGCGCACAACTACGACCACACCGACGCCGGCAGCCTCGTCATTTCCGAGGCGTACGTCGACGAGGGCCCGACCCTGAAGCGGTTCCGTCCGCGCGCCCAGGGCCGTGCCTACCGGATCCGCAAGCGGACCAGCCACATCACCGTGGTCGTCAGCAGCAAGGAAGGAACCCGGTAATGGGCCAGAAGGTTAACCCGCACGGGTTCCGGCTCGGCATCACCACCGACTTCAAGTCGCGTTGGTACGCCGACAAGCTGTACAAGGACTACGTCAAGGAAGACGTCGCCATTCGTCGCATGATGACGAAGGGCATGGAGCGCGCCGGCATCTCGAAGGTGGAGATCGAGCGCACCCGTGAGCGCGTCCGCGTTGACATCCACACCGCTCGTCCGGGCATCGTCATCGGCCGCCGCGGCGCCGAGGCCGACCGCATCCGCGGCGAGCTGGAGAAGCTGACCGGCAAGCAGGTCCAGCTGAACATCCTCGAGGTCAAGAACCCCGAGACCGATGCTCAGCTCGTGGCCCAGGCCGTCGCCGAGCAGCTGTCCTCCCGCGTCTCCTTCCGTCGCGCCATGCGCAAGAGCATGCAGTCGACGATGAAGGCCGGTGCCAAGGGCATCAAGATCCAGTGTGGTGGCCGTCTCGGCGGCGCCGAGATGTCGCGCTCGGAGTTCTACCGCGAGGGCCGTGTGCCCCTGCACACGCTCCGCGCCAACGTCGACTACGGCTTCTTCGAGGCCAAGACCACCTTCGGCCGCATCGGCGTGAAGGTCTGGATCTACAAGGGCGACGTCAAGAACATCGCCGAGGTCCGCGCCGAGAACGCCGCGGCCCGTGCGGGCAACCGCCCGGCCCGTGGTGGCGGCGGTGGCGGCGGCAACGACCGCCCGCGCCGCGGTGGCGAGCGTGGCGGCCGTGGCGGCCGCAAGCCGCAGCAGAACGCCGGCGCCGAGGCCCCCAAGGCCGAGGCCGCTGCCGCTGCTCCGGCTGCTGAGAGCACCGGAACGGAGGGCTGACCGACATGCTGATCCCTCGCAGGGTCAAGCACCGCAAGCAGCACCACCCGAAGCGCAACGGTATGGCCAAGGGTGGCACCGAGCTTGCCTTCGGTGAGTACGGCATTCAGGCCGTGACCCCCGCCTATGTGACGAACCGGCAGATCGAGTCCGCTCGTATCGCCATGACCCGTCACATCAAGCGTGGCGGCAAGGTCTGGATCAACATTTACCCGGACCGCCCGCTGACGAAGAAGCCGGCCGAAACCCGCATGGGTTCCGGTAAGGGTTCTCCGGAGTGGTGGGTCGCGAACGTCAAGCCCGGTCGGGTGATGTTCGAGCTGTCCTTCCCGAACGAAAAGGTTGCGAAGGAGGCGCTGACCCGCGCCGCCCACAAGCTTCCGATGAAGTGCCGCATCGTGCGGCGCGAGGCAGGTGAGTCGTGATGGCGGCCGGTACCAAGGCGACCGAGCTGCGCGAGCTGAATGGCGAGGACCTCGTCAAGAAGCTGCGTGAGGCCAAGGAGGAGCTGTTCAACCTCCGCTTCCAGGCGGCGACCGGACAGCTCGAAAACCACGGCCGGCTGAAGGCCGTCCGCAAGGACATCGCCCGGATCTACACCCTGATGCGGGAGCGCGAGCTCGGCATCGAGACGGTGGAGAGCGCCTGATGAGCGAGAAGAATGTGACTGAGACGAACGAGCAGCGCGGCTTCCGCAAGACCCGCGAGGGTCTCGTCGTCAGCGACAAGATGGACAAGACCGTCGTCGTCGCTGTCGAGGACCGCGTCAAGCACGCGCTGTACGGCAAGGTCATCCGCCGTACGAACAAGCTCAAGGCGCACGACGAGCAGAACGCTGCCGGTGTCGGCGACCGCGTCCTCCTGATGGAGACGCGTCCGCTGTCGGCGAGCAAGCGCTGGCGCATCGTCGAGATCCTCGAGAAGGCCAAGTAAGGAATTTCCCGTTCGGGAATTCCGCTAGATACCGCCTGGGGGGTTTCCCCCAGGTCAGTTCCGCCAGGCTCGGCGGTGGGCCTCAGCAATGAGGCCCCCGCCGGGAACCGGCAGACGATCAGGAGATAGACGTGATCCAGCAGGAGTCGCGGCTTCGGGTCGCCGACAACACGGGTGCGAAGGAAATTCTCACCATCCGTGTTCTCGGTGGTTCGGGCCGCCGCTACGCGGGCATCGGTGACGTCATCGTCGCCACCGTCAAGGATGCGATCCCCGGTGGCAACGTGAAGAAGGGTGACGTCGTCAAGGCCGTCATCGTTCGCACCGTCAAGGAGCGCCGCCGTCCGGACGGCTCGTACATCCGCTTCGACGAGAACGCGGCCGTCATCCTCAAGAACGATGGCGACCCCCGCGGCACCCGCATCTTCGGCCCGGTGGGCCGGGAGCTGCGCGAGAAGAAGTTCATGAAGATCATCTCGCTCGCGCCGGAGGTGCTGTAACCGATGAAGATCAAGAAGGGCGACCTGGTCCAGATCATCACCGGCAAGGACAAGGGCAAGCAGGGCAAGGTCATCGCGGCCTTCCCCCGCGAGGACCGTGTCCTGGTCGAGGGTGTCAACCGGGTCAAGAAGCACACCAAGGCCGGTCAGACCGCTCGCGGTTCGCAGACCGGCGGCATCGTGACGACCGAGGCCCCCATCCACGTCAGCAACGTTCAGCTGGTCGTGGAGAAGGACGGCAACAAGGTCGTCACCCGCGTCGGGTACCGCTTCGATGACGAAGGCAACAAGATCCGCGTTGCCAAGCGGACCGGTGAGGACATCTGATGACTGCCACCACCAACGCGCCGCGCCTCAAGCAGCGCTACCGCGAAGAGATCGCCGGGAAGCTGAAGGACGAGTTCTCGTACGAGAACGTCATGCAGATCCCCGGTCTGACCAAGATCGTGGTCAACATGGGTGTGGGCGACGCCGCCCGCGACTCCAAGCTGATCGAGGGTGCCATCAAGGACCTCACCACGATCACCGGCCAGAAGCCGGCCGTCACCAAGGCCCGTAAGTCCATCGCGCAGTTCAAGCTGCGCGAGGGCCAGCCGATCGGTGCCCACGTCACCCTCCGCGGTGACCGCATGTGGGAGTTCCTGGACCGCCTGCTGTCGCTCGCGCTGCCGCGCATCCGCGACTTCCGTGGTCTGTCCCCGAAGCAGTTCGACGGTCGGGGCAACTACACCTTCGGTCTCACGGAGCAGGTCATGTTCCACGAGATCGACCAGGACAAGATCGACCGGCAGCGGGGCATGGACATCACCGTGGTCACCACGGCGTCCAACGACGATGAGGGCCGCGCCCTGCTTCGTCACCTCGGCTTCCCGTTCAAGGAGAACTGACCGTGGCGAAGAAGGCTCTGATCGCTAAGGCGGCCCGCAAGCCGAAGTTCGCTGTGCGCGCGTACACGCGTTGCCAGCGTTGCGGCCGCCCGCACTCCGTCTACCGCAAGTTCGGCCTGTGCCGCGTGTGCCTCCGTGAGATGGCTCACCGTGGCGAGCTGCCGGGCGTGACCAAGAGCTCCTGGTAACACCCCCTCCCGCACGTCCGACCAGCGCCCTCACGGGCGCCCCGGCGGACGGCAGGAATCATGTGGGTGGTTCCGGAGTCTCTCGGTAAGCATCTGTTCGGCGGGGCCCCGCCCTTTGATCCCGTAGGGTAGAAGGGTTGGGCGCCCGCCGCCCAGGAACGACTTACTACGCCGAAGGTCCCCGCGCCGCACCCGTCCCGACCCTGATCGGGGAGAGGGATGGCGCATACAGGAAACCCCGGCGAGAGAGGCCGAAGGCCAATTCATGACCATGACTGACCCCATCGCAGACATGCTCACGCGTCTGCGGAACGCGAACTCGGCGTACCACGACACCGTCGTGATGCCGCACAGCAAGATCAAGTCGCACATCGCGGAGATCCTCCAGCAGGAGGGCTACATCACCGGCTGGAAGGTCGAGGACGCCGAGGTCGGCAAGAACCTCACCCTCGAGCTGAAGTTCGGCCCGAACCGCGAGCGCTCGATCGCCGGCATCAAGCGCATCTCGAAGCCGGGCCTGCGGGTCTACGCAAAGTCCACCAACCTGCCGAAGGTGCTCGGCGGCCTGGGCGTGGCGATCATCTCCACGTCGCACGGTCTCCTCACCGGTCAGCAGGCCAGCAAGAAGGGCGTAGGCGGAGAAGTTCTCGCCTACGTCTGGTAATTCGGGAACGGAGGAATAGCTAATGTCGCGTATTGGCAAGCTGCCCATCCAGGTTCCCGCTGGTGTGGACGTCACCATCGACGGCCGCACGGTTTCGGTGAAGGGCCCCAAGGGTTCCCTGCAGCACACCGTCGCCGCGCCCATCGAGGTCGCCAAGGGTGAAGACGGCGTCATCGCCGTCACCCGCCCGAACGACGAGCGTCAGAACAAGGCCCTGCACGGCCTGTCCCGCACGCTGGTGGCGAACATGATCACCGGCGTGACCCAGGGATTCAGCAAGGCGCTCGAGATCAGCGGTGTCGGTTACCGCGTCCAGGCGAAGGGCTCCGACCTGGAGTTCTCGCTCGGGTACAGCCACCCGATCCTGATCGAGGCGCCCGAGGGCATCTCGTTCAAGGTCGAGTCCCCGACCAAGCTGAGCGTCGAGGGCATCGACAAGCAGAAGGTCGGCGAGGTCGCCGCGAACATCCGCAAGCTGCGCAAGCCCGACCCGTACAAGGCCAAGGGCGTCAAGTACGCCGGCGAGGTCATCCGCCGCAAGGTCGGAAAGGCTGGTAAGTAAGCCATGGCATACGGTGTGAAGGTCGCGAAGGGCGACGCCTACAAGCGCGCCGCCGCGAAGCGTCGCCACATCCGCATCCGTAAGCGGATTTCGGGTACGCCGGAGCGTCCGCGTCTGGTCGTGACGCGGTCCAACCGCGGTATCACCGCCCAGGTCATCGACGACATCAAGGGTCACACCCTGGCGTCGGCGTCGACCCTGGACGCGTCGATCCGCGGCGGCGAGGGCAACAAGACGGACTCGGCCAAGCAGGTCGGTTCCCTGGTCGCCGAGCGCGCCAAGGCCGCCGGCGTCGAGGCCGTCGTGTTCGACCGTGGTGGCAAGCAGTACGCCGGGCGGATTGCCGCTCTGGCCGACGCCGCCCGCGAAGCCGGGCTGAAGTTCTAAGCCCCGGTTCCGTAGCTAGCGGACGTAACAGAGAGAGGTAAATCCAATGGCTGGACCCCAGCGCCGCGGGAGCGGTGCCGGTGGCGGCGAGCGGCGGGACCGTAAGGACCGGCGGGACGGCGGCGCAGCTGCCGAGAAGACCGCCTACGTCGAGCGGGTTGTCGCAATCAACCGCGTCGCCAAGGTTGTGAAGGGTGGTCGTCGCTTCAGCTTCACCGCGCTGGTCGTGGTGGGCGACGGTGACGGCACCGTGGGTGTCGGTTACGGCAAGGCCAAGGAGGTGCCGGCCGCCATCGCCAAGGGTGTTGAGGAGGCCAAGAAGCACTTCTTCAAGGTCCCCCGTATCGGCGGCACCATCCCCCACCCGATCCAGGGCGAAGAGGCCGCGGGCGTCGTCCTGCTCAAGCCGGCTTCCCCCGGTACCGGTGTGATCGCCGGTGGCCCGGTGCGCGCCGTGCTGGAGTGCGCGGGCATCCACGACGTGCTGAGCAAGTCGCTCGGTTCGTCGAACCCGATCAACATCGTGCACGCCACGCGCGCCGCGCTCCAGGGCCTTCAGCGGCCCGAGGAGATCGCCGCCCGTCGTGGTCTGCCGCTGGAGGACGTTGCTCCCGCCGCTCTGCTGCGGGCGCGTGCCGGGGTGAACGCGTAATGGCTTCGCTCAAGATCACGCAGACCAAGTCCATCATCGGCAGCAAGCAGAACCACCGCGACACCCTGCGTTCGCTCGGTCTCAAGAAGATCAACGACGTGGTTGTCAAGGAAGACCGCCCCGAGTACCGCGGCATGGTGCACACCGTCCGCCACCTCGTGACGGTCGAGGAGGTCGACTGACATGGCGGAGAACAACCCGCTGAAGGTCCACAACCTCCGTCCTGCCCCGGGCGCCAAGACCGCCAAGACCCGTGTGGGTCGTGGTGAGGCGTCCAAGGGTAAGACCGCAGGTCGTGGTACCAAGGGCACGAAGGCCCGTTACCAGGTTCCGGAGCGCTTCGAGGGCGGGCAGATGCCCCTCCACATGCGCCTCCCGAAGCTGAAGGGCTTCAAGAACCCCGCCCACAAGCAGTTCCAGGTCGTGAACCTGGACAAGCTGGCCGCGCTCTACCCGCAGGGTGGCGAGGTCACGGTGACCGACCTGGTCGCCAAGGGCGCGGTGCGCAAGAACGAGCTCGTCAAGGTCCTGGGCCAGGGCGAGATCTCCGTGGCGCTGACGGTGACGGTCGACTCCGTCTCCGGCTCCGCCAAGGAGAAGATCACCGCTGCCGGTGGCAGCGTCACCGAGCTCATCTGAGCTCAGTGAATCAACTGACCGGGGATGCCCACGTATTGGGGCATCCCCGGTCGGTCGTTCCAAGGGGGGCGTGGTCGCCGGTAAGGTGGCGTGCACTGTTGCTGTATTTTCCGGGGGTTCTTCCCCCGGGCCCCCACCGCGTGGGCTAATGTCTGCGCGGTTTTGGCCGCTCTGTATCCGTCATCCTCAAGACCGTCACCTCTCGCTCCAGAGGCGGGAGGCGCAGGAGGCACCGTGCTCACCGCGTTCGCCCGAGCGTTCAAGACGCCCGACCTGCGCAAGAAGCTGCTGTTCACATTGGGCATCGTGCTCGTCTACCGGCTCGGAGCACATGTTCCGGTGCCCGGGGTGAACTACTCCAATGTCGACACCTGCATGAAGCAGGCCGGCGCCAACGGCGGCCTCTTCGGCCTGGTGAACATGTTCAGCGGTGGTGCGCTGCTCCAGATCACGATCTTCGCGCTGGGGATCATGCCGTACATCACGGCGAGCATCATCCTCCAGCTGCTGACCGTGGTGATCCCCCGTCTGGAAGCCCTCAAGAAAGAGGGCCAGTCCGGACAGGCGAAGATCACCCAGTACACCCGTTACCTGACCGTCGCGCTGGCGGTCCTCCAGGGCACCGGCCTGGTCGCCACCGCCAAGAGCGGCTCGCTGTTCCAGGGCTGCCCCGTCGCCGGCGAGATCGTGCCGAATGACTCCATCTTCACGACCATCACCATGGTCATCACCATGACCGCTGGTACGGCCATGGTCATGTGGCTCGGTGAGCTGGTGACCGACCGGGGCATCGGCAACGGCATGTCGATCCTGATGTTCGTCGGCATCGCGGCCGGCTTCCCCGGCTCGCTGTGGCAGATCAAGATGTCCGGCAAGCTGGCCGACGGCTGGATCGAGTTCTTCGCCGTCATCGTGGTGGGTCTGGCGATGGTCGCCCTGGTGATCTTCGTCGAGCAGGCTCAGCGGCGGGTCCCCGTGCAGTACGCCAAGCGGATGATCGGACGCCGCTCGTACGGCGGTACGTCCACCTACATCCCGCTCAAGGTGAACCAGGCGGGTGTGATCCCCGTCATCTTCGCTTCGTCGCTGCTCTACATCCCGGCCCTGGTGGCACAGTTCAGCGGGTCGAAGGCCGGCTGGGCGACGTGGATCGCCACCAACTTCACCAAGGGCGACCACCCGGTCTACATCGTCACGTACTTCCTGCTGATCGTCTTCTTCGCGTTCTTCTACGTCGCCATCTCCTTCAACCCCGAAGAAGTTGCCGACAACATGAAGAAGTATGGTGGCTTCATCCCGGGGATCCGGGCCGGTCGCCCCACGGCCGAGTACCTCAGCTACGTGCTCAACCGGATCACGTGGCCGGGCTCGCTGTACCTGGGTCTGATCGCGCTGGTGCCCACCGTGGCGTTGGTGCTGTTCAAGGCCAACCAGAACTTCCCGTTCGGCGGGACGAGCATCCTGATCATCGTGGGTGTGGGTCTGGAGACCGTGAAGCAGATCGAGAGCCAGCTCCAGCAGCGCAACTACGAAGGGTTCCTCCGCTGATGCGAATCGTCCTCGTCGGGCCTCCTGGGGCAGGCAAGGGTACGCAGGCCGCGTACCTGGCCAAGAACCTCTCGATCCCGCACATCTCCACGGGCGACCTCTTCCGCGCCAACATCAGCCAGGGCACCGACCTCGGCAAAGAGGCGAAGTCCTACATGGACGCGGGCAACCTGGTCCCCGACTCGGTGACGATCGCGATGGCCGAGGACCGGATGAACCAGGAGGACGCCGCCCACGGCTTCCTGCTGGACGGCTTCCCGCGCAACCTGGGCCAGGCCGAGGCGCTGGACGGGTACCTCAAGACCAAGGGCGTGAAGCTGGACGCCGTCCTGGACCTGGAGGTCCCGGAGGACGAGGTCGTCAAGCGGATCGCGGGCCGCCGGATCTGCCGCAACGACAGCAGCCACGTCTTCCACGTCGCGTACCACGCGCCGAAGGCCGAGGGCGTCTGCGACATCTGCGGCGGTGACCTGTACCAGCGCGACGACGACCGCGAGGAGACCGTCCGCAAGCGGCTGGAGGTCTACCACACGGAGACCGAGCCGATCATCGACCACTACAAGGCCCAGGACCTGGTCGTCACGATCCCGGCCCTCGGCAAGGTGGACGAGGTCACCCAGCGCGCGATGGCCGCCCTGGGCAAGGGCGAGTAGGCACGGCAGGACCACGCGTACGGCCGCGGTGCCCGGAGTCGGGCGCCGCGGCCGTATCGTGTAGTGGGGCGGCCGGGTGCCGCCGCAGCAGCGTCGTAGAAGTCGGTTTGAGGAAGGCGTAAGCCCCCATGGTGGAGATCAAGACCCCCGAGCAGATCGCGAAGATGCGCGAGGCGGGGCTGGTGGTCGCCGCCATCCACGCGGCGACCCGTGAGGTGGCGGTGCCCGGCGCCACCACCAAGGACCTGGACGATGCCGCCCGCAAGGTGCTGGCCGAGCACGGCGCCAAGTCGAACTTCCTCGGGTACGGCGGCTTCCCCGCGACGATCTGCACGTCGGTCAACGACGTCGTCGTCCACGGCATCCCCGACACCGAGACCGTCCTCGCCGACGGCGACATCATCTCCATCGACTGCGGCGCGATCATCGACGGCTGGCACGGCGACGCCGCGTACACCGCCTTCGTGGGCTCCGGTCATGCTCCGGAGCTGGTCGAGCTGAGCCGGGTGACCGAGGAGTCCATGTGGGCCGGCATCGCGGCCGTCCGCAAGGGCAACCGCCTGGTCGACATCTCCAAGGCGATCGAGGGCTTCATCCGCCGCCAGCCGCGCCCGGCCAACGGCAAGTACGGCATCGTCGAGGACTACGGCGGCCACGGCATCGGCTCGCAGATGCACATGGACCCGCACCTGCTGAACTACGTCGACCGCAAGCGCGGCCGCGGCCCGAAGCTGGTCCCCGGCTTCTGCATCGCCATCGAGCCCATGGTGAACCTGGGCACGGCCAAGACCCATGTCCTGGAAGACGACTGGACGGTCAAGTCGAACGACGGCAGCTGGTCCTCGCACTGGGAGCACTCGGTCGCGCTGACCGAGCAGGGCCCGCTGGTGCTGACCGCCCCCGACGGCGGCAAGGCGAAGCTGGCCGAGCTGGGCATCGAGGCCGCTCCCGACCCGCTGGCCTGACCTTTGCGTACGTCCCCGGCGCGTCCCGGGCCCCAAGGCGTAACGATCACTGTCGGTGGGCAATAATCGTGGATTCGTCTTTTCGGGAACCCTGACGTAGACTGACGCGTCGGCTGTCGTGCATCCGTGTGCCTGTTTGTCGGGCATGCCGTATGCGCGTAGTCGATCAAGGTAGCCGATTCGAAGGGCGAAGCGTGGCCAAGAAGCAAGGTGCCATCGAGATCGAGGGCACCGTGATCGAGTCCCTGCCGAACGCAATGTTCAAGGTGGAACTCCAGAACGGTCACAAGGTCCTCGCGCACATCAGCGGCAAGATGCGGATGCACTACATCCGCATCCTCCCGGATGACCGGGTCGTCGTGGAGCTGTCTCCTTACGACCTGACGCGTGGCCGGATCGTCTACCGCTACAAGTAGATCTTGTCGACGCCCCCTCCCGTGGGGTGGCGGCACTGACCCGGAGAACCTGCATCCCATGAAGGTCAAGCCGAGCGTCAAGAAGATCTGCGACAAGTGCAAGGTGATCCGCCGTCACGGCCGGGTCATGGTGATCTGCGACAACCTGCGCCACAAGCAGCGCCAGGGCTGACGCACGCCGACCTCTCTGCATTTCGCAGTATCTTCGCGCGACGCATACGCACAGTAAACGTACATACGCAGACACCCGACCCCTCGTGTTCGCTCACGTGGGAACGACACCCCCGGCTCGGAGGCCGGGGACCCGGCTCGTAATGCTCCAGAGTCTTACGGGAACGGTGCTGCGGAAGACCTCCGAATACATCAGGAGCCTATAAATGGCACGCCTCGCAGGCGTTGATCTCCCGCGCGAAAAGCGCGTCGAGGTCGCCCTCACCTACGTCTTCGGCATCGGGCGCACCCTGTCGCAGCAGACCCTCGCCGCCACCGGCGTGAACCCGGACACCCGCGTTCGCGACCTGGCCGAGGAAGACCTGGTCAAGATCCGCGAGTACGTGGACAACAACCTCAAGACCGAGGGTGACCTCCGTCGCGAGATCCAGGCCGACATCCGCCGCAAGGTCGAGATCGGCTGCTACCAGGGTCTGCGTCACCGCCGCGGCCTGCCGGTGCACGGTCAGCGCACCAGCACGAACGCCCGTACCCGCAAGGGTCCGCGTCGCGCGATCGCCGGCAAGAAGAAGCCGGGCAAGAAGTAGTCCTCAGCGGACGCTCATCAGCGGTCTTCGCTGTAGGACCGACCACCTCCACCGGGAGTAATACATGCCTCCGAAGGGCCGTACGGCCGGCGCCAAGAAGGTGCGCCGCAAGGAGAAGAAGAACGTCGCCCACGGGCACGCTCACATCAAGAGCACGTTCAACAACACCATCGTTTCGATCACCGACCCCACGGGCAACGTGATCTCCTGGGCCTCGGCGGGCCACGTGGGCTTCAAGGGCTCGCGCAAGTCCACGCCGTTCGCCGCGCAGATGGCTGCCGAGTCGGCCGCCCGCCGCGCGCAGGAGCACGGCATGCGCAAGGTCGACGTCTTCGTCAAGGGTCCCGGCTCCGGCCGTGAGACCGCGATCCGCTCGCTCCAGGCCACCGGCCTGGAGGTCGGCTCGATCCAGGACGTCACCCCCACGCCGCACAACGGCTGCCGTCCCCCCAAGCGTCGTCGCGTCTGACGCCGCGCGGCCGCTCGACGGCCGCAGCCTGTCGGTCCGCGCTCCGGCGCGGCCCGGCACCGGGCACTTTTCGGGCGGTACGCCGCGACTCCTGGGAGCCGCGCCGTGCCGCCCGTACCCTTGTAGAAACCGCCGGGCCACCGTCCGGCGCAGCTGGCATCAAATAGCGGGTGCCAAGACTGGAAGGCGAAACACCTCATGCTGATCGCTCAGCGCCCCTCGCTGACCGAAGAGGTCGTCGACGAATACCGCTCCCGGTTCGTGATCGAGCCGCTGGAGCCGGGCTTCGGCTACACCCTCGGCAACTCCCTGCGTCGTACGCTCCTCTCCTCGATCCCGGGTGCGGCGGTCACGTCCATCCGCATCGACGGTGTCCTGCACGAGTTCACCACCGTGCCGGGCGTCAAGGAGGACGTCACCGACCTCATCCTCAACATCAAGCAGCTGGTCGTCTCCTCGGAGCACGACGAGCCGGTCGTGATGTACCTGCGCAAGCAGGGCCCCGGCCTGGTCACCGCCGCGGACATCGCCCCGCCGGCCGGTGTCGAGGTGCACAACCCCGACCTGGTCCTCGCCACCCTCAACGGCAAGGGCAAGCTGGAGATGGAGCTGACCGTCGAGCGCGGCCGCGGCTACGTCTCCGCCGTGCAGAACAAGCAGGTCGGCCAGGAGATCGGCCGCATCCCGGTCGACTCCATCTACTCGCCGGTCCTCAAGGTCACCTACAAGGTCGAGGCGACCCGTGTCGAGCAGCGCACCGACTTCGACAAGCTGATCGTCGACGTCGAGACCAAGCAGGCCATGCGTCCCCGTGACGCCATGGCGTCGGCCGGCAAGACCCTGGTCGAGCTGTTCGGTCTGGCGCGCGAGCTGAACATCGACGCCGAGGGCATCGACATGGGCCCGTCCCCCACGGACGCCGCCCTGGCCGCCGATCTGGCGCTGCCGATCGAGGAGCTGGAGCTCACCGTTCGGTCGTACAACTGCCTCAAGCGCGAGGGCATCCACTCCGTGGGTGAGCTCGTCGCCCGCTCCGAGGCCGACCTGCTCGACATCCGCAACTTCGGTGCGAAGTCGATCGACGAGGTCAAGGCGAAGCTGGCCGGCATGGGCCTGGCCCTGAAGGACTCGCCTCCCGGGTTCGACCCGACCGCTGCGGCTGACGCCTTTGGCGCCGATGATGACGCGGATGCCGGGTTCGTGGAGACCGAGCAGTACTGAGCCCGCCGTACGGCGGGTCGGCCGGGAACGGCGGCCCGCCGTACTTGGGTGCAGGCTTGACCGGCCCTGGGGCCTTGTCCTCAAGCTCCCCCAGCTACCGCTGGGAGGTTCCCCCAGGACGGGCTGGAGTGTGCCTGGCCGGGCTGGAGTGACGAGCCTGGCCGAGACTGGGAGCGGCAGGGCGACCTGTCGCGGCCAGCGTGAATGATCTTCCGCGGGGCGGCCGCCCCACGGGAACTGACACCGGTACCTGATACGGCCGGTGCAGCAATGAAGGAGAAATACCATGCCGAAGCCCGCCAAGGGTGCCCGTCTGGGCGGCGGCGCAGCGCACGAGCGTCTGATGCTGCGCAACCTGGCCACCGCGCTGTTCGAGCACGGCCGCATCACGACGACCGAGGCCAAGGCCCGTCGTCTGCGTCCGTACGCCGAGCGTCTGGTGACGAAGGCGAAGAAGGGTGACCTGCACAACCGTCGTCAGGTCATGCAGCTGATCTCGGACAAGAGCGTCGTGCACACGCTCTTCACGGAGATCGCGCCGCGCTTCGCGGAGCGTCCGGGTGGTTACACCCGTATCACCAAGATCGGCAACCGTCGTGGCGACAACGCCCCGATGTCGGTCATTGAGCTGGTCGAGGGCGAGATCGCCAAGAAGGCGACCGTTGCCGAGGCCGAGGCCGCGACCAAGCGCGCGGTGAAGGAGTCCGACGAGGCCGCCAAGGCCGAGGACACCAAGGGCGAGGCCGCCGAGGCCCCGGCCGAGGAGTCGAAGGACGCCTGAGCCTGACACAGGCCGTTGGACGGGCCCGCTCCCCTCAGGGGGGCGGGCCCGTTCCGCTTGAGAGGATGCTCGCGTGAGCGATGAAGTGGAGCCCGGGTTCGTACGGGTGCGGCTGGACCTTTCGTACGACGGGAAGGACTTCTCGGGCTGGGCGAAGCAGCGGGCGCGGCGCACGGTCCAGGAGGAGCTGGAGACGGCGCTGCGGACGGTGACGCGGTCGGCCGCGGCGTATGAGCTGACGGTGGCGGGGCGTACGGACGCGGGGGTGCACGCGCGCGGTCAGGTGGCGCACGTGGATCTGCCGGCGGAGCTGTGGGCCGAGCACGCGGACAAGCTGCTGCGGCGGCTGGCCGGGCGGCTGCCGAAGGACGTACGGGTGTGGCGGGTGGCCGAGGCGCCGTACGGGTTCAACGCGCGGTTCTCGGCGATCTGGCGGCGGTACGCCTATCGGGTGACGGACCACCCGGGTGGTGTCGATCCGCTGCTGCGCGGCCATGTGCTGTGGCACGACTGGGACCTGGACGTGGACGCGATGAACGCGGCGTCGCAGGCGCTGCTGGGGGAGCATGATTTTGCTGCCTACTGCAAGCGGCGTGAGGGCGCGACGACGATCCGTACGCTGCAGACGCTGAGCTGGGTCCGGGACGCCGACGGGATCATCACCGCGACGGTGAAGGCGGACGCCTTCTGCCACAACATGGTGCGGTCGCTGGTGGGCGCGCTGCTGTTCGTGGGGGACGGGCACCGGCCGGTGGAGTGGCCGGGGAAGGTGCTGGCGGCCGGGGTGCGGGACTCCGCCGTGCACGTCGTACGGCCGCACGGGCTGACGCTGGAGGAGGTCGGCTATCCGGCGGACGACCTGCTCATGGCCCGTAACAAGGAAGCGCGCAACAAGCGGACCCTGCCGGGGAGCGGCTGCTGCTGAGCCGCTCCCGGGCGGGTGTCAGGACTGGGCCTTGGCGGCCTTCGACGCCTGGTCCGTGCCGCGCTGCCAGATGCGGTTGTACGCGTACTGGCCGCCGTCCCGAGCTATCTTCAGGGCCTTGGTGGATGCCTTGGTGACGGGCGAGCCGTCGAGGTTGCCGGCGATGGTGAAGTAGGCGTAGCGGCCGGTGGCGTTGGTGTACATCGTGCAGGCCGTGCCCTGGCAGAAGGAGCCGACGCCGTCGCCGGTGAGCGGCGCGAGGCTGGCCTTGTTGGCGGCCTTGACCTTGAAGGCGGCGGCCTTGGAGTCGAAGACCGCGACGCCGACGGTGACCGCCACGCCGTCCTTGGCGTAGGTGGCGCGCAGCAGCTTCTTGCAGCCGTTGTGCTGCAGTTCCGAGCCGAGGGCGCCGTGGGTGCCGGCCGTGCAGTCGTCGGTGGCGGCGGTGGACTTGCGGGGGTAGCTGTTCTTGCCGAGCACCATGGTCTTGTCGGGGAAGAGGGTGTCGGGGCTGAGCGCCGCGGTGTCCTTCTTGGGGTCGGTGATGTAGTCCCGCGGGTTCGGCGGCGGCGGGACGGAGACCTCGGAGAAGGACGGCTTGGGGGCGTCGGGTTCGTCGGGCAGCTGCTGGGCGTGCGGCAGGTCGTTGCCGCCCTTGTTGCTGGTGATCACGGCGGTGGCGACGATGCCGGCCACGGCCACGGTCGCCAGCGCTCCGCCGCCGATGAACAGCCAGCGGCGGCGTTTGCCGCGGGCCTCGCTCTCGTCGGCGAGCGCGTCCCAGTCAGGAGTCGAGGAGTCCGGTCCCCCGGGGCCGAACGGCCCACCATGCCCAAAGCTCATGCCGCGCATCCTAAACCGGTTGGTGGAACGCGTGACTGGCGGCGACAATCCGGGCCATGGGACACGTGGAGGCCGGACATCTGGAGTACTACCTGCCGGACGGGCGGGTCCTGCTGGGGGACGTCTCCTTCCGGGTGGGGGAAGGTGCCTCGGTGGCGCTGGTCGGTGCCAACGGCGCGGGCAAGACGACGCTGCTGCGGCTGATCTCGGGGGAGCTGCAGCCGCACGGCGGCGCGGTGACGGTCAGTGGCGGGCTGGGGGTGATGCCGCAGTTCGTGGGCTCGGTCAGGGATGAGCGGACCGTGCGGGACCTGCTGGTGTCGGTGGCGCAGCCGCGGCTCGGGGAGGCTGCCGCGGCCGTGGACGCCGCTGAGCACGCGGTGATGACCGTGGATGACGAGGCCGCGCAGATGGCGTACGCGCAGGCGCTCAGTGACTGGGCCGAGGCGCGCGGGTACGAGGCCGAGACGGTGTGGGACATGTGCACCATGGCCGCGCTGGGCGTCCCGTACGACAAGGCGCAGTGGCGGCAGGTGCGCACGCTCAGCGGCGGTGAGCAGAAGCGGCTGGTGCTGGAGTCGCTGCTGCGCGGCACCGACGAGGTGCTGCTGCTGGACGAGCCGGACAACTATCTGGACGTGCCGGGCAAGCGCTGGCTGGAGGAGCGGCTGCGCGAAACGAAGAAGACGGTGCTGTTCGTCAGCCACGACCGGGAGCTGCTGGCCCGTTCCGCGGAGAAGATCATCAGCGTCGAGCCGGGGCCCGCCGGGTCGGACGTATGGGTGCACGGCGGTGGCTTCGGCACGTACCACGATGCCCGTAAGGAGCGCTTCGCGCGCTTCGAGGAGCTGCGGCGGCGCTGGGACGAGAAGCACGAGCAGCTGAAGAAGCTGGTGCGCAACCTGCGGCAGGCGGCGGAGAACAGCCACGAGCTGGCCTCGCGGTACCACGCCGCCCAGACCCGGCTGCGCAAGTTCGAGGAGGCCGGGCCGCCGCCGGAGCCGCCGCGCGAGCAGGAGATCACCATGCGGCTCAAGGGCGGCCGTACCGGCGTACGGGCCGTGACCTGCGAGGACCTTGAGCTGACCGGGCTGATGGAGCCGTTCGACCTGGAGGTCTTCTACGGGGAGCGGGTCGCGGTGCTGGGGTCGAACGGCTCCGGGAAGTCGCACTTCCTGCGGCTGCTCGCCGGGGAGGACGTCGCCCACACGGGGATGTGGAAGCTGGGGGCGCGCGTCGTGCCCGGTCACTTCGCGCAGACGCACGCTCACCCCGAGCTGGAGGGCCGCACGCTTCTGGACATTCTGTGGACGGAACACGCCAAGGACCGGGGCAAGGCGATGAGCGCGCTGCGCCGGTACGAGCTGGAGCGTCAGGCCGAGCAGCGTTTCGAGCGGCTGTCGGGCGGCCAGCAGGCGCGCTTCCAGATCCTGCTGCTGGAGCTGGCGGGGACCACCGCTCTGCTGCTGGACGAGCCGACCGACAACCTCGACCTGGAGAGCGCGGAGGCGCTTCAGGAGGGGCTGGAGGCGTACGCGGGGACGGTGCTGGCGGTGACGCACGACCGCTGGTTCGCGCGGTCCTTCGACCGGTATCTGGTCTTCGGCGCGGACGGCCGGGTGCGGGAGACGGCGGAGCCGGTGTGGGACGAGCGCAGGGTGGAGCGGAAGCGGTAGCGCTGGGTAGCCGTTCGGGGCGTGTCCGGTGGTGGGGCCGTGGGGGCGGCTCTTAGATGGACGCATGAGCGCGGAGAAAGCGGGCATAGCGGGCGCTGAAGAGGCGGGGCGGCCAGCGGACTCGCCGGTCGTCGGATGGCTGCTCCGGCGGGCCCCCTGGCCGCTGTGGGCGGTGGCCGCCGCCCTGATGGGTGCCTTGATCTTCCATGTCCAGCGGCACAGTCCCACCGTCGGCATGGACAACGCCTTCGTCGTGAAGGCGGCGCGTGCGCTGCTGGACGGTGCGGCGCCGTACGCCGACAAGCGGTTCCTGTATCTGCCGAGCGCGGTGCTGGCCGCGGTGCCCGAGGCGCTGCTGTCCGCCGGGAAGCTGCGGCTGCTGGTGCCGGTGGCGGGGGTGGGGCTGGTGATGCTGGGCTGGGCCGTCTCGCTGCGGATCTTCCGGATCTCCGTACGGAGCCGGCTGGCGGTGCTCGGGGCGGCGGCCCTGGCGTTCTTCGAGCCGTTCCGCAACGTGGTGAACCTCGGGAACTGGACGCTGGCCTCCGTGGTGGCGCTGCCCGCGGTGCTGCTGCTGGCGCTGCGCAACCGGTGGGTGGCCGCGGGCGCGGTCCTCGGGCTCGCGCTGGCCCTCAAGCCGCTGCTGGTGCCGCTGCTCCTGCTGCTGGTGATGGCGCGGCGGTGGCGGGCCCTCGCGGTGGCGGTCGCGGTGCCCGTCGCGGCGTCCGTGCTGGCGGTGCTGGTGATGCCGCGGCCCGGCATGTTCTTCACCCGTACGCTGCCGTTCCTGCTGCGCGGCCAGGACAGCTTCGCGCGGCCCTTCGACGCGTCGCTGGGCATGATTCTGACCCGTCTGGGCGTACCGGAGACCGCGGCGTACGGGATCGCGGCGGTGGCGGCGGTGGCCGGGGTCTGGTGCGCCTGGGTGCGCTGGCGGCGGGGTGACGCGGGGCCGCTGCGGCTCGCCGAGACCGCCGCGATGCTGATGCTCGCGGTGTTCCTGGTGTCCCGGCCGTCCTTCGACCACTATCTGCTGGTGGTGCTGCTGCCGCTGGTGGCCTCGGTCGCGCTGCCCGGCTCGGTGCCCCGCGCGGTCTGGTTCTGGGTCGCCCTGGTGCCGCAGGTCACCGGGCCGGCCTGGCCGCACCTGGAGGGACTGCACCGGCGGGCCTTCAAGGACGCGGCGATGCTGTGGACGGTCGCCGCCGTCATGGCATGGACATGCGTCCGTCCGCGGGTGCTGCGGGCGGTGGCCGTCCTGCCCGTGGGGCCCGAGGGCGCGGATCGCACGCCGGTTCGGGACGTGTTTTGACCCGGCTGGGGGCGGCCCGGTATTCTGCCAGTTCGTTATGCGTATTGGCTTGCTCTATCTCACGTGAGGGGCCCTTACGCCGGTCCACCGGGCCGATGACCAGCGGCAGGAACCCGGGTTGCGTCACCCGTGGTGCCGCCAGTGCTGGGCGATCGACCGAGGTGACCAGTACAGGCCCCTATTCACTGAAGAAGCGAAGGCTAACCGTGCGTACGTTCAGCCCCAAGCCCGGCGATGTCCAGCGCCAGTGGCACATCATTGACGCGCAGGACGTTGTCCTGGGCCGTCTGGCCTCCCAGGCCGCGTCCCTCCTGAGGGGCAAGCACAAGCCGGTGTACGCGCCGCACGTCGACACCGGTGACTTCGTCATCATCGTCAACGCCGACAAGGTGCACCTGTCCGGCAACAAGCGCAGCCAGAAGATGGCCTACCGCCACTCCGGCTTCCCGGGCGGTCTGCGCTCGGTGCGCTACGACGAGCTCCTCGACAAGAACCCCGAGAAGGCCGTCGAGAAGGCCATCAAGGGCATGCTCCCCAAGAACACCCTGGGCCGTCAGATGCTCTCGAAGCTGAAGGTCTACGCGGGTGCCGAGCACCCGCACGCTGCCCAGCAGCCGGTCCCGTTCGAGATCACCCAGGTCGCGCAGTAAGTCCGGCCACCCCCTAAGACGAAAAGAATCTGAGGAGAATCGTGGCTGAGACCACCGCCGAGACCCCGCTCGAAGAGGTAGAGGTCGAGGAGTACACGACCGAGACCGAGGTTCCGCTGGAGGGTGAGTACACCTCCGAGTCCCTCGCCTCGCGCTTCGGCGACCCGCAGCCGGCCGCCGGCCTGGGCCGTCGCAAGAACGCCATCGCCCGCGTCCGGATCATCCCGGGCACCGGCCAGTGGAAGATCAACGGTCGCACCCTTGAGGGTTACTTCCCGAACAAGGTGCACCAGCAGGAAGTCAACGAGCCCTTCAAGGTGCTCGAGCTCGACAACCGCTACGACGTGGTGGCCCGCATCTCCGGCGGCGGCATCTCCGGCCAGGCCGGTGCGCTGCGCCTGGGCGTGGCCCGTGCGCTGAACGAGGCGGACGAGGACAACAACCGCGGCCCGCTGAAGAAGGCCGGCTTCCTCAAGCGCGACGACCGTGCGGTCGAGCGCAAGAAGGCCGGTCTGAAGAAGGCCCGCAAGGCGCCGCAGTACAGCAAGCGCTAATTGCCGCTTGGCTGCTCGCGCGGCTCTTGGCGAACGCCCCGGTGGCACCATGCGTGCTGCCGGGGCGTTCGGCTATCCGGGACCAGCGGCGTATACCTGGACGCAATGCTCTGGTCCACGTACATCAACTCGGAGGACACCAGTGGGACGACTCTTCGGCACGGACGGTGTGCGCGGTGTCGCCAACGCCGATCTGACGGCCGAGCTGGCGCTCGGTCTCTCGGTCGCGGCGGCACACGTGCTTGCGGAGGCAGGCACCTTTGAAGGCCACCGGCCGGTGGCCGTGGTCGGGCGCGATCCGCGGGCGTCGGGGGAGTTCCTGGAGGCCGCCGTGGTCGCGGGCCTGGCCAGCGCGGGTGTGGACGTGCTGCGGGTGGGCGTGCTGCCGACCCCGGCCGTGGCGTACCTCACCGGGTCGCTCGGCGCCGACCTGGGCGTGATGCTCTCCGCCAGCCACAACCCGATGCCCGACAACGGCATCAAGTTCTTCGCCCGCGGCGGCCACAAGCTCGCCGACGAGTTGGAGGACCGCATCGAGCGCACCTACCGGTCGCACGGCTCCGGCGAGCCGTGGAACCGGCCGACCGGCGCCGGCGTGGGCCGGGTCAAGGACTACGACCAGGGCTTCGACAATTACGTCGCCCACCTGGTGGGTGTGCTGCCCAACCGCCTGGACGGCCTGAAGGTCGTCATCGACGGCGCGCACGGCGCGGCGTCCCGCGTCTCCCCGGAGGCGTTCGCCCGGGCCGGCGCCGAGGTCGTCACCATCGGCACCGAGCCCGACGGCCTGAACATCAACGACGGCTGCGGCTCCACGCACATCGCCGGCCTGCGCACCGCGGTCGTCGAGCACGGCGCGGACCTCGGCGTGGCGCACGACGGCGACGCGGACCGCTGCCTGGCGGTGGACCGGGACGGCAACGAGATCGACGGCGACCAGATCCTGGCCGTCCTCGCGCTCGGGATGCGCGAGGCCGGGACGCTGCGCAAGGACACCGTCGTGGCGACCGTGATGTCCAACCTGGGCTTCAAGCTGGCCATGGAGCGCGCGGGCCTGACCTTCGTCCAGACGGCGGTCGGTGACCGGTACGTCCTGGAGGAGATGAAGTCCGGCGGATTCGCGCTCGGCGGCGAGCAGTCCGGGCACGTCATCGTGCTGGACCACGCGACGACCGGCGACGGCACGCTCACCGGCCTGATGCTGGCCGCCCGCGTCGCGGCGACCGGCCGCCCGCTCGGCGAGCTGGCGAGTGTCATGGAGCGCCTGCCGCAGGTGCTGGTGAACGTCCCGGACGTGGACCGCAGCCGGGTCGGTACGTCCCCGGAGGTCACCTCGGCCGTCGCGGAGGCGGAGCGCGAGCTGGGAGCCACCGGGCGCGTACTGCTGCGCCCCTCGGGGACCGAGCCGCTGGTACGGGTCATGGTCGAGGCCGCCGACATCGAGCAGGCGGGGGCCGTGGCCGGCCGCCTGGCGGATGTCGTGAAGTCGGCGCTGGGCTGACGCGAGCCGGTCAGCGCTGCCGCTGCCTGGCCCAGAAGAACTTCTGGGCCAGCAGCGTCAGCGTGCCCGCGACGACGATGCCGGCCAGGTTCAGCAGGAGCTGTTCGGTGGAGCCCCACGCCTGCTTGTACGCGTGGTAGCCGAAGGCGACGGCGGCGTTCGCGGCGGCCGGGACGGTGGTGACCGAGATCGCCACGCCGACCAGCGCGCCGGACTTCGACGAGGTCAGCGAGAGGACGCCGGCGATTCCGGCGAGGACGGCGACCACGAACGAGAACCAGTCCGGCCGGTAGATGAAGTTCGTGTTCGGGCGGTCCGCCGTCAGCGCCCCGGCGTCGAAGAGCCCCACCGCGTCCATGAACAGGCTGAAGCCCACCGTCGCCGCCATCGCCACCGCGAAGCCCACGACGAGTGCCAGCAGGGAGCGCCAGGCCAGCCGGGGCGCGCGGCGCACCAGGGCGGTGCAGATGCCGGCCAGCGGGCCGAACTCCGGGCCGACGGCCATCGCGCCGACGATCAGGATCGCGTTGTCCAGCACCACGCCGCAGGCCGCGATCATCGTGGCGAGCGTCAGGAACGCCAGGTAGGTGAAGGAGAGCGTGGACTCCTCGTGGGTGGCGTCGGCCAGCGACTCCCAGAGCACGGCGTCCACGCCTTCGCCGGGCGCGTCCTTCTCCGCCGTGTCCGCGCGGGTGGACAGGGACAGGTCGATGTTCTCGACGGCGATCGAGCCGTCCCGGTCGATGCCGAGTGCCCGCAGCTCGTGCAGCAGGCCGTCACCGGCCTCGCGGGCGACGTCGCACAGGACCACATCCCCCCGCGGTTCGCGCGCGGCGCCGGCCAGGACGGCGAGGTGGGTGGTGCCGACGGTGTTCTCAACCAGGTGCAGCACGGCCTGCGTACGGTCGGCGGGAACGATCAGGCGCAGGTGCAGCACGGTGTACCTCTCGTGGAAGGCGGCGGGGCCCCGTCGTCAGAGCTTGCGCAGGGACAGCCGCTGCACCTTGTGGTCGGGTCCCTTGCGCAGGACGAGGTTGGCGCGGCCGCGGGTCGGGGCGACGTTCTGTTCCAGGTTGGGCTTGTTGACGGTGCGCCAGATCATCCGCGCGTAGTCGAGGGCCTCTTCCTCGGAAACCTGGGTGTACTTGCGGAAGTACGAGAACGGGTTCTGGAAGGCGGTCTCGCGCAGCTTGCGGAACCGGCCGAGGTACCAGCGCTCGATGTCCTCCGTACGGGCGTCCACGTACACCGAGAAGTCGAAGAAGTCGGCGAGGCCGAGCCTGGTGCGGCCGTCCTTGCCGGGCAGGGCGGGCTGCAGCACGTTCAGGCCCTCGACGATCAGGATGTCGGGGCGGTGCACGGTCAGCCGCTCGCCGGGCACGATGTCGTAGATCAGGTGGGAGTAGACCGGTGCGCTGACCTCGGACTTCCCGGACTTCACATCGGCGACGAAGCGGGTCAGGGCGCGGCGGTCGTACGACTCGGGGAAGCCCTTGCGCGACATCAGGCCGCGGCGGTGCAGTTCGGCGTTGGGGAACAGGAAGCCGTCGGTGGTGACCAGCTCGACGCGCGGGTGCTCCGGCCAGCGGGCCAGCAGCGCCTGGAGGAGCCGGGCGGTGGTGGACTTGCCGACCGCCACGCTGCCCGCGACCCCTATGACGAAGGGGGTGCCGGGCTGTGCGCCGTGGCCGCCGCCCGCGTCGCCGAGGAAGGTGTTCAGGGCGCCGCGCAGGTTGCTGGACGCGCCCACGTACAGGTTGAGCAGGCGGGACAGCGGGAGGTAGACGTCGCGTACCTCGTCCAGGTCGATCACGTCGCCCAAGCCGCGCAGCCGCTCGACCTCCTCGGCGGTCAGCGGCAGCGGTGTCTTCTCCCGCAGGGCGCTCCACTCGGCGCGCGTCAGGTCGACGTACGGCGTGCGCTCGGCGCGGCGGCGGTGCTGCGACTCGGTCGGCTCTGTGGTGAGGGGCACGGGCCCATTGTCCGCAGGCGTGGCGGCCGGTTCACCCCGGGGTGGGGTTGTGGCCGCCCGGCGCGCGTGTCGCGGCGCGGGCCGGTTCGGTGCCGGACGCGGGGCCGGGGCGCCGTGGGTTGACCGGATGGAGCGCGGGTATGGATCGCACCGCCCCGTAGGCTGCCCTCATGTGCGGAATCGTGGGGTATGCGGGTGGCCGGTCCGCCCTGGACGTCGTGCTGACCGGGCTGAAGCGGCTGGAGTACCGCGGCTACGACTCGTCCGGGGTGGCCGTACTCGCCGACGGCGGGCTCGCCGCGGCCAAGAAGGCGGGCAAACTCGCCAACCTGGACAAGGAACTGGCCGACCGTCCGCTGCCGGCCGGTATGACCGGGATCGGGCACACCCGGTGGGCCACGCACGGCGCGCCGACCGACACCAACGCCCATCCGCACCTGGACAACGCCGGGCGGGTCGCCGTCGTCCACAACGGCATCATCGAGAACTTCGCGGCGCTGCGCGCGGAACTGGCCAAGCGGGGGCACTCGCTGGCCTCCGAGACGGACACCGAGGTGGTCGGGCACCTGCTGGCGGAGAACTTCTCCTCCTGCGGCGATCTGGCCGAGGCGATGCGTCAGGTGTGCCGCCGGCTGGAGGGCGCGTTCACGCTGGTCGCGGTGCACGCGGACGCGCCGGACGTGGTGGTGGGCGCGCGCCGCAACTCGCCGCTGGTGGTGGGCATCGGCGAGGACGAGGCGTTCCTCGCGTCGGACGTGGCGGCGTTCATCTCGTACACCCGTGAAGCCGTCGAACTGGGCCAGGACCAGGTCGTGGAGGTGCGCCGGGACGGGGTGACGGTGACCGGCTTCGACGGCGCGCCGGGCGAGGTGCGGCACTTCCACGTGGACTGGGACGCGTCGGCCGCCGAGAAGGGCGGCTACGACTACTTCATGCTCAAGGAGATCGCCGAGCAGCCGAAGGCGGTCGCCGACACGCTGCTGGGCCGGGTGGACGAGTCCGGGGTGCTCTCGCTGGACGAGGTCCGCATCGACGACGCGGTGCTGCGCGAGGCCACCAAGGTGGTGATAGTGGCCTGCGGCACGGCCTTCCACGCCGGGATGATCGCCAAGTACGCGATCGAGCACTGGACCCGTATCCCCTGCGAGGTGGAGCTGGCCAGCGAGTTCCGCTACCGCGACCCGATCCTGGACCCGCGCACGCTGGTCGTCGCCATCTCGCAGTCCGGCGAGACGATGGACACCCTGATGGCCGTACGGCACGCCCGTGAGCAGGGCGCGAAGGTGCTCGCGGTGTGCAACACCAACGGCTCGACGATCCCCCGCGAGTCGGACGCGGTGCTCTACACGCACGCCGGCCCCGAGGTCGCGGTCGCCTCGACCAAGGCGTTCCTGACGCAGCTGGTGGCCTGCTACCTCCTCGCGCTGTACCTGGGCCAGGTGCGCGGAACCCAGTGGGGCGACGAGATCCGGGCGGTGGTGCGCGAGCTGGCCGCGATCGGCACGCAGGTCGACCAGGTGCTGGGGACGATGGAACCGGTACGGGAGCTGGCGCGCAGCCTCGCGGACCAGGACACGGTGCTGTTCCTGGGGCGGCACGTGGGCTATCCGGTCGCCCTGGAGGGCGCGCTGAAGCTCAAGGAACTGGCGTACATGCACGCGGAGGGCTTCGCGGCGGGCGAGCTGAAGCACGGGCCGATCGCGCTGATCGAGGAGGGCGTGCCGGTCGTGGTGGTCGTGCCGTCGCCGCGCGGCCGGTCCGTCCTGCACGACAAGATCGTCTCCAATATCCAGGAGATCCGTGCCCGGGGCGCGCTCACCATCGTCATCGCCGAGGAGGGTGACGAGACGGTCGTCCCGTACGCGGACCACCTCGTCCGTATCCCGCGCACCCCGACCCTGCTCCAGCCGATGGTCTCCACCGTGCCGCTCCAGGTCTTCGCCTGCGAACTGGCCACGGCCCGCGGCAACGAGGTCGACCAGCCGCGCAACCTCGCCAAGTCGGTGACCGTCGAATGATCGTCGGAGTGGGGATCGACGTCGCCGAGATCGACCGCTTCGCGGCGGCGCTGGAGCGCACCCCGGACATGGCCCGGCGCCTGTTCGTCGAGCGCGAGTTGACGCTGCCCAGCGGCGAGCGCCGGGGCATCGCCTCGCTCGCCGCGCGGTTCGCCGCCAAGGAGGCGGTGGCCAAGGCGCTGGGGGCGCCCGCCGGGCTGCGGTGGACGGACGCGGAGGTGGCGGTCCTGGAGACCGGGCAGCCGATACTGAAGATCCGGGGCACGGTCGCCGAGCGGGCGGCGGAACTGGGCGTGCGGTCGTGGCACGTGTCGCTCAGTCACGACGCGGGCGTGGCCTCGGCGGTGGTGATCGCGGAGGGGTGAGCGGGCCCCGGCCACGGGCGAGCCGGGAGGAATGCCCGCGCCGTACGGGGTGAGACTGGGGGCATGAGGACTGCGTTCAGCGTGGATGTCGTACGGGCGGCCGAGCGGGACCTGATGGCGCGGCTGCCCGAAGGAGCCCTGATGCAGCGGGCCGCCGCCGGTCTCGCGGTGGCCTGCGCGGAGCTGCTGGGGCGGGTGTACGGGGCGCGTGTCGTGCTGCTCGTGGGCAGCGGCGACAACGGCGGCGACGCGCTGTACGCGGGCGCCCGGCTGGCCCGGCGCGGCGCGGGTGTGCGCGCCGTCCTGCTGTCGCCGGACCGGGCCCACGCGGGCGGCCTGGCGGCGCTGCGCTCTGCGGGCGGCCGGGTGTCCGGCGACGCCGTGGCCGACATCGGGCGCGCCGACCTCGTCGTGGACGGGATCGTCGGTATCGGCGGCAAGGGCGGGCTGCGGCCGGAGGCGGCCCGGCTGGCCGAGGCCGCGCGGCAGGCCAGGGTCGTCTCCGTCGATTTGCCGAGCGGGGTGGACGCGGACACCGGCGAGGTGCCGGGGGATGCCGTACGGGCCGATGTGACGGTGACGTTCGGCGCGTACAAGCCGGGGCTGCTGATCGACCCGGCGCGCGAGTACGCGGGCGCGCTGCGGCTGGTGGACATCGGCCTGGAGCTGCCCGGGGACGCGGCGGCCGAGGCGCTGCAGTACGCGGACGTGGCGGCGCTGCTGCCCCGCCCGACGGCCGAGAGCGACAAGTACCGGCGCGGTGTGGTGGGCGTCGTCGCGGGGTCCGCGCGCTACCCGGGCGCGGCCGTCCTGGCGGTCTCGGGGGCGCTGCGGGGCGGCGCCGGGGCCGTACGGTACGTCGGCCCGGCGGCCGACGCCGTCCTCGCGCAGTTCCCGGAAACCCTCGTGCACGCCGGACCGCCCTCGAAGGCGGGCCGCGTCCAGGCCTGGGTCATCGGCCCCGGCATCGGCGACGACGGCGACGCCATGGGGGACGTCCTCGACTCCGACGTACCCGTCCTGGTGGACGCCGACGGGCTGCGTTTCCTGGACGCCGCACGGGTGCGGGGCCGCGGCGCGCCCACCCTGCTCACCCCGCACGCCGGAGAGGCCGCCGCCCTGCTCGGCACCGACCGGGCGGATGTCGAGGCGGCCCGCCTGCGCTCCGTACGGGAACTGGCGGAACGGTACGGCGCCACGGCCCTCCTCAAGGGCTCCACGACCCTCGTCGCCGACGCGGCGGGCGGCCCGGTGCGCGCCAACCCCACCGGCACGGGCTGGCTGGCCACCGCGGGCAGCGGCGACGTGCTGTCCGGACTGACCGGATCGCTGCTGGCCACCGGCCTGCCCGCGCGCGAGGCGGCCGCCGCCGGCGCCTACCTGCACGGCCTGGCCGCCCGCCTGGCGGCCACCCCGGACGGCGCGCCGATCCTGGCGACGGACGTGGCCGGGGCGCTGGGCGAGGCGTGGCGGGACATCAGCCGATTCTGAGGGCGGGACGTACGGCCGCGGTCCGGCCCGAAGCACCCGGCGGACCCGTCCCCGTACGGCGCGGTGACGGCCCCCGCCCCGGGCCCGGCGCACCTGCCTCCCCCTGCCCCAACACCCCGTTCTGAGACACTGGGTGGATGAACCACGAAGCCATGCGGGCCCGTGCGGCCATCGATCTCGCCGCGGTGCGCTCCAACGTGCGGGCGCTGCGGGCCCGTGCGCCCCGGGCCGAGCTGATGGCCGTGGTGAAGTCCGACGGGTACGGCCACGGCGCGGTGCGCTGCGCCCGGGCCGCCCGCGAGGCCGGGGCGGCATGGCTGGGCACCGCCCTCCCCGAGGAGGCGTTCGCGCTGCGCGCCGCGGGCGACACCGGGCGGCTGATGTGCTGGCTGTGGGCGCCCGGCGGGCCCTGGCGGCAGGCCGTCGAGCAGGACATCGACGTGTCGGTCAGCGGCATGTGGGCGCTGCGCGAGGTGGCGGACGCCGCGCGGGCGTGCGGCCGTACCGCCCGCGTCCAGCTCAAGGTGGACACCGGCCTGGGCCGCAACGGCTGCCAGCCCGCCGACTGGTCCGAGCTGGTCACCGCCGCGCGCGCCGCGGAGGCCGAGGGCGCGATACGGGTCACCGGCGTCTGGTCGCACTTCGCCTGCGCCGACGAGCCCGGACACCCCTCCATCGACGCGCAGCTGGCGGCCTTCGCCGAGGCCGACGCGGTGGCCCGCCGGGCCGGCCTGGACCCCGAGGTGCGGCACCACGCCAACACCCCGGCCCTGCTCAGCCTCCCGCACGCGCACTTCGACCTGGTGCGCTCCGGGATCGGCGTCTACGGCATCTCGCCCAGCCCGGAGATGGGCGTGCCGGCGGACTTCGGACTGCGCCCGGTGATGACGCTGGAGGCTTCTTTGGCGTCGGTCAAACACGTACCCGGCGGTCACGGCGTCTCGTACGGGCACCGCTACACGACGTCCGGCGAGACCACGCTCGCCCTCGTCCCGCTCGGCTACGCCGACGGCATCCCCCGCCATGCGTCGAACAGCGGGCCGGTCCTGGTCGCGGGCAAATGGCGGACGGTCGCCGGGACGATCGCGATGGATCAGTTCGTGGTCGATCTCGGCGGGGACCCGGCACAGGTGGGAGACGTGGCCGTACTGTTCGGCCCGGGGGACCGGGGCGAGCCGACCGCCGAGGACTGGGCGCGTGCGACGGGCACCATCGGGTACGAAATCGTCACGCGGATCGGTACCCGGGTACCACGCGTCTATGTTGACGAGCGCGCGGACACGGGGAGCGGGACATGAGCGACAGGACGGGGGCGGCCGCCGGCACCGCGATCGACGCGGCGGAAGCGGCGGCCGGCGCGGCCACGGCGGTCGGCAGCTGGACCCGGGCGGGGCGCCACGCGGGCATCGCGGGCGCCGCGATCGGCGTGGTCGCGGCCGGTGCGGCGGCGGGCGTGGCCATCGAGCGGCTGACGGTCGGCCGGGGCGTACGGCGCAAGGCGCGGCTCGCGCTGGACGCGGCGGGCCCGTACGGGACGCTGCGTGGCACACCGGGCACGGCGGTGGCCGAGGACGGCACGGAGCTGTACTACGAGATCGACGAGCCGGGCGACGGACCGGCCGGGCGGGCGGGCCACGGCGGGCACGGCGCTCAGGACGGCAAGACCGGCAAGGGGGGCAAGGACGGCAAGGGGGGCAAGACCGGCGCAGCGCGCCGCAAGCGGCTGCTGGGGCTGCTGGGACGCCGTTCCGAGGCACCCACGGTCGTCTTCAGCCACGGTTACTGCCTCAACCAGGACTCCTGGCACTTCCAGCGCGCGGCCCTGCGCGGCGCGGTGCGCAGCGTCCACTGGGACCAGCGCAGCCACGGCCGCTCGGAGCGCGGCCGGGCCCAGGGCGAGGGCACCGAACCGGTCACCATCGACCTGCTGGGCCGGGACCTGAAGGCAGTGCTGGACACCGCCGTGCCCGAGGGGCCGATCGTGCTGGTCGGGCACTCCATGGGCGGCATGACGGTGATGGCGCTGGCCGACCAGTATCCGGAGTTCGTCGCGGAGCGGGTGGTCGGCGTGGCCCTGATCGGCACGTCCGCGGGCCGGCTCAGCGAGGTCGCGTTCGGGCTGCCGTCGCTGGGCGTCAAGGCGTTCCACAAGCTGGCGCCGGGTGTGCTCAAGGCGCTGGGCGCGCAGAGCGAGCTGGTCGAGAAGGGCCGGCGGGCCACCGCCGACCTCTTCGCCGGGCTGGTCAAGCGCTACTCGTTCGGTACGCCGAAAGAGGCGGACCCGGGAGTGGCACGCTTCGCCGAACGGATGATCGAGGCGACGCCGATCGATGTCGTCGCCGAGTTCTTCCCGGCCTTCGCCGTGCACGACAAGACCGAGGCGCTGGTGGCCTTCGACCCGGTACCGGCGCTGGTGCTGGCCGGTGACCGGGACATGATCACCCCGTCCGACCACAGCGAGGCCATCGCCGAGCTGCTGCCGGGCGCCGAATCGGTGTGCGAGGCGGGGGCCGGTCACCTGGTGATGCTGGAGCGCCCCGAGGTGGTCACCGGCCATCTGGAGACGCTGATCGAGCGGGCGGCGGCGACGGCCGCGGCGGCCCGGTCGGCGCGGGCGTAGGCGGTTCCGGGGCCCCCGGCCCGCCGCGGGCGGGTTCGGAATGCCGGTTGTGTGCCCCGTACCATCGGGCGCATGAGCGCCACCGAGACGACCGTGCACGTAACCGTCAAGTCACCGCACCGGATGCAGGAGTTGGGCCGCGGGCTGGCCGGGCTGCTGCGGCCCGGGGACCTGGTGCTGCTGACCGGGGAGCTGGGAGCGGGCAAGACGACGCTGACCCGCGGGCTGGGCGAGGGGCTCGGCGTGCGCGGCGCGGTCACCTCCCCGACGTTCGTGATCGCGCGGGTGCACCCGCCGCTGGCCGGCGGCCCGGCCCTGGTGCACGTGGACGCGTACCGGCTCGGCGGCGGCCTGGACGAGATGGAGGACCTGGACCTCGACGTGTCGCTGCCGGAGTCGGTGGTGGTCGTGGAGTGGGGCGACGGCAAGGTCGAGGAGCTGTCCGAGGACCGGCTGCACGTCGTCATCGAGCGCGCCGTGGGCGCGGACGCGCCCGTTCCGGCCCCCGAGGGCGAGCCGGCGGAGGAGGACGACGTACGCGAGGTCACGGTCCGTGGCGTCGGGCCGCGCTGGGCGGCCGCGGATCTGACGGTGCTGGCCGGGGAGTAGGCCACGCCCGTACGGTAGTTTCCGACAAGCCGTCGGGAAGATGTTGCGCGCGCGGCGCCGGACGTGGTCACATGGGTGAAGAGAGAGCCGGTTAGGTCTGCCTAACTATGCCCGCTTGCCCAGGAGCCACGGGAGGCATCCATGTCGGCCCACCAGCCCGTCACCGCAGCGGTCCGCAACGGCGCGGCCGAACCGACGCCGACCATGAACCAGCTGCTGGCGGCGTGCGCCGCGGCCAGCGCGGTGTCCACGCCCCCACAGCCGCCGTCCCGCGCCGAGGACGGCGCGCAGGACGACGCGCGCGATGCCGCGCCGGAGGCGGGGGAGACCGGCCCGTGTCCGCACGGGGCGCGCGACGCGGCGTAGCGGGGGGGAGTACGGGGGCGCGCGAAGGCATACAGAGGCGTGCGTACGGCGCGCGGCCTGAGCGGCCGGCGCACGCCGAGCAGGTACCGCCCCCGTCTACCGGCGGCCGCCCCGGCTCACTTGACCACGACGACCTTCGTCTTGTGCAGCGCGAAGTCCCACATCGCCGTACCGTCCGCACGCGACTCCCGGATACCGCCGGTCTTCTTCGTCGCGCCGGGATCCGGCATCGAGCCGTCGAGCGCCGCGCTGAAACCGACCACCACGCCGTCGGCGACGGTGAACCGCACCACGTGCTCGATCGGCACCCCGTCCGAGCCCGCGACCTTCAGCGACCGCCCGTTGACCTTGTAGGTGCCCGGCGCCGGGCTGACGGTGCTCGGCGTGACCTCGAACGTCCGCTTCACCTTGCCGTCCGCCGTGACCAGCCACACCCGCCGCGCGCCCAGCGAGTAGACGACCCGCTCACCCTCGCCCGAGTCCGGCGGCACCGGCACCTCGGTCTTCTGCTTCTGCGCGCCGTCCTCGCCCTTGCCCGGAGCCGGGCTCGCGGTCGACGACGGCTTCTTGCCCGCGGTGGTGTGATCGGGGGCCGAGGCGGACGCCTGGTAGGCCAGGAAACCGACGGCGGCGAGCGCAACCGTGGTCAGAGCGGTGACGATCGAGCTGCTCTTTGCGGACACCGCCGTGCCACCTTTCGTACGCGCGTGACTACGGGTGACGGTAGCACCCGGCAAGGCACCCACGGCCGCGCCGTAGTCTTGAAGGCGTGCTGCTGCTTGCTCTGGACACCGCAACCCCCGCCGTCACCGTCGCCGTCCACGACGGCTCCCGCGTCCTCGCCGAGGAGCGCCAGGTGGACGCCCGCCGGCACGGCGAACTGCTGCTGCCCGCCGTCGACCGGGTGCTCGCCGAAGCCGGCGTGAAACTCGACGCGGTCAGCGACATCGTCGTCGGGGTCGGCCCCGGCCCGTACACCGGCCTGCGGGTCGGACTCGTCACGGCCGCGACGTTCGGCGCCGCGCTCGACGTGCCGGTGCACGGCCTGTGCACGCTGGACGGCATCGCGTACGCCGCCGGACTCGACGAGCCGTTCCTGGTGGCGACCGACGCCCGCCGCAAGGAGGTCTACTGGGCGCGCTACGCCGACGCCCGCACCCGGCTCACCGAGCCCGCCGTGGACCGCCCCGCGGACCTCGCCGACGAGGCCGGCGCGCTGCCGTCGGTGGGCGCGGGCGCGCTGCTGTACGCCGACACGTTCACCGGCGTACGCGACGGCGGCCCCGAACACCAGTCGGCGGGCGCGCTCGCCGCGCTCGCCGCCGAAAAGCTGGCACGCGGCGAGGAGATGCTGCCGCCGCAGCCGCTCTACCTGCGCCGCCCCGACGCGCAGGTCCCCGCCAACTACAAGGTGGTCACCCCGAAGTGACCGCACGGGTGGCGGCCGGGGACGGCGCGCGCGACGGCGCCGTACTCCGCGAGATGCGCTGGTGGGACATCGCGCCGGTCCTGGACCTGGAGCGCGGGCTGTTCCCCGAGGACGCCTGGTCGGCGGGGATGTTCTGGTCCGAGCTGGCGTACGCGCGCGGGCCCGCCGCCAACCGCCGCTACCTCGTCGCCGAGCTGGACGGGCGCCTGGTCGGCTACGGCGGCCTGGCCGCCGTCGACGGCACCGGCGATATCCAGACCATCGCCACCGCCCGCGACCAGTGGGGCACCGGCCTCGGCGCCCGGCTGCTGACCGAGCTGCTGTCCGCCGCCACCGCCTTCGAATGCGCCGAGGTGCTGCTCGAAGTCCGCGTCGACAACACCCGGGCCCAGCGCCTGTACGAACGGTTCGGCTTCGAGCCCATCGGTTTCCGGCGCGGCTACTACCAGCCGGGCAACGTGGACGCCCTGGTCATGCGCCGTACCACCGTGTCCCCCTCCGAAACTCCCTCCGAATCCCCGGCCGGCTTCCCCGCGGAACCGTCCGGCGGCACCCCCTCCTCACCTCCCCCCGCACAAGGAACCCAGGCCCATGGCTGACGAACCGCTCGTCCTCGGCATCGAGACCTCCTGCGACGAAACCGGCGTCGGCATCGTGCGCGGCCACACGCTCCTCGCGGACGCCGTCGCCTCCAGCGTCGACGAGCACGCCCGCTTCGGCGGCGTGGTGCCGGAAGTGGCCTCGCGCGCGCACCTGGAGGCGATGGTCCCCACCATCCAGCGCGCCCTGAAGGAAGCCGGCGTCGCGGCGTCCGACCTGGACGGGATCGCCGTCACGGCGGGCCCCGGCCTGGCGGGCGCCCTGCTGGTCGGCGTCTCGGCCGCCAAGGCGTACGCCTACGCCCTCGGCAAGCCGCTCTACGGCGTCAACCACCTCGCCTCGCACATCTGCGTCGACCAGCTCGAACACGGCGCCCTGCCCGAGCCGACCATGGCCCTGCTGGTCTCCGGCGGCCACTCCTCCCTGCTGCTCGCCCCCGACATCACCTCCGACGTACGGCCCCTCGGCTCGACCATCGACGACGCGGCGGGCGAGGCGTTCGACAAGGTCGCCCGCGTCCTGCACCTGGGCTTCCCGGGCGGCCCGGTCATCGACCGCTACGCGCGCGAGGGCGACCCGGAGGCGATCCGCTTCCCCCGCGGCCTGACCGGCTCCCGCGACCCGGTCTACGACTTCTCCTTCTCCGGCCTCAAGACCGCCGTCGCCCGCTGGATCGAGGCCAAGCGCGCCGCGGGCGAGGAGGTCCCGGTCGCGGATGTCGCGGCGTCCTTCCAGGAAGCGGTCGTCGACGTCCTGACCCGCAAGGCGGTACGCGCCTGCAAGGACAACGGCGTCGACCACCTGATGATCGGCGGCGGCGTCGCCGCCAACTCCCGGCTCCGCGCCCTGGCCCAGCACCGCTGCGAGAAGGCGGGCATCACGCTGCGCGTCCCCCGCCCCAAACTCTGCACCGACAACGGCGCCATGGTCGCCGCCCTCGGCGCCGAAATGGTCGCCCGCAACCGCCCCGCCTCCGCGTGGGACCTCTCGGCCGACTCGTCCCTGCCGGTGACGGAACCGCACGTACCGGGGCCGGAGCACGACCATGACGGACACGCGCACGGCCATGGGCACGACCACGACCACTTCCACGAGCTGAGCAAGGACAACCTGTACTCGTAGGCGCGCGACCGGGCAGCGGCCGGGCCTCCCACACCCTCACCCCGCCCATGGAGGCCCCATGCCCGCCAGCTCCGCCGAACACCCCTTCGTTGCACAGCACCCGGCCTCGGTCTCGGTCACGCGGCTGCACGAGGCTGTGGGGCAGTTGGTGCCCGCGGCACTGCCGGCCTCCGTCCGCGAACTCTCCCGGGCTGCCGACCAGGCTCTGTGTGGCTCCGCCCCCCTGCCGCTGCGGCGGTTCACGACGCAGTGGGCCGTCCACGTACGCATCCAGCGTGACCCTGCCACCGCCGCCAGGTACCGGGAGCTGGAGGACCTGGCAGTGGCCACCGACAACGCGGAAGAGGCCCGCGGCGCCGCGGCGGAACTCGGCCGCATCCTGGACGCCGCGCACACCGCCGTGGCCTGCGAAGGAGTGTGAAGGCCCCGGAGCTGCCCGCGCGGTAGTCCGGAGCACCCCGCGCGGTAACCCGAAGCACCTTCTCGCGGTATCCCGGTGTGAGCCGCCGCCGACCCTGCCCGCCCCACCCCCTGACGCCAGGTCATACCCTGGCCACAGCTGACATATGTGGTGACGGGGGAGGGGACAGGCCGTGAACTGGATCTGGTGGGTGTTCGCGTTTTTCATGGCGGGGGGTTTCGCCAAGGTCGCCGACGTGGGCCGGAAGGCGATGAGCACGCGGCACGCGCGGAAGATGGAGCGGCTGGAGAGCTCGCAGCGGGAGCGGCGGGAACTGGAGGCGGCGCAGCGGTCGCCGGAGCCGGTGTGCGGGTGTACGCACCACCTCGCCAAGCATGACAAGCAGGGCAAGTGCCACGAGGTGACGCAGGTTCCGACGGCCTGGGACGAGGAGCGCAAGCCGGTCAGGTACGAGCCGGGGCAGTGCACCTGTCAGCAGTACGTCGGGCCGCAGCCCCTGTCGCAGGTGTTCGCGGAGGAGCTGACGGACCGGGCGTGAGCGTCAGTCTTTCGGCGCCGTAGGGGCCTCCCGGCCCAGGAGCATCGTGGGGGCGCCGGCCACCCGGGTCAGGAAGATGACGCAGGAGTGCGGGCCGGAGAGCTTCAGTTTCCTGCGCAGTTCCTCGGGCTCGACGGCCGAGCCGCGCTTCTTGATGACGGCGACACCGATGCCGCGTTCGCGCAGCAGTGCCCGGAGCTTCTTGACGTTGAACGGCAGCGTGTCGGTGATCTCGTAGGCGGTGGCGTACGGGGTCGGGCGGTGTGCGTCGGCCGTGACGTAGGCGATGGTCGGGTCGATGAGGCGGCCGTTCACCTGCTGGGCGACCTCGGCGACGAGGTGGGCGCGGATGACCGCGCCGTCCGGCTCGTACAGCCAGCGGCCGACCGGGCCGGGCTCCGGGTCGGGCAGGCCGGTGTCCAGCAGGAAGTGACCGGCCGGGAGGAGGGTGGCGCGGCGCGCGCCCGGTGCGGTGCCGAACCACAGGACGGCTTCCTTCACGTCCCCGCCGTCGGAGATCCACTCCGCTTCCGCCTCGTCCGGTACGACCTCGTGCGGGATGCCCGGAGCGATCTTCAGGGCCGCGTGCGGGGCCTTCCGGGCGGCCGCCACGGCCCAGGACAGCGGCGGCGAGTACGCCTCGGGGTCGAAGATCCGTCCGCCGCGTCCGCCCCGTCCGCCGCGCCGTGCCGGGTCGACGAAGACCGCGTCGTACGCGGCGGTGTCCACCTCGGTGACGTCGGCGCAGCGCACCTCGATCCGGTCGGCGAGCCCCAGCGCTTCCGCGTTGGCGCGGGCCGCCGCGCAGGCCAGCGGGTCGCGGTCGACGGCCAGTACGTGGATGCCGGCGCGGGCCAGGGCGATGGCGTCGCCGCCGATGCCGGAGCACAGGTCGGCGAGCGAGCGGACGCCGAGGGCGGCGAGGCGGGTGGCGCGGTGGGCGGCGACCGTGCTGCGGGTGGACTGTTCGACGCCGTTGGGCGTGAAGTACATGCGCGCGGCGTCCGCCCCGAACTTGGCGGCGGCGCGCTGGCGCAGCCGCGCCTGGCCCAGCGCGGCGGAGACCAGCGGCGCGGGGTGGTCGCGCCGCAGCCGGGTCGCGGTCGCCAGTTCGTCGGCCGGATCGTGGTCGCGCAGTTCGGCCAGCAGTGCCTGGCCTTCGGGTGTGTGCAGCGCTGAGAAGGAGTCGAGGTCGTTCGCCTGGTTCACCCGGTCCATTGTGGGCCAGCGCGCGCGTACGGGGGCGGCGGGGCGCGGGATGCGGGTTCAGCCGCGGGAGCGGCGGCCGTGGCCTGCGGCGCGGCCGCCTGCCTGGGGCTGGGGCGGGGCCGGTGCGGGCAGTGCCGCCACCACGCGGGGCGTGGCCTGCGTCGCGTCCAGGTCCACCGCCGCGTCGCGGGCGCGGCGCCCGCGACGGCCTGCGCGCCCGCCCGGCTGTCCTATCGGCTCCCGCCGGCGCTGCGCGCTGTCGCTGATCCGTATGAGCAGCGCGACCATCACCCAGTTCGCGACGAGCGAGGACCCGCCCTTGGCCAGGAACGGCAGTGCCTTGCCGGTGAGGGGTATCAGCCCGGTGACGCCGCCCGCGACGACGAAGACCTGGAGCAGCAGCGCGCTGGCCAGGCCCACCGCCAGCAGCTTGCCGAAGGGGTCGCGGGCGGTGAGGCCGGCGCGCAGGCCGCGCTGGGCGAGCAGCACGTACAGGAGCAGGACGACCATCACCCCGGACAGACCGAGTTCCTCGCCGACGGTGGTGAGGATGAAGTCGCTGTTGCCCGCGAAGCCGATCAGTTCGGGGTGGCCCTGGCCCAGGCCGGTGCCGCTGATGCCGCCGCTGCCGAAGCTGAACAGCGCCTGGGCGGCCTGCTCGGAGACCAGGCCCGGCGGCCGCTGTTTCTCGGGCAGGAAGATGTCCATGGGGTGCAGCCAGGCCACGACCCGGCCTTTGACGTGCGGTTCGGTCGTGCCGACGACGGCGGCGCCGATCACCGCCATGGCCAGGCCGCACAGCACCCAGCTGGTGCGTTCGGTGGCCATGTAGAGGGTGATCACGAAGAGGCCGAAGAAGATCAGCGACGTACCGAGGTCGCGTTCGAAGACCAGCACCAGGAGACTGATGATCCAGATGGTGAAGATCGGCCCGAGCTGGCGTCCCGGCGGCAGCTGGACGCCCATGACGCGGCGCCCGGAGAGCGCCAGCGCGTCACGGTTGAGCGTCAGATAGCCCGCGAAGAACACCGCGATCATTATCTTCACGAACTCGCCGGGCTGCAGCGACAGCGGCCCGACGAAGATCCAGCGCTTGGCGCCGTACGTGTCGCCGGGGAAGAACGCCGGTGCCATCAGCAGCACCAGCGCGCCGGCCATCGTCAGATAGATGTAGCGCTGGAGGAAGCGGTGGTCGCGCAGCAGCATCAGCGCGGCCGTGCAGACCGCCACCCCGATCACCGTCCACACCAGCTGCCCGCCCGCCGCCGGGGCCATGTGCAGGCCGGGCTTGGCCACGTACGTGATGTCGAGGCGGTTCAGCAGCACCAGGCCGAGGCCGGACAGCAGCGTGGCGAGCGGCAGGATCAGCGGGTCGGCGCGCGGCGCGAAGCGGCGGACGACCAGGTGCGGGACGAGCGCCATGAAGAAGATGGCGGCGGCGAAGCCCGGCAGCCCGGCGGGCAGCCGGCCGTTCATGGACAGGCCGGTGTACGTGTAGCCGAAGACCGTGATCAGCACGGCGAAGGCGAGCAGCCACATCTCCGTACGCCGCCGGTTCGGGGCCTGGGCGAGAGCCGCGAACGTCATCGTGCGTTCGGCGTCGCTCTCCGGCCTCCCGGGGGGCCGGAGCGAGCTCGTCAGTCCACGCACGGGATGCCTCCGCCATCAATCATGGGAGCCGTCTGCCCGGAACCACCCGTCCCGGAACCGGACTCCACCGTCGACGGGGAAGACGAGGGCGACGGTTCCAGGGTTCCCGCAGGTGAGCGGGGTGTGACAGGCCCGTCACCGGGGGCGTCACCGCTGGTGGGAGCGGTGGACCGGCCGCTTCCGGGCCCGATTTCCCGGGCCACCAGCCGCCGTATCTTGTCCGGATCCACCCGGTTCACGTCCTCCCCGTGATGCTTGGCGAACCCCTCCACGGGCAGCGTGCTGAATCGTACATTCCCGCCCGAAAGGTTCTTCGCCTGCCGGACGAACGACAGCAGGTCCCAGCCCTCGTCGATCACCAGGTCCTGCTTGGCGACATCCATCAGCTTGACCAGCCGCAGCGGGTCGGTGAAGGTGCCGGCCGAGTTCAGCTTGTGTGTGGCGGAGGCGAGGAACGCCTGCTGGCGGCGCGTACGGTCCAGGTCGCCGGCGGGCAGACCGTGCCGCTGCCGGACGAAGGCCAGCGACTGCGGCCCGTCCAGCGTCTGCCGTCCGGCCGGGAAGTCGGCTCCCGAGTACCGGTCCTTGACGGCGTGCTTCAGGCACACCGGTACGCCGTCGAGCGCGTCCGCGATGTGCAGGAAGCCCGCCAGGTTCACCTCGGCGAAGTGGTCGACCGGCACACCGAGGAAGTTCCGCACCGTCTCGATCTGCGCCCGCCGGCCCGCCTCCCGCCCCTCGTGCTCCAGCCGGTCGTGATCGGTGACGCCCTGCCGCGCCAGCCGGTCCTCCGCCGCGGCCTTGGCCAGCCCGTACGCCTTCTTGATCTTGTCCTTGCCGTGCCCTGGGGGTCCCCCCGGCGGTGGCTGGGGGACGATGTCCACGAGATCGTCCCGGGGAATCGAGAACGCAGTGGCCCGCCCCCCACCGGCAGGCACATGCAGCAGGATCAGCGTGTTGGTGTTGTAGCCGCCGATGTCCGACGAGGCGCCCGCGTGCAGCTTCTCCAGCACGTCCTTCGGCAGGTCGTCGCCGTTCTGGTCCCGGCGGCTGTCCAGACCCATCAGCAGGATGTTGGTCGCCCCGCCGGACGACTTGGGCGCACCGTCGCCGAGCGCCTGCGACGAGCCGATCCGCGCGGCCAGATCCCGGTAGAGGTACCAGCCCGCTCCCGCCGTGCACAGCACGAGCACGGAGACACACAGGGCCAGCCTGCGCAGCACGACACGGCGCCGGGGCATGAGCCCGTGCCGGGCCCGACGCCGACGCCCTTGCGGGCGCGCCGCGTCCGGAGTGGTGAGCCTGCGACGGTGCTTCATCCGAACAGGCTGGCCGAACGGCGCTGAAGGAAATCTGAAGGTTCTGAAGAGGCACTCAGGTATGACCGGAGTGCGGGTGCCCGACCTGCACGGGCAGGACGGCAACGAAACGAGCCCCCGGCCGCCCGTCCGCCCTGCCCCGTACGGTCAGGTCCCCGCCGTGCGCGCGGGCGATACCCCGGGCGATGGCCAGACCCAGCCCCGTACCGCCGGTCTCCCGGTCGCGCGCGGCGTCGAGGCGGGCGAACCGCTCGAAGACCTGCTCCCGGTCGGCCTCCGGAATGCCCGGACCGTCGTCCACGACGTCCAGCACGGCCTGAGCGGTGCCGACGCCGCCCTCCCGCCCCTGGGCGCGCGCGGTGACACGGACCTCGGAGGCCGCGTACCGCAAGGCGTTGTCGACGAGGTTGGTCAGCAGGCGCTCCAGCTGCACCGGATCACCCCGTACGGGAACAGGCTCACCGGCCTCGACAACCAGCCGCGGCCCACCACCGGCCGGACGGCGCGCGGCCTCATCCGCCGCCAGCAGAGCCAGGTCCACCGGCTCCGCCGCGCGCGAGGCGTGCGCGTCGAGCCGGGCGAGAAGAAGAAGGTCGGCGGCGATCCGCTGGAGACGCTCGGTATCACGCAAGGCAGCACGCACGGAGTCACGGAGATCGCCGCCCTCGGCGGGAGCCGCAGCGGACCCACCGGCCCCGGCAGGAGCCGTGCCACGGACCCCGCCCCACCCCCCTCCGCGCGCTCCATCCGCAAGCGCGACCTCCAACCGGGACCGCACCGCCGCGATCGGATTGCGCAGCTCGTGCGACGCGTCCGCGACGAACTGGCGCTGCCGGGTGACGGCCTGCTCCAGCCGGTCCAGGGTGGCGTTGACCGTACGGGCCATCAGCGCGATCTCATCGCCGCCCGCCGGATCCGGCACCCGCCGGGCCAGCTCGCTCTCACTGACGGCGGCCAGCTCCGTCCGGATGGCCGTGACCGGCCGCAGCGCCAGCCCGGTCACCGCCCAGGCGATGGCGGCGGCCAGCGCGATCAGTGGCGGGGCGCTGGCGAGCAGGGCGACGCCGATGGCGTGCGTGGCGTCGTCAACGTCCGACAGCACGGTCACGGCGTACACATACCGCTCCCCGTCCCGCTCCTGCCCGCTGCCACCGGGCGGCGTGGCACGGACCACCACCACGTCCGCGCGCGTACCGCCCGCCGCCGCGGCCGGGGAGCCGGTGATGACGCGGTCGGCGGAATCCTGGCCCGGGGCCGGCCGGAAACCCCGCAGCTCGGCGGCGAGCGGATCAGCCGTACGGAGACTCGTGGCCACGACCTGGCCCGCCGCGTCCAGAACCAGCACCAGGTCGACGCCGTCGGCCGGCGAGGACAGCACCTCGGGCAGCGCGCCGGTGTCCGCCTGCGCGGCGACCTTGCGGGCGGCGACTTCGGTACGGCTGGTGGTGTTGTCCAGGAGATTGGCGCGCAGCAGCGCGTAGAGCCAGCCGCCGCCGACGGCCAGCACGAGAGCCATGGCGAGGGCGGCGGCCGCGGCGGTACGGCCGCGCATGGACGCGGGCCGGGTCCGGAACCGGCTGCTCCCGGCCCGGGGCGGTGGCCGGCGGTCAGCCCTCATCGGGCGCCATCCGATAGCCCGTGCCGTGCACGGTACGGATGGAATGGCGGCCGAACGGCACATCGACCTTCTTGCGCAGCGACGAGACGTACACCTCGACGATGTTGGGGTCCACGTCGGCCGGCGAGTCCCACACCTCGTCGAGGATGTCCCGCTTGGCGACCGCCTGGCCGTCGCCCGCCATGAGACAGCGCAGCACGCCCAGTTCGCGGGCGGTCAGCTCGATGTCGGTGTCCCCGCGGCGGCAGCGGCGGGCGTCGGCGTCCAGAGTGAGATCGCCGCTCTGAAGGGTACGGGGGCGCTCCGCCGCACGGCCGCGGCGGGTGAGCGCGCGCAACCGGGCAAGCAGCACGACGAACGAGAACGGCTTCGTCAGGTAGTCATCGGCGCCCGCGTCCAGCCCCTCGGCGACGTCGTACTCGCCGTCCTTGGCGGTCAGCATCAGCACAGGCGTCCAGTCGGCGCCACGCCGCAGCCGCCCACAGATCTCGTACCCGCTGGGCCCCGGCAGCATCACATCCAGCACGATCGCGTCATACGACCCGGTCAGCGCGAGCTCCAGCCCCCGGTGACCATCCCGCGCCACGTCAACCCAGTGCCCCTCGGCAGCCAGCCCCCGCCGCAAGGAGTCGGCCAGCCCTTCTTCATCCTCGACGACCAGTATGTGCATGGGGACATTGTCACGGTTCGGGACCATTCCTGGGGGGTCGGGCTGGGTACAAGGCTCTGGGGCCGAGTCCACAGCCGGGTGATGCGCACGGCCTCCCAGCGCCCCACGCCCCGCGAGCCTCCTCACAGGGTGGGCGCCCAACCAGAGTCACCATCTTTCCCCTCCCCCCACCGGCCGGGAGTCGCAGAGCCACGGGAGGGAGAGTTGGCCCCCTGCGCGCACCCGCACCCAAAAACCAACCCCTGCGAACCCGGCGCGAAGCGCCACCCCTCGCGCGAAGCGCGAACGTTCACACCAAGAGCGGCGACCCTTCACCCGACCCCCGCGCGCACAGCGCGCAGCGCACAGCGCCCCGCAGGTCAGGATTGCCGAACCCTCCACCTGGGCAAGGTGCCGTACGGACCCCCGCCCCACCCAAGACGCGCCGCGAGCAAATTGGCACTCCGCTTGACCGAGTGCTAACCGCGTCATAGTCTCGGCCCTGGCACTCTCCACCGGGGAGTGCCAAACACAGCGACGGGCAGGTCCGGCACCCGCGACGACGGATCCACCTGGTCGCCACCTCAGACAGTTAACCCCGTGAGATCTCCGAAGGGGGAGGTCGGATCGTGACGACCGCCAGCTCCAAGGTTGCCATCAAGCCGCTCGAGGACCGCATTGTGGTCCAGCCGCTCGACGCCGAGCAGACCACGGCTTCGGGCCTGGTCATTCCGGACACTGCCAAGGAGAAGCCCCAGGAGGGCGTCGTCCTGGCCGTGGGCCCGGGCCGCTTCGAGGACGGCAACCGTCTTCCGCTCGACGTATCCGTCGGCGACGTCGTGCTCTACAGCAAGTACGGCGGCACCGAGGTGAAGTACAACGGCGAGGAGTACCTCGTTCTCTCGGCGCGCGACGTGCTCGCGATCGTCGAGAAGTAATTCACCGAAGATTGCCTTGTTCTGCGCCCCTGGTTCCCGCGTCTAAACAACCGGTTTCCCGGGGCGCAGTTCGTTGCAGAGAACGACTAAGGACACGTAACTCATGGCGAAGATCCTGAAGTTCGACGAGGACGCCCGTCGCGCCCTTGAGCGCGGCGTCAACAAGCTTGCCGACACCGTGAAGGTGACGATCGGCCCCAAGGGCCGCAACGTCGTCATCGACAAGAAGTTCGGCGCCCCCACGATCACCAACGACGGTGTCACCATCGCCCGCGAGGTCGAGGTCGACGACCCGTACGAGAACCTCGGCGCGCAGCTGGTGAAGGAGGTGGCGACCAAGACCAACGACATCGCTGGTGACGGCACCACCACCGCCACCGTGCTGGCGCAGGCGCTGGTCCGCGAGGGCCTGCGCAACGTTGCCGCGGGTGCTTCCCCGGCCGCCCTGAAGAAGGGCATCGACGCCGCGGTCAAGGCCGTGTCCGAGGACCTCCTCGCGACCGCCCGCCCGATCGACGAGAAGTCCGACATCGCCGCCGTCGCCGGTCTGTCCGCCCAGGACAAGCAGGTCGGCGAGCTGATCGCCGAGGCGATGGACAAGGTCGGCAAGGACGGTGTCATCACCGTCGAGGAGTCCAACACCTTCGGTCTGGAGCTGGACTTCACCGAGGGCATGGCCTTCGACAAGGGTTACCTCTCGCCCTACATGGTCACCGACCAGGAGCGGATGGAAGCGGTCCTGGAGGACCCGTACATCCTGATCCACCAGGGCAAGATCGGCTCGATCCAGGACCTGCTGCCGCTGCTGGAGAAGGTCATCCAGGCCGGCTCCTCGAAGCCGCTGCTGATCATCGCCGAGGACGTCGAGGGCGAGGCCCTGTCGACCCTGGTCGTCAACAAGATCCGCGGCACCTTCAACGCCGTCGCCGTCAAGGCGCCCGGCTTCGGTGACCGCCGCAAGGCGATGCTGGGCGACATGGCCGCGCTGACCGGCGCGACCGTCATCGCCGAGGAGGTCGGCCTCAAGCTGGACCAGGCCGGTCTGGACGTGCTGGGCACCGCCCGCCGCGTGACCGTCACCAAGGACGACACGACCATCGTGGACGGCGGCGGCAACTCCGGCGACGTCGAGGGCCGCGTCAACCAGATCAAGGCCGAGATCGAGTCCACCGACTCGGACTGGGACCGCGAGAAGCTCCAGGAGCGCCTGGCGAAGCTGGCCGGCGGCGTCTGCGTGATCCGCGTGGGTGCGGCCACCGAGGTCGAGCTCAAGGAGAAGAAGCACCGTCTGGAGGACGCCATCTCCGCGACCCGCGCCGCGGTCGAGGAGGGCATCGTCTCCGGTGGTGGCTCCGCCCTGGTGCACGCCGCCAAGGTGCTGGAGGGCTCCCTCGGCAAGGAGGGCGACGAGGCCACCGGTGTCGCCGTCGTGCGCCGTGCCGTCGTCGAGCCGCTGCGCTGGATCGCGGAGAACGCCGGCCTTGAGGGCTACGTCATCACCTCGAAGGTGGCGGAGCTGGAGAAGAACCAGGGCTTCAACGCCGCGACCGGCGAGTACGGTGACCTGGTGAAGGCCGGCGTCATCGACCCGGTCAAGGTCACCCGTTCGGCGCTGGAGAACGCCGCGTCGATCGCGTCGCTGCTGCTCACGACCGAAACCCTGGTCGTCGAGAAGCCGGCCGAGGAGGAGCCCGAGGCCGGTCACGGTCACGGGCACGCCCACTGAGGCAGCTCACAGCCGTTCGAGGCCCGGTCCCCTTTCGAGGGGGCCGGGCCTCGTCCCGTTGACTCCGAAGCCGGGCCCACTTCACCCCACCCACTCCCCCCGGGCCCCCGCTTCAGGCCAATCGCCCAAGATCCTCCTGACGGACCGGATCCAGGAACGGCAGCCCCTTCGTATAGCGCTCGACCTCGTCCAGGGCCTGGTCGGCCATGCGGTGGAGTTCCCCGCCGAGTGACCCGGCGATGTGCGGGGTGAGCAGGACGTTCGGGAGGTCGTAGAGGGGTGATGCGGGGGACGGGAGCTCGGGGTCCGTCACGTCGAGTACGGCGTTGAGGCGGCCGGCGACGAGTTCGGGGAGCAAAGCCTCCTCGTCGACGAGTGCGCCGCGGGCGGTGTTGATCAGGGTGGCGCCGTCGGGCATGAGGGCGAGTTGGCGGGCGCCGAGCAGGTGGTGGGTGGCGGGCAGCTGGGGCGCGTGGACGGTGACCACGTCGGAGGCGGCGCAGAGGTCGTCGAGGGGTGTGCGGGTGACGCCGAGGCGGGTGGCCTCGTCCTCGTCCACGTACGGGTCGTGGAGGAGGACCCGCAGGTCGAAGGGTCGCAGGAGTTCGATGACGCGGCGGCCGATGCGGGAGGCACCGATGACGCCGACGGCGCGGCGGTGGTTTCCGGCGCCTTCCAGCTCCTGGTGCCAGTTGTGGGGGGCGCGCAGCGCGCGGTAGCGGTGTGCGGTGTGCAGGACGCGCTTGTTGGCGAAGAGGATCGCGGCGAGCGTGTACTCGGCGACGGGCTGGGCATTGGCCTCGGCCGCCGAGGTGACGGCGATGCCGCGGTCCCAACAGGCCCGTCCCACATACGGTTTGACCGAACCGCCCGCGTGGACGACGGCCCGCAGGTGCGGTGCCCGGTCGAGGACGGCGGCGGTCAGCGGGCTCGCGCCCCACGAGGTCAGCAGCACTTCGGCGTCGGCCAGCGCGGCGGCCACGGCCGGGGACGGGTCGGCCAAGTCGTGGGCGACCAGGCGCGGGTCGGTACGGGCCAGGGCCGCCAGACGGTCGCGGTGCTGGTCGGCGAACAGGCGTCCGGCGAGGCCGGGTTCCATCGCGAGCAGCAGCGTGGGGCGAGAACATGCCTGGTCAGGGCGATTGTCAGTGGTGTGGTGCATGGTGGAAGCGTGCTCCTGGTTCGGGGCGTCATTTGACGCTTCCGGCGGCGAGTCCGGCCTTCCAGTGCCGCTGGAGGGTCACGAAGGCGATGATCAGGGGGAGGACGGCGAGGAGGGAGCCGGTGACGACGAGGGGGTAGAAGGACGGCTCGCCGTGCGCGTTGCCGTTCCAGGCGTACAGGCCGAGGCTCACGGGGAAGAGCCGCTGGTCGGAGAGCATCACGAGGGGGAGGAAGAAGTTGTTCCAGATCGCGGTGAACTGGAAGAGGAAGACGGTCACCAGGCCCGGCGCGACCATCCGCAGGCCGATGGACCAGAAGACGCGCAGCTCGCCCGCGCCGTCGATACGCGCCGCTTCCAGCGCCTCGTCCGGGATATGGCCGGCGCTGAAGACCCGTGCCAGGTATACGCCGAACGGGTTGACGAGTGCGGGCACCAGCACCGACCAGTAGGTGTTGACCACGCCGGTCCTGCTGGCCAGCAGATACAGGGGGAGGGCCAGCGCGGTGGTGGGGACCAGGACGCCGAGCAGGACGACGCCGAACAGCTTCTCCTTCCCGGCGAACGCGTACTTGTCGAAGGCGTATCCGGCGGCGACGGAGATCAGGGCGCAGAGCGCGGCGCCGACGCCCGCGTAGAGCAGGCTGTTGGCGTACCACCGGAAGTAGATGCCGTTGCCCTCGGAGGCGAGGCGGGAGAGGTTGCCGGCCAGGTCGAAGCCCTCGAAGGACAGGGCGTCGCCGGCCAGCAGGCCGCCCGCGTCCTTGGTGGCGGCGGTGACCAGCCAGACGAGGGGGAAGAGCGTGTAGAGGACGGCGAGGCCGAGTGCCGCATTGACGGCGGCGGGGGACAGCCAGCGGCTGCGCGGCCGGCGGGTGGCGGCGCGTACGGACGGGGTGCGGGACGGCCGTACGGGCACGGAGGCCGCCGGACCGGCGACGGCGGTGCGGTGCGGGGGCGCCATCAGGGCCTGTCTTTCGGGTGGGCGAGCGGGGGACGGGACGGGCCCGGCAGGCGGCGGCCGGGCCGGGAGGGCCGGCGGGACCGGGGGGACCGGCGGGAGAGGCGGGTGACGGCGAAGGAGAGCAGCGCGGCGGCGAGGGCGAGCAGGACGGACGAGGCGGCGGCGAGGCCGTAATCGTTGCGGGCGAAGGCGGCGGTGTAGGCGTACATGTTCGGCGTCCAGGAGGAGGTGACGGCGGAGCCGGAGCCCTGGTTGAGGATCAGCGGCTCGGTGAAGAGCTGGAGCGAGCCGATGACGGTGAAGAGGGCCACCATGACGAGGGAGGAGCGGATGAGGGGGACCTTGATACCGGTCGCGATGCGCCAGGCGCCCGCGCCGTCCACGGTCGCGGCCTCGATCACCGAGCGGTCGATGGCCTGGAGGGCGGCGTAGAAGATGACCATGTTGTAGCCGAGCCACTCCCACAGGGCGATGTTGACGACCGAGGGCAGCGCTCCGGAGGGGGACAGGAAGTCGAAGCCGAGGCCGCCGGACTCCATCGCGGTGACGACCGGGCTGAGTTGGGGCGTGTAGAGGTAGACCCAGATCAGGGCGGCGATGATGCCCGGTACGGCGTGCGGCAGGAACAGCGCGAGCTGGAAGAAGCGCCGGGCGCGGGCGAGGGTGGAGTCCAGCAGCAGGGCGAGCGCCAGCGCGCCGGCCAGCAGGAGGGGGATGCAGAGGACGCAGTAACCGAGGAGGACGCGGAAGCCGTCGCGGAAGGCGTGGTCGCCGAGCGCGGCCGCGTAGTTGCCGAGTCCGCTGAAGACCGTGTGCGTACCGCCGAAGCCGAGGCCGGACTGCTGCTCGGTGAAGAGGCTGAGCCAGACCGCGTACCCGATCGGGACGACCATGACCACGGTGAACAGGGCGAAGAAGGGGGTGAGCAGGACGGTGACGGCCCGCGCTTTGGCGTTCACCGGCCCATGACCTTCAGGCCGCGCTTCTTCAGTTCGCGTACCGTCGCGTCGCTTCCGGCGCGTACGGCGGCGGTGAGCGAGCCCGTACCGCCGCCCACGCCCGCCACCTTGCCGAACTCGTCCTTCAGCGTGGTGTTGGTGGTGCTGGTGGCCGGGCCCCAGCCCCACTTCTCGTTGACCGAGGCGGCCGCGGCGTCGAAGAGGGCGTACACGTCCTGGCCGCCGTAGTAGCGGGTGCCGAACGCCTGCCGGGCGACCGGGCGCAGTGCGGTGGCGGCCGGGTAGGCACTGGATTCGCCGGAGGCGACGCGGGCCTTGACCGCGTCGGCGGCGGTGGACATCCAGGTCGCGAACCGCATCGCGGCCCCGGTGTGCCGACTGCCCTTGGTCACCGCGGTCGTCGACCCGCCGAGCATCCCGCTGGCGGGCCTGCCGTCCCAGGTCGGGACGGGTGCCGCGGCCCACTTGCCGCTCTGTTCCGGCAGGGTGCCCTTGAGGACGCCCGCGCCCCAGGAGGCGCCGAGGTAGCCGACGGTGCCGCCGCTCTTGAGCGAGTTGGTCCATCCGGGGCTGAAGGAGACATGGGTGTGGACGAGGCCGCCCTTGAGGAGGCCCTGCCAGTAATCGGTGACCTTCCTGGTCGCCGGGTCGGTGGTGGTCAGCTTCCAGGAGTCGCCCTGGGTGGCGAACCAGTGGGCACCGGCCTGCCAGGCCATCGCCTCGAAGGTGGTCGGGTCGTCGGGGAAGAAGGTGCCGATACGGGCCTTCGGGTCGGCCTTCTTCACCGCGGCCGCGGCGGTGCGGAAGGCGTCCCAGGTCCGCGGCACTTCGATCTTGTGCTGGGTGAAGAAGTCCTTGCGGTAGTAGAAGACCTGCGGTGCGGCGTCGAAGGGAACAGCCCAGTTCCGGCCGCCGAGAGTGGTCAGCCGGACGGCCTGCGGCAGCAGCTTCTTCTTCAGTTCGGGCGTCACGTACGGGGTGATGTCCTGGAGGGCGCCCTGGCTGACGAACTCGGGGAGGGTCGGGTACTCGACGCTGACCAGGTCGGGCGCGTTGCCCGCCTTGACCGCGTTGGAGATCTTGGCGTACCCGCCCGCGGTGCCCGAGGGGATCTCCTCGAACCGCACCTCCGTGTCGCGGTGGGTGGCGTTGAACGCGTCCACGGCCTGCTTCGTGCCCTTGGTCCAGCCCCAGTACGTGAGGGTCACGGGGCCTTCGCTCCCGGCGGCACCACTGCTGCCGCCACAGGCCGTGAGGAGGGTCAGGGCGGTGAGGCCGCCGGCCAGCGCGAGGGTCGTTCTGCTCCAACTGGGGCTCATGGCGCGGCTCCTGAGCGTGGGGAGGGATACGGCGCGAAGGTGATGGCCGCGATCCGCGATCCTTGGGCCGGCCTTGAGCGAAGTCAAGAGCGAAAGATTGATTGATCGAAAAAAGAACAGGATGGGGGAGGGAGCGGGGAGCGGGAGCCGCCGCCCGGGGTGGGGCCCGAGGCCTCGCCTCCCGCAGTGGCGGACCCGCCACCCGAACCGCTCCCCACCCCGCACGACGCGCGCACCCGCAGGGCCGGCAGCAGGGTGAGGTGGCGTCGCGGCGCCGGTTCCCCGGCCGGGCCGGTGAGCGGGCCGGGGAGCGCCCCCGCCGGCGACCCCGAAGCCCCGCGCCCGCCCCTGCCCGGTTCCCCGCCCCCGTCCACACCTTCGCGCAGCCGGTCCACCAGGAGGCGTGCGGCCTGCCGTCCCACCTCGCGTTTGGGTGGTGCCACGGCTGTCAGCGGTGTGTCCGCCAGCGCGGCCACCTCGTCGTCGTACGCGACGAGCGCCAGGTCGCGCGGCACCCGTACGCCCAGTTCGGCCAGCCGCTGCACCATCTGGATCGCGTCCACGTCGTTGTGCACCAGTGCCGCCGTCGCCTCCCCCGAGGCCACCGCCGCCCGCAGTTCCCGTACGGCCCGTTCGAACCCCGCCGGGTCCAGTTCGGCCGGCACCGAGCCGATCACCGGTCGTGGCCGCGGCGCGCCGAGGGCCCGCAGCGCCGCGTCGTACCCCTCGCGCACCGCAAGCGCCGTCGGGCTGTCGGCGCGGGCCACCAGCAGCGGCGCGGTGTGGCCCTGCGCGATCAGGTGGCGCAGGGCGAGCAGTACCCCGTGGCCGTGGTCCGAGCACACCCGGTCGAGTGCTGCCAGCGGGCTGTCCGGGGGCACGCTGCGTTCCAGCAGTACTACGGGTACGGGCAGTTCGGCGACCCAGCCGCCGTATTCGGCCGGATCGCCGGGGCCGCGCCAGCCCGGGGCGACGAGCAGGCCCTCGGCTCCGGCCGACAGCAGGCCTTCGGCGCGCGCCGGGTCCTCCTCGGGCCGGTAGTCGGATATCCGCAGGACGAGCCGGGCCCCGGCCCGCGCCGCGGCTTCGTGGGCGCCGCGGATCACGTCGGCGAAGTAGTACGTGGCCGAGGGCGCCAGCAGGCCCAGCACCAGCCCTTCGGCGGCGGGTGCGCGGCCGTCGGCCGCCCGGTCGCGCTGCCGGGGCCAGGACACCGCGCCGTGCACCCGGTCGAGCAGGCCCTTGCCGGCCAGCGCCTCGACGTCGCGCCGTACGGTGACGGGCGAGACGCCGAGCTGTCCGGCCAGGTCGGTGACGCGGGCCGAGCCCCGCTGCCGTACCAAGGACAGCAGGCGGTCATGACGTTGCACAGCACGCTCGCGCACGGCGGCAGCCCCCTCGCGGTGTGGTGGACCGGTGGCGGCCGGGACGGCGGCCGGACCGGGCCCATCTCCCAAGTGAAGACGCACCCTAGTCCAGCGTGATCGAACGGCCCAGTATCCGGTCATTCGATCAGGTGCTCTTGACGTTCGATCGCGGCGAGTTGAGGATTTCTTGGTCGTCGACCGTAAGGGAAGCGCTCATGACCGTGCCCCAGCCCCCGCAGCCCGCCCAGCCCGCCGGCCGAAAGGCCGGTCCGCTTCCGCCGGAGGACCGCGAGCGCAGTCCGTACACCGGCTGGACCCGTGCGCACTGGGAAGCCACGGCCGACAGCCTTCTGGGGGCGGTCGTCCCGTACGCGTCGCCCCGCAACGGACTCATCAACCTTCCGGGTGCCCGGCCGAGTTGGGCGGGCCCGCGCTCGGACGGTCTCGAAGGGTACGCCCGGACCTTCCTCGCGGCCGCCTTCCGGGTGGCCGGCAGCGGCGGCCGGGATCCGCACGGCTATCTGGAGCGGTACGGCGAAGGGCTCGCCGCGGGTACCGAGCATCCGGTGACCGAGCCGGGGCTCGACGGCAAGCACCCCGACGCCTGGCCGGTCATGCCGGACACCCGGCAGGCCATCGTCGAATCCGCCTCCGTCGCCCTGGGCCTGCGTCTGACCCGTCCCTGGCTGTGGGACACCCTGGACGACAAGGTCCGCACCCGGGCCGTGGAGTGGCTGCTGCCCGCCCTCGACCCGCCGCCCATCGACAACAACTGGTGGCTGTTCGGTCTCACCGTCGGCGGCTTCCTGCTCGACGCGGGTGTCGAGACGGAGCGCGCGCAGGCGTCCGTCGACCGCGCGCTGGAGCGGATCGACGGCTGGTACCGGGGCGAGGGGTGGTACAGCGACGGCGACAACCAGGCATTCGACCATTACAACGGCTGGGCGCTGCATTTCTATCCCGTCCTGCACGCCCATCTCTCCGGCGACCGCGCGCTGCTCGACACGTACGGCGAGCGGCTGCGTGCCCACCTCGACGGGTACCGCCGGATGTTCGACGCCAACGGCGCCCCGATGCCGTTCGGCCGCTCGCTCACCTACCGCTTCGCCACCCTCGCCGCCCCCTGGCTCGGCGCGCTCACCGGCCACACCCCGCTCAGCCCCGGCGCCACCCGCCGCCTGGCCTCCGGCACCCTGCGGCACTTCCTCGACCACGGCGCGGTGACGGACGAGGGCCTCCTGCCGCTCGGCTGGTACGGCCCGTACGCGCCGATGCTCCAGGGATACTCCGGTCCCGCCTCCCCGTACTGGGCGTCCAAGGGCCTTCTCGGCCTGCTGCTGCCGGACGGTCACCCCGCCTGGACCGAGCGGGAGGAGCCGCTGCCGGCCGAGACCGGGGACGCCGTCACGACGCTGCGCGCGCCCGGCCTGCTCGTGCAGTCCACGGCGGCCGACGGGCTGGTCAGGCTGCACAACCACGGCAGTTCCTCGGTCTTCGGCCCGGCCGACCCGAACTACGCGCGGTTCGCCTATTCGACGCGTACGGGCCCGTCGGCCGCGGAGGAGACCACGGAGAACCTGGACACGTCCGCCAACCCCGGCCCCGACACCACTCCTGCCGCGACCCCGGACAATCACTTCGCGCTGCTCGTGGACGGCACGCCCACCGGCCGCGGACCGGTCGAACCGCGCGGCAGCGGTCCCGGCTGGGCCGCCTCGGCACACACACCGCGCCGCGCGGACGGCTCCGAATTCACCGGCGTACGGGTGCTGTCCGCGACCCTGGCGCACGGCCGCGCCGAGGTGCGCGTCCACCTCGTCACCGGGGCTGCCCCCGGCACGCCGGTACGCCAGACCGGCTGGGCCGTCCCGGACGACGGGCCGGCCGCCCAGCTCCACGCCGTACACGGCTTCAGTGAGGACGGCGGGCAGCCGAGGACCGTACCGACCGGCAGTACGCCCTTCGGGGAGCACACCCGCACTGCCTGCCTCGACGGCACCGTGCCGGACGCCCCGGAAGGCGCGCTGTTCGTCTCGATCGCCTCGCTCACTGCCGAGCCCGGCCCGGCACCGGCTCACACACTGGCCGAGGTCCGGCTCACCGGCTCCCACGACATCCACGTGACCTGGAAGGACGGCACCCCCAGCACCCTGACCCTGACCGCGGACACCGCCACCGCCCCATAACGGAGGCCCACGGACCATGAGACCCGGCTCAGGAACCGCACCATGAGTCCCGGACCGCGCGCCGCTGCGCGCGCGATACCCACCGTGCTCGCTCTGTCCGCCGCGTTCACGCTCGTCACAGTCCCCGGCGCGCGCGCCGCCGACCGCCCCTCCGCTTCGGCGGGGCACGTCTTCCACGTCGACTGCGCCGCGCCCGCAGGGGGCGACGGCTCCCGCGCCCGCCCCTGGTCCACCCTGGCGCAGGCCAACGCCCGGCCGTACGGCCCCGGAGACCGCCTGCTGTTCCGCCGCGGCAGCACCTGTACCGGCACCCTCGCCCCCAGGGGCGAGGGCTCCGCCGCAGCCCCCTTCACCATCGCCGATTACGGGAGCGCCGCCGCCCGTGCCCGTCTGGACGGCGCCGGTGCGCATGACACCGTTCTGCTGGCCAACATGCGGTACGTGCGGCTAAGCGCTCTGGAGGTCGTCAACGCTGCTCGCCCCGGCGGCGAACGCAACGGCGTACGGCTGCGCCTGACGGATTACGGCACCGCCCGCGGAACCGCGGTCACCGGGCTGTACGTGCACGACGTACGCGGCGGCGACGCCAAGACCCTGACCGGGTCCAGCGGAATCCATGTCGCGGTCGAAGGCACGGCGCGGCCGAGCCGCTACGACGGCCTGGAGATCGCCGGGAACCACATCGAGGACGTCGACCGGGAGGGCGTGTACTTCAAGTCGACCTGGTCCAAGCGCGCGCTCGTCGGCAACCAGCAGGACCCGCACACCTACCCCGGCGCTTGGACCCCGAGCACCCGGGTCCGCATCCACCACAACACCCTAAGGTCACTGGCGGGCGACGGCATCAAGCTGGACACCACGGCGGGCGCCGTCGTCGAGCACAACCGGGTGGACGGCTTCCAGCTCCGCTCGCCCTCGGCCAACGCGGGGATCTGGACGTTCAACACGGACGACACCCTCGTCCAGTTCAACGAGGTCTCCGGCGGTGGCAATACCCATGACGGCATGTCCTTCGACGCGGACGGCGCCTCCCGGAACACGGTGTTCCAGTACAACAACAGCCACGACAACAAGGGCGGCTTCCTGCTGCTGTGCCCGTACAGCGGCGCCAAGACCGTGGGCACCACCGTTCGCTACAACATCAGCCGCGACGACGGCGCCCGGCTGATCCAGAACTGCGCGGGACCCATCCTCGACACCCGCATTTACAACAACAGCTTCCTTAACGCGGACCGCATCCCTGCCTACCTGGTCCAGGACGACACCGCGGCCCCCACCACCACCGACCACCAGCTGACCGTCCGCAACAACATCTTCGTCAGCCGCGGACAGGGCGGCTACGCCCTGAAGAACCCCACACCCGGCCTGCGCTTCGACCACAACGTCTTCCACGGCCTGCCACCGGCGCGCTTGCCCGCCAACCCCGGCGGCACCACAGCCGACCCCGGACTGCGCGACGACTTCCGTCTCACCATTGGGACACCGGCCCACGCCGCCGGGCAGCACGTGCCGGACAGCGGCGGCCGCGACTACTTCGGCACACCGCTGCCCGCCGGAGCCCCCACCATCGGCGCTTACGAGGGCCCCGGCGTCCGCTGACGACTGTCCGGGAAACGGTACGGGCCGCGGATTCCTCACCCACGGCCCGTACCGCACCGCGTCACTGCGGCCCGTACTTGCGCCCCGTCTTCGACGTGATCCCGCCGAGGAGGTTGCGCGGCGCCAGCTTCGCCACGCCCATCAGTGCCTTGTAGCGCGGGTCCGGGATGGACAGCGACTTGCCGCGCGCCAGGTCCTTCATCGCCGCGTCCACCAGCTTGCCGGGGTCCAGCCACATCCAGTCGGGGATGTTGTCCGTCCCCATCCCGGCCCGCTCGTGGAACTCGGTCCGTACGAAGCCGGGGCACAGCGCCATCAGCCGTACGTTGCTGCCCGCCAGGTCGCGGGCGGCGCCCTGGGTGAACTGCACGACCCACGCCTTACTCGCCCCGTACGTGCCGCGCGGCACGAACGCGGCCACCGAGGCGACGTTGACGACCCCGCCGCGGCGCCGCTCGCGCATCCCCTTGAGCGCCTCCGACGTCAGCCGCAGCACCGCTTCGCAATGCACCTTGAGCATCTTCAGCTCGTCGGCCATCGGTACGTCCAGGAATTCACCCTTGTTGCCGAAGCCCGCGTTGTTGACCAGCAGGTCCACCGGGTGGGTGCGGTCGCCGAGCCGCTGCTCGACCGCGGCGATGCCGTCCTCGGTCGCCAGGTCGGCGGTGAGCACGGAGACCTCGACGCCGTGCAGGTCGTGCAGCTCGGTGGCCTGCTCGCGCAGCCGCTTCTCGTTGCGTGCAACGAGCACCAGGTTGTGGCCGTCGCCCGCCAGGCGGCGGGCGAAAGCGGCGCCGATGCCCGCCGTCGCTCCCGTAATCAATGCAGTCGTCATACGGGCACGCTATCCGCATCCGCGCACGCCACTCCCCCCTGGCCGGTACGCGCCGGCCGGGGCCCGGACGCCTTGTTCACCCGGGTTCAAGCCTCTTGGGTACGGATGTACTTGAGTGCCCATTCGCGCAGTTCGGGGTGGAGTGCCGCCCCCGCCTCCAGGAGCCGCGGCAGCACCGCGCGTTCCGTGGTCATGCCGCGGAAGGCGAGCGCGACCGTCACGTCGTGGTCCGGGCGGTGCTCGACGGTGATCGGGTCCCCGGCGCGGATCTCGCCCGGCTCGACGACCCGCAGGTACGCGCCGGGCACTCCGGCCCGGGTGAAGCGCTTGATCCAGCCCGGCTCGCCCAGCCGTCCCTGGAAGGTCAGGCAGGGGATGCGCGCCGAGGTCACCTCCAGCAGCAGCCGGGAGCCGACGCGCCAGCGTTCGCCGATCCGGGCGTGGGTCACGTCCAGGCCGCGGGTGGTGAGGTTCTCCCCGAACAGCCCGGCGGGCAGTTCGCGGCCCAGCTCCTTCTCCCAGACGTCCAGGTCCTCGCGGGCGTACGCGTAAACCGCCTGGTCGTCGCCGCCGTGGTGCTGGAGGTTGACCACCGCGTCACCGGCCAGACCGCTGCCGGCGACACCCTTGGGACCGGGGGCGGACACCGCCACCGGTCCGTCGACGGGCTGCTTTCCGATGCCCGTACTGCCCGTGGCACCGGGGTACTCCATGGGCCCCGGCCGCCCCACATTCACAGACAGAAGCTTCATGGCGGCACGCTACTGGCATCCGGCCAAAGTCGCGACCCATTATTTCGCGCCCGCCCCAAGGCTCGCTTATGATCGCGCCATGATCGAGGCCCGTCATCTCCGTGTGCTGCGCGCCGTCGCCCGGACCGGATCCTTCTCCGCCGCCGCCCGCGAGCTGGGCTGCACCCAGCCCGCCGTCAGCCAGCAGATGAAGGCCCTCGAACAGTCCGCGGGCACCCCGCTGCTGATCCGCACCGGCCGCGAGATGCGGCTGACGCAGGCGGGTGAGGCGCTGGTACGGCACGCCACCGGCATCCTGGCCGGGCTCACCGCCGCCGAGGAGGAGGTCGCCGCCATCGCGGGCCTGCGCGCCGGGCGGGTACGGCTGGTCTCCTTCCCCTCCGGCAGCTCCACGCTGGTGCCCACCGCGCTGGCCGCCATGCGCGCCGCCCACCCCGGCACCCGCGTCTCCCTGGTGGAGGCCGAGCCGCCGCGGTCCGTCGAGATGCTGCGCAACGGCGACTGCGAGATCACGCTGGCCTTCCGGTACCCGGAGGTGCGCGGCGCCGACCCCGCGGCCGACGCGGAGTGGGACGACCTGGTCGTCCGGCCGGTCCTGGTCGACCGTCTGGTGGGCCTGGTCCCGGAAACCCACCGGCTGGCCGGGGCCGGTACGGCGGGCTACGCCGACCTGGCCGGGGAGCCGTGGATCGCGGGCTGCCCGCGCTGCCGGCGGCACCTGGTCGAGGTCTGCGAGGGGGCGGGCTTCACGCCGCGCATCGACTTCGCGACGGATGACTACCCGGCGGTGATCGGCCTGGTCGGCGCGGGTCTCGGGGTCGCCGTACTGCCGGAGCTGGCGCTGGAGTCGGTACGGCACAAGGGGGTCCGTACGGTCACGATGGAGCCGTGCGTGCAGCGCGAGGTCGTGGCGCTCACCCTGCCGGACCTGGCGCGGGTCCCGGCGGTCGAGGCGATGCTCGGCCGGCTCGCGGGCGCGGTCCGCCGCTGAGAGATCCGCCGCTGAGGGGTCCGGCCGGGGCCCGGTCCGACTGGGCCATCCGGGTGAAGTTCCCGAAGAAACGTTTCTCCTCTTCGGTCCGTGCTCTCACGCGCCCCCGGCGCCGGGGTGCCCCACCGCCACCGTCGCCGGCACCAGCCGGTGCCGCGCCCGGCCCATCAGTTCTTCGCGCTCGTCCTCCGTCAGCCCGCCCCACACCCCGTAGGGCTCGCGGACCGCGAGGGCGTGCGCCGCGCACTGGGCGCGTACGGGGCAGCGCATGCACACCTCTTTCGCCGATGTCTCACGCGCGCTGCGGGCGGCACCGCGCTCGCCCTCGGGGTGGAAGAAGAGGGAGCTGTCCACGCCACGGCACGCGGCGAGCAGCTGCCAGTCCCAGAGGTCTGCGTTCGGGCCCGGAAGGCGCGAGAAATCTGCCATTGCTAGTCCCCTCGAAGCGGTACCGGTTCGGGCTCGGTGCTCACGACCGTACATCTACTGTCTAAGTAGATGTAAATATGACTCATTGCGAATCTAGCCACAGACACCATGAAAAAGGAAGAAAAGCCACCAAATAGGGCATAGCGCTACGAAGCGGGGTCGCGCTCGACGTCGCATCTTCTGCGTGTCCGGGCCCTCACGTAGAGTGTCGAAGGCGGCTGCCCAACCCGTAACTCTTTCGAGTGACCGTCGTTGAGAGGGCGGAAGCGGTTGGCGGAGGTAGGTCTCGGGCAGATGTCCGAGGCGGTCGATCGCTCAGGTGACGATACGTACCAGCCTGGAGGCTCAAGGTGACGCGCATCAGCTGCGGAGGGCGGTCATGACATCCGTCCTCGTCTGTGACGACTCCCCGCTTGCCCGAGAGGCGCTCCGCCGCGCGGTCGCGACCGTGCCCGGTGTAGAGCGTGTGACGACAGCGGCCAACGGCGAGGAAGTCCTCCGCCGCTGGGGCGCCGATCGCTCGGACCTGATCTTGATGGACGTGCGGATGCCCGGACTGGGCGGGGTCGAGACGGTGCGCCGGCTGCTCTCCGCCGACCCCGGGGCCCGCATCATCATGCTCACGGTCGCCGAGGATCTGGACGGGGTGGCCCTGGCGGTCGCCGCCGGCGCCCGCGGCTATCTGCACAAGGACGCCTCGCGTGCCGAGCTGCGCGCGACGGTCACCCAGGCGCTCGCCGACCCCACCTGGCGGCTCGCCCCGCGCCGGCTGCGGTCGGCCGAGATGGGGGCCGCGCCGACGCTCACCGCGCGCGAGATCCAAGTGCTGGAGGGCATGAGTCACGGCCGCTCCAACGCGGAGATCGGACGTGAGCTGTTCCTCTCCGAGGACACGGTCAAGACCCACGCCCGGCGACTGTTCAAGAAGCTCGGCGCCTCCGACCGGGCCCACGCGGTCGCGCTCGGATTCCGCTGGGGTCTGGTCCGCTAGGACGGCTGTGAAGTGCAGCGATGCGGGGGATTGAGGGACCCCGCCCGCCGCGTGGCGGGCGGGGCGGCAGGCGGCCCCGCGGGCGCCGGTCCGGGAGCGGAACCCCGGTTCGGCGCGCGGTGCCGCATCCTTGAGGTATGGAGTTCCTCGGGGACGGGCCGATCCGGTGCGAGGGGAGGGCGCGGGAGATGACAGCCGGCGCACCTGCCGCTCATAACGCTTCGGTGCACAAGTACGGACCTGATGCCACGGATCGCGCGACGCCAAGGCACCATGGACCGATGCGCGATGACGGGATTCAGGAGATCGGCGATCTCGTCGCACGCGCCGTGGAAGGGGATCGCCGGGCCACCCATGACCTGCTGGCCCATGTGCACCCCCTCGCGCTGCGCTATTGCCGTACCCGGCTGTCCCGGCTGCCGGGTGACGCGCGCCACTTCGTGGAGGACCTGGCGCAGGAGGTCTGCGTCGCGGTGCTCTGCGCGCTGCCGCGCTACCGGGACACCGGAAAGCCCTTCGAGGCGTTCGTCTTCGCCATCGCCGCCCACAAGGTCGCCGACCTGCAGCGGGCCGCGATGCGCGGTCCGGGAAGCACGGCCGTGCCGTCCAACGAGATGCCCGAGCAGCCGGACGACTCGCTGGGTCCCGAGGAGCGGGCGCTGCTCAGCAGCGACGCCGAGTGGGCCAAGAAGCTGCTGGCCAACCTGCCGGAGAACCAGCGTGAGCTGGTGCTGCTGCGGGTCGCGGTCGGGCTGACGGCCGAGGAGACCGGGCAGATGCTGGGGATGTCGCCGGGCGCGGTGCGGGTGGCTCAGCACCGGGCGCTGAGTCGGCTGCGGGCGCTGGCCGAGCAGTAGCCGCGCCGGGGGAGCGCGGTGCGCGCCGGGCCGCGGCCGGGGGGCCGGCGGAGGCCGGGGCGACCGGACACGCCGGGGGAACGTACAGTCGAAGAAACGCACAGCCGTAGGAATGCACGTCCGTGCTGCTGCGATTTCGTAGGAACGTACAAGTGATGCGCTCCTCACCGGTTGTGGAATGAGACGCCTGTGGTGGCCGTTAGCATGGGTGTCCGCGCTGAGGCAAGACCATTTGGGAAGGTGTCATGACTGACAACGTCGACGGAATGCCCGCCAAATTCGCGATGCTCGGTCTGACATATGACGACGTGCTGCTGCTGCCCGGCGCCTCCGAGGTGCTGCCGAACGCGGTCGACACGGCGTCCCGGGTCTCGCGCAACGTCCGGGTCAACATCCCGCTGCTCTCCGCCGCCATGGACAAGGTGACCGAGGCGCGGATGGCGATCGCCATGGCGCGGCAGGGCGGCGCGGGCGTGCTGCACCGCAACCTGTCCATCGAGGACCAGGCCAACCAGGTCGACCTGGTCAAGCGCTCCGAGTCCGGCATGGTCACCGACCCGATCACGGTCCGCCCGGACGCCACCCTCGTCGAGGCGGACGCGCTCTGCGCGAAGTTCCGCATCAGCGGGGTGCCGGTGACCGACCCGGCGGGCAAGCTGCTGGGCATCGTCACCAACCGCGACATGGCCTTCGAGCTGGACCGCAGCCGCCAGGTGCGCGAGGTCATGACCCCGATGCCGCTGGTCACCGGCAAGGTCGGCATCTCCGGCGAGGACGCCATCGAGCTGCTCCGCCGCCACAAGATCGAGAAGCTGCCGCTGGTCGACGACGCGGGCATCCTCAAGGGCCTGATCACGGTCAAGGACTTCGTGAAGGCCGAGAAGTACCCGAACGCGGCCAAGGACGCCGAGGGCCGGCTGGTCGTCGGTGCCGCGGTGGGTGTCGGCGACGAGGCGTACGACCGCGCCCAGGCGCTCGTCGAGGCCGGCGCGGACTTCCTGGTCGTGGACAGCGCGCACGGCCACAGCCGCGGCATCCTCGACATGATCGCCAAGGTGAAGTCCAACGTCCGCGTCGACGTGGTCGGCGGCAACGTCGCCACCCGCGACGGCGCCCAGGCGCTGATCGACGCCGGCGCGGACGGCATCAAGGTCGGTGTCGGCCCGGGCTCGATCTGCACCACCCGCGTCGTCGCCGGCGTCGGCGTACCGCAGGTCACCGCGATCTACGAGGCCGCGCAGGCCGCGAACGCGGCGGGCGTGCCGCTGATCGGCGACGGCGGCCTGCAGTTCTCCGGCGACATCGCCAAGGCCATCGCGGCGGGCGCCGACACGGTCATGCTGGGCTCGCTGCTGGCCGGCTGCGAGGAGTCGCCGGGCGAGATGGTCTTCATCAACGGCAAGCAGTTCAAGTCGTACCGCGGCATGGGCTCGCTCGGCGCGATGCAGTCCCGCGGCCAGGCGCGCTCCTTCTCCAAGGACCGCTACTTCCAGGACAACGTTCTCTCCGAGGACAAGCTGGTCCCCGAGGGCATCGAGGGCCAGGTCCCCTACCGCGGCCCGCTCGGCTCGGTGGCCCACCAGCTCATCGGCGGCCTGCGCGCCTCCATGGGCTACGTCGGCTCCGCGAGCATCGAGGAGCTGAAGGACAAGGGCCGCTTCGTCCGCATCACGTCCGCGGGCCTCAAGGAGAGCCACCCGCACGACGTGCAGATGGTGACCGAGGCGCCGAACTACGCGCGGCGGTGACCCGTAACCTGTAGCGCGCACACGAGGAAGCCCGCGACCGTCCGGCCGCGGGTTTTCGCGTGTCGGGGATACTGGAACGGCATACGTAGAGGGAAAGGCCACACACGTGACTGAGATCGAGATCGGGCGCGGCAAGCGCGGCCGCCGGGCATACGCCTTCGACGACATCGCCGTCGTACCGAGTCGGCGCACCCGCGACCCGAAGGAGGTCTCGATCGCCTGGCAGATCGATGCCTACCGTTTCGAGCTGCCGTTCCTGGCGGCCCCGATGGACTCGGTCGTCTCTCCGCAGACCGCGATCCGCATCGGTGAGCTGGGCGGCCTGGGCGTACTGAACCTGGAAGGGCTCTGGACGCGCTACGAGGACCCGGAGCCGCTGCTCGCGGAGATCGCGGAGCTGGACGGCGAGGCCGCCACCAAGCGCCTCCAGGAGATCTACGCCGCGCCGATCAAGGAAGAGCTGATCGGGCAGCGCATCAAGGAGGTGCGCGACTCCGGTGTGGTTACCGCCGCCGCGCTCTCCCCGCAGCGGACGGCCGAGTTCTCCAAGGCCGTCGTGGACGCGGGCGTGGACATCTTCGTGATCCGCGGCACCACCGTCTCCGCCGAGCACGTCTCCTCGGCGGCCGAGCCGCTGAACCTGAAGCAGTTCATCTACGAGCTGGACGTCCCGGTGATCGTCGGCGGCTGCGCCACGTACACCGCGGCCCTGCACCTGATGCGCACCGGCGCGGCGGGTGTGCTGGTGGGCTTCGGCGGCGGTGCCGCGCACACCACCCGTAACGTGCTCGGCATCCAGGTGCCGATGGCGACCGCGGTGGCCGACGTGGCCGCTGCCCGCCGGGACTACATGGACGAGTCCGGCGGCCGGTACGTCCACGTGATCGCCGACGGCGGCGTGGGCTGGTCCGGCGACCTGCCCAAGGCCATCGCCTGCGGCGCGGACGCGGTGATGATGGGCTCGCCGCTGGCGCGCGCCACGGACGCGCCGGGCCGCGGCCACCACTGGGGCATGGAGGCCGTGCACCCGGACGTGCCGCGCGGCAAGCGGATGGACCTGGGTGCGGTCGGCACCACCGAGGAGATCCTGTGCGGTCCCTCGAACACGCCGGACGGTTCGATGAACTTCTTCGGCGCGCTGCGCCGGGCGATGGCGACCACCGGTTACTCCGAGCTGAAGGAGTTCCAGCGGGTCGAGGTGACGGTCGCGCCGTCGCAGCACGACAACCGCTGAGGCACGGCCCACAGACGCCGAAGGGCCCGGACCGCACGGAATGTGCGGTCCGGGCCCTTCGCGTCGTGCGGGAGGGTCAGGCGCCCAGCTTCTTGGCGACCTGGAAGCCGCCGGCCGCCGCCAGCAGGTAGAAGACCACGTCGATCGCGCCGAGGTACTCCTTCCACACCGCGTGGACCAGGTCGAAGTGGTCGAAGACGGTCTCGGCGAGCGTGGCGTGCGCGGCGTCGGCCGTAAGGAGGGCCATGCCGAAGACCTGGCCCAGGTAGAGCCCGAGCAGGCCGAGCACCGCGCCTACGACGGGCAGGGCGGCGCTGCGGCCGCCGACCTTGCCGAGGACGGCGCCGATCAGCGCGCCGACGGCGAGTGCCGCGTAGCCGATCGAGGCGCCGTCGACGGCCTTGAGGACCGCGCCGTAGATCCCGGCGGCGACCAGCGTGGTGACGACGCCGAGGGCGACGGCCAGGCCGGCGTTGCCCTGGCGGGCGGGCGGGGCCATCGGCGCCGGGAAGACGCCCGGTGCGGGAGCGCCGTAAGGAGCCTGCGGCGGCTGGTGGGGCTGCTGAGGCGCGGGCGGCCAGGGCTGGCTCATGAAGATTCCCCCGAAGTGGAGACCGTCGCGGCGCTGGGCGCGGGACCGGTCGGTGTGGAAGCGCACACGTTCCGTGCGCCGTCACAAATTAACAGACGACCTGACATGTCCACTGTGGAATTGTTGCGGCGGAGCCCGTGGGGGGCCTGCCCGGAGCGCCCGTGGGACATGGCTCAGAGCCGGTGCGCGGCACCCGTCGGCGTCGCCCCTCGCGTGTCCAGCAGCAGCTGGGCCTTCACCGCCAGGCCTTGGAGGTCGTAGGTGCGGTGATGCTGGAGCAACAGTGTGAGGTCGGCCCCGGCGGCGGCCTCGTAGAGGGCGTCGGCGCGCGGGACGGGCCGGTCCCGGACCTGCCAGTGGTGGACGTACGGATCGTGGTACGTGATGTGCGCGCCCAACTCCATGAGCCGGGAGGCGATCTCGCGGGCCGGGGAGCCTTCCTCGTCGCCGGTGTCCGGCTTGTAGGTGACACCGAGGAGCAGTACGCGGGCGCCGCGGGCGGACTTGCCGTGCTCGTTGAGCAGGGTCGCGCAGCGCTGTACGACGTACCGCGGCATCCGGGAGTTGACCTCCTGCGCCAGCTCGACCATGCGCAGCGGGTAGCCGAGTGAACGGCCCTTGTAGGAGTAGTAGTTGGGGTCGATGGGGGCGGTGTGGCCGCCGACGCCGGGGCCGGGCCGGAACGCCTGGAAGCCGAACGGTTTGGTCTCGGCGCAGCGGATGACGTCCCACAGGTCGACGCCGATGTCGTGGCAGAGCACCGCCATCTCGTTCATGAGCGCGATGTTCAGGTGCCGGTAATTGGTCTCCAGCAGCTTGGTCGTCTCCGCCTCGCGCGGGCCGCGCGCGCGGACGACCTTGTCGGTGAGCCGGCCGTAGAACGCCGCCGCGGCCTCCGTGCAGGCGGGCGTCAGGCCGCCGATGACCTTCGGGGTGGTGCCGTAGCGGTGTGCGCGGTCGGCGGGGTCGTGGCGGGCGGGGGAGCAGGCGAGGTGGAAGTCGCGTCCCGCGGTCAGGCCGGAGCCCTCTTCCAGGAGGGGGCGCAGGAATTCCTCGGTGGTGCCCGGGTAGACGGTGGATTCCAGGACGACCGTGGTGTGCGGGCGCAGGTGCGCCGCCAGTACGCGGGCGGCGTCGGCGACCGCGGTCAGGTCGAGGGCGCCGTCCTCGCCGAGTGGGGTGGGGGCGCAGATGACTGCCGTACGGACCCGGCCGAGCGCGGTGGGGTCGTCGGTGATGCGGAAGCCCGCCGAGAGCAGCCGGCGGACCTCGGGCGCGGTGAGCGGGCTGTGCGGGCTGTGCGGGGTGGTGGCCGGGCGTCCTTCCGGGGGTGCGGCCGCCGGGGCGTCCGGTGCGGGCGCCGCCGGTGGCGGTCCGGGGTCGTAGCCGATGGTGCGCACGCCGGCGAGGGTGGCGGTCTGGGCGAGGGGGAGACCGATATGGCCTAGTCCGATGACGGCGAGGTCTGCGGGCATGGCTGGCTGCCGTCCTTCCCGAGCGGTTCCGGATGAGGCGTCGAAGCATAAGAGCATAAATAGACTAAGCGGACATTTGGCCCAGAATGGGGATTGGCGGATCGGGGCGGCGGGGTGTTGCCGCGTCCGCCGGAGGGTGGATACGGGCCGGTGGCGCGGCCAAAATCGACGGACGGGGAGTGTGACCCCGACCACAGCGGGAGGCAGCGGTGAGGACAGCGACACTCGGACCGGCCCAGCGTGCCGAAGCGCTCGCACGGATGGCGGAACGGGAGCTGGACATTTTGGTGGTCGGCGGCGGAGTCGTCGGCGCCGGCACGGCACTGGACGCGGCGACCCGCGGCCTGGACACCGGACTGGTCGAGGCCCGCGACTGGGCCTCCGGCACGTCGAGCCGGTCGAGCAAGCTCATCCACGGCGGACTGCGGTATCTGGAGATGCTGGACTTCGCGCTCGTACGGGAAGCGCTGAAGGAGCGCGGACTGCTGCTGGAACGGCTCGCGCCGCACCTGGTCAAGCCGGTCCCGTTCCTCTACCCGCTCACCCACAAGGGCTGGGAGCGCTGGTACGCGGGCTCCGGCGTCGCCCTCTACGACGGGATGTCGGTCTCCTCGGGACACGGCCGCGGCCTGCCCGTACACCGGCACCTCTCGCACAAGCGCGCCCTGCGCGTCGCGCCCTGCCTGAAGAAGGACGCCCTGGTCGGCGCGTTGCAGTACTACGACGCGCAGATGGACGACGCCCGCTTCGTGATGAACCTCGTCCGCACCGCCGCCGCGTACGGGGCGGACGCCGCCAACCGGGCCCGGGTGGTCGGCTTCCTGCGCGAGGGCGAACGCGTGGTCGGTGCCCGGGTACAGGACGTGGAGGCCGGGGGTGAGTACGAGGTACGGGCCCGCCAGGTGGTGAACGCGACCGGCGTGTGGACCGACGACACCCAGGCGCTGATCGGCGAGCGCGGCCAGTTCCACGTACGCGCCTCCAAGGGCATCCACCTGGTCGTGCCCAAGGACCGCATCCACTCGACGACCGGGCTGATCCTGCGCACGGAGAAGAGCGTGCTCTTCGTCATCCCGTGGGGCAGGCACTGGATCGTCGGCACGACCGACACGGACTGGGACCTGGACAAGGCGCACCCGGCGGCGTCCAGCGCCGACATCGACTATCTGCTGGAGCATGTGAACTCGGTGCTCGCCACACCGCTGACCCGCGACGACGTCGAGGGCGTCTACGCGGGCCTGCGCCCCCTGCTGGCCGGCGAGTCGGACGCGACCAGCAAGCTGTCGCGCGAGCACACGGTCGCGCACCCGGTGCCGGGGGTCGTGGTGGTCGCGGGCGGCAAGTACACGACGTACCGGGTCATGGCCAAGGACGCGGTGGACGAGGCGGTGCACGGGCTCGACCAGCGGGTGGCCGAGTGCGTCACCGAGGACACCCCGCTCGTCGGCGCCGAGGGCTACAAGGCCAGGTGGAACGCGCGGGCCCACACGGCGGCGCGCACCGGCCTGCACGTGGTGCGGGTCGAGCACCTGCTGAATCGTTACGGCTCCCTGGCCGACGAGGTCTTCGAACTCATCGTGGCCGACCCCGCGCTCGGCGAGCCGCTCGCCGCCGCCGATGACTACCTGCGCGCCGAGGCCGTCTACGCCTGCACCCACGAGGGCGCGCGCCACCTCGACGACGTCCTCACCCGCCGTACCCGCATCTCCATCGAGACCTTCGACCGGGGCACCCGCAGCGCCCGCGAGTGCGCGGAGCTGATGGCGCCGGTGCTGGGCTGGGACGCGGACCAGATCGACCGCGAGGTGCAGCACTACGAGAAGCGGGTGGAGGCGGAGCGCGAGTCGCAGCGGCAGCCGGACGACCTGACGGCGGACGCGGCGCGGCTGGGGGCGCCGGACATCGTGCCGCTGTAGGGCTCCGGTCCGCGGGCGGATCTGCCGGGTGGGAAGCAGGCCCCGGGTGTGGTGGAACAAGCCGCACCTGGGGCCCGGTAACTGGTGGGGTGTTACGCGGGGCGGCTCGGCGGGGTGCGAAGAGGGGCGAAGGCCGTCAAAACGACGGTGAGGTCGAGCAGGCCGTCAGGGAAGCCGTGGGCGGGCGGGGTGTGGACGGGGGTGCGGGCGGCGCGCGAGGCCCCGGCGCCCGCGTTCCGGGGGGCGGTGGAAGGGGGGGGCGGGTCGTGCTTCCCTCCTCTTTCCCGCTGCCGTTTCCCGTCCCGGGGCCCGGCGGCACCGCGCCGACGATGCCCTCGTGAGCGGGGATGCCGCCCTTCCAGGCCATCATGGCGGGTGCACAACAGGCGCCGAGTCGTGGACCCTGGCCTTCCCCACGGGCGCGGATGAGAGAGAATGAAGGCTCCGCCAGGGTGGGTTGTCCGAGTTGGGCCAGTTTGGTGATCGACAAGTGTTCGAGATGCCAACTCGGCTGGATTGCAGAGGGGATTCAGTGGGCGACGAGGTCGAGATGGACGGCAAGGAGGGCAGGCTGCTCGCCGGCCGGTACCGGCTCGCCGAAGTCCTCGGCCGGGGCGGAATGGGTACGGTCTGGCGCGCACGGGACGAAGTGCTCGGCCGTACGGTCGCGGTCAAGGAACTGCGCTTCCCTGGCGGGGTCGAGGAGGACGAGAAGCGCCGCCTGATCACCCGTACGCTGCGGGAGGCCAAGGCGATCGCCCGGATCCGCAACAACGGCGCGGTCACGGTCTTCGACGTGGTCGACGAGGACGACCGCCCGTGGATCGTCATGGAGCTGGTCGAGGGCCGCTCCCTCGCCGAGGTGGTGCGCGACGACGGCCCGCTGACGCCGCGCCGGGCGGCGGAGGTCGGCCTCGCCGTCCTCGACGTGCTGAACGCCGCCCACCGCGAGGGCATCCTGCACCGCGACGTGAAGCCCTCCAACGTCCTGATGTCCGACGACGGCCGGGTCGTGCTCACCGACTTCGGCATCGCCCAGGTCGAGGGCGACCCCTCGGTGACCTCCACCGGCATGCTCGTCGGCGCGCCCTCGTACATATCGCCCGAGCGGGCACGTGGTCAGAAGCCGGGGCCTCCGGCGGACCTGTGGTCGCTGGGCGGCCTGCTGTACGCCTGTGTCGAGGGCGTGCCGCCGTACGACAAGGGGTCGGCGATCGCCACGCTGACCGCGGTGATGACCGAGCCGCTGGAGCCGCCGAAGAGCGCCGGTGTGCTGGAAGAGGTCATCTACGGGCTGCTGGTGAAGGACCCGGCGGCGCGGCTCGACGACCGGGCGGCGCGTGCTCTGCTCCTGGACGCGGCCAGCGCGCCGGAGGACACCGGACCGGAACCGCCCGCTCCGGATGCGACCCGGGCCATGGCGCTGCCGGTCGTCCCCGCGGAATCCCCCGCGAAGTCCAAGGACCGCGGCCGGGACAAGGACCGTGACCGGGAGCCGGCGCGGTCGAAGCCGTCGGCGCCGCGCCCGCAGTGGAAGCCCAAGCCGCGCGCGAAGGACGCCGAGAGACGCGCACCGGAGACGGACCGCGGCACGTCGCGTCCGGGCCCGACGGCACCGGCCGCGAGTGCGCGCGCGGCGTCGGCCGCCGGTCCGCTGACGGACACCGGACCGCGTACGGCCCCGGGTGCGAGTACGGGCGCGGGCTCGGCCCCGGGTGCGAGTACGGGCTCCGCGGCCAAGGCGGCGGCCTCCTCGACGACGCGGAACACCACCGGCCAGTCGGCGCAGACCGGCTCGACCAACGGGCCGAAGAACTGGCCGACGGCGGTCGGCTCGGCCGGGCGGACCGGTTTCGAGTCGGAGGGCGCCAAGGAGAAGGTGCGTACCGCGCTCCAGGCCGTGCGCAAGGCGGCAGCCGCCGCGGCCGCCGCGGCCCGCCCGGAGAACAAGCCGGACGACGACGCGCGCCCGTCCGGCCCGCCGCGGGCGTCCGTCACCGATGTCGTACCCCGCCGTACGCTCGTCATCGCCGCCGTGGTCGTGGTGCTGGCCGTGCTCGGCACGGTGCTGGCCGTCGCGCTCAGCGGCGGTGACGAGAAGGGCGACGGCCGGGCGGCGGGCGGCGACAAGGCCGCCACCGGCCAGGCCGACCCGGGCGGCGACAGCGCGGGCGGCACGGGGAAGGGCACCGACGGCAACGCCTCCCGGCCTTCGGACGGCAAGCAGGGCGGCGGCCAGGACGGCAAGCCCGGCGGTGACGGCCAGGGAAAGGCGGTGCCGCAGGGCTATGAAACGGCGACGCACAGCGGGTTCCACTTCGCCGTGGCCCTGCCGTCCGGCTGGAAGCAGACGGACACGGCCGGCCAGAACTCCGGCGCGATCTACAGCGCCTCGGGCGGCTTCCCGCGCGTCCAGGTCGACTACAACGCCAAGCCCGGCAGCGACGCCGCGGCCGCCTGGCGCAGCCTGGAGCCCGCCGTCCGCGGCAGCGTCCAGAACTACCACCGCATCGACATCAAGGCGGTCGACTGGCGGGGGTACCCGACGGTCGCCGACTGGTCGTTCACGCGCAAGCAGAGCGGCCAGGACGTACGGGTGCTCAATCGCGGCTTCCGGGCCGACGACCAGCACGGCTACGCGATCATGGTCACCTGCAAGGCGGACGCCTGGGACGCGGCGGAGTGCCGGCAACTGCGGGACACCGCGTTCGCGACCTTCCAGGTGAAGGACTGAGTCACCTCCCGATCCACCGCGGCGTGCGTACCGGGGAGGTGCGCAGGCCGACGAGGTGTGCGCGGTGACGGCCGCAGGGCGGAAGCGAACTCCTGGGGGAACTGTTGGCCGGAGCGCTCCTCAACCCGCGCCTCCGGCACGTATCGTGAGACCCCGAAGACCGTACGCAGCCGCAATCGGAGGGAATGCGACCGGTTTTGACCACCGGGGGTAACCGGTGGTGCCGGGAGCGCCCGGACAAAGCCGGGCAGGCGGCGTGAATCGCGCGCTGGGGAGGCGTCGTGGACGAGTACGCGGGAAGAGTGCTCGCCGAGCGCTACCGCCTGCCGGTGCCACCGTCGGACGAGTACGAGTTCGCCGAGACCCGCGCTTTCGACACGTACAGCGGGCAGGAGGTCCTCGTACGCCAGGTGCCGCTGCCCGAAGTCGTGGACGCGGAACTCCTGGACCCCGGACGCCCCGGTGGGCGGCCCATACCCGGCGGATACGGACACCGGCCGCCCGGCGCCGACCGGGCACCGTACGACCGCACACCGCACGACCCCGCCGTACGGCGCGCCCTGGAGGCCGCGACCGCCGCCGCCCGGCTCCCCGACCACCCGCAACTCGACCAGGTCTTCGACGTCTTCGCCCAGGACGGCAGCCTGTGGATCGTCAGCGAACGCGTCGCGGCCCGGCCACTCGCCGCGCTCCTCGCCGAGCGCACCCTCACCCCGCACCGCGCCGCGGAGGTCGCCGCCGACATCCTCACCGCCCTGCGTGCGCTGCACGCGCACGGCTGGACCCACCGCAACATCACCGTCCGTACCGTGCTGATCTGCGAGGACGGACGGGCGATCCTGACCGGCCTGGCGGTCGGCGCGGCGGAGGAGGCGCTGTGCGGGTACGACCCCGTGCCGGGGGAGGGGGGCTTGGGGGAGCGGGCGGCGGAGACTGACGTTCCGCGGGTGGATGACGCCGGAGGGCCGGGGGCCGCCGCTGAAGCGGACGCGCGCCGGGCCCGGGCCGGGGCCATAGCCGCCTACCAGGCGGGCACCCGGGCGGCGGCCGCCCGCACGGCAACCGGCGACGGCCCACCGGCACCGGTACCCGCACCTGCACCCGCCTCCGCGCCCGCCGAGCCCGCGCATCCCGCCGATCCGCACTTCAGCCCGTACCGGGACCACATCCCCGCGCCGACCCCGCTTCAGGCTCACCCGGCCACTCCGACCCGGCCGGGCAGCGCGACGTACGGCGGCAGCCTGCCGGGCCCGGTGCCGGGGCCGCGCCCCGGTGGCGTGCAGGTGCCGCACCCGCTGCCGATACAGCGGCCCGCCCCTGAAACGGGACCGCAGGACCCAAAGAAGGCGGTGAAGCTGGAGAAGCCGGGGGAAGCGGCGGAGGCAGAGAAGGCGGCGGAGGGTGAGAAGGCTTCGGAGGCTGAGCGTCCGGTTCCGGACGGTTCGTACGGGCGCCCGGGGGCGGCCCTGGCCGCCGAGCGGGCGCGGCAGGTACGGATCAACGTCGTCGGCGCGGTCACCGAGCGCTGGGCACCGGAGCAGGCCGGTCCGGTCCACGCCAACTGGCAGCTGGCGCCCCCGGTCGGCCCCGCCACCGATCTGTGGGCGGTCGGCGCGCTGCTGTTCCGGATCGTGCAGGGGCACTCCGCCTATCCGGAGGACAGCGCCGCCGAGCTGGTGCAGCTGGTGTGTTCGGAGCCGCCGTCGTACGCCGAGGAGTGTGGCGCGCTGCGGCCGGTCGTCGAGTCGCTGATGCGGCAGGACCCGGCCGACCGCCCGGACTTCGAGGAACTGCGCGGCTGGCTGCGGTCGCTGATCCGTACCGCGCCGGAACCGGAGGTGGGCAGCCGGGTCGTGACCGTACCGGCGCTGGACGGGCCGGCCGACTCGCGGCGGCTCCCGATCCTGCGGCGCCGGGGCGAACTGGTCCGCAAGGGGCGACACAAGAAGGCGCGCCAGTCCCGGCCGCCGCGCCCGGCCAAGCCCCCGCGGCAGCCGAAGGGCAAGCGCCAGGCCGTGGCGTCCGGGGAAACCACCCCGCACGCACAGCCCGGCCAGCAGGCCCAGAACGCTCAGCACATCCAGAACGCCCAGAACACTCAGAACGTCCAGAACACCCAGCCCGGCCGCGCGGAGGCCCCCGCCGATCCGCCGCAGCACCGCATACGGCAGGCACCCCAGCCCCAGTCCCAGTCCCACCAGCCCCACCCGGAGCCCGCCACCCACCCGCACCTCCACCCGCTCCCGCACCCCACCCAGAACGACCACCTCACTCAGGCCCCCTACGCGGCCCCGGACCCCTCCCACAAAGCCCATACCCCCCACCAACCCCCGCCCCCGCCCAGGCACTCAGGCGGCCCGGCCCGGCCCCCGCGCCGCCCGAAGCCGGCCCGCGCGCCCAAGCAGCCGCGTCCCGTCCGGCAGCCCCGCCCCGCCAAGCAGCTCCGGCGGATCGAGGGCGCCACGTCCCCGGGCGCACGCCGCAGCCCGCGCCGGTTGGGGATGCTGCTCGTGGGACTGGTGATCCTGCTGGTGGTGGGCACGATCGTGTTCGCCGCGCTGTTCATGCCGAAGGGCGGCGCGGGGGAGGGCGGCGCGGGCAGCGTCCGTGAGCGCAAGGGGCAGGTGGGCACGCAAGGCTCGGACCCCGACGACAGCCCCGGCGGGCGGGCGGGCGACCAGGGCTCGCGCAAGCAGCAGCCGCAGACGACCGAACCCGCCGGCCTCGCCGAAGGCTTCGCGGTACGCAAGGACCCGGAGGGCTTCCAGGTCGCCGTCCACCAGGGCTGGCAGCGCCGCGGGGAGAACGAGCGCGGCCAGATCCGCTACCTGGGGAACGACTTCGAGCTGCTGATCGTGCCCGGCCGGGACACCACGTCCCGCCACGGCACCGACCCGATGGCCTACCAGCAGGACAAGGAGGCGGAGCTGGCCCCGTACCGGGAGTCCAGCTGGTCCGGCTCCTCCGGTCTGCGCCGTATCGACGTCGGCAAGGCCGCGATGGCCGAGGGCACCTTCACCTGGCAGGACAGCAGCGGCCGGCAGGTGTACGTCCGCAACCTGGCGATGATCCACAACGGCCGCTACCACGTCCTTCAGGTCATCGGCCCCGACAACGAGCGCCGCGAGGTCGACCGCCTCTACGAACAGGCCACGGGTTCCTACCGGCCCAGCTGAACATCCTCCGAACAGGACAGGCCGCCTCAGCGGCGCAGTGCCTCCGCACCCGCATACCGCGCGCTGTCGCCCAACTGCTCCTCGATGCGGATGAGTTGGTTGTACTTGGCGGTGCGGTCGGAGCGGGACAGTGAGCCGGTCTTGATCTGGCCGCAGCCCGTGGCCACCGCCAGGTCCGCGATCGTCGTGTCCTCCGTCTCTCCCGAGCGGTGCGACATCACGACGGTGTAGCCCGCCCGGTGGGCGGTGTTGACGGTGGCCAGGGCCTCCGTCAGGGTGCCGATCTGGTTGACCTTCACCAGGGCCGAGTTGGCGACGCCGGAGCCGATGCCCTCGCGCAGCAGGGTCTCGTTCGTGCAGAACACGTCGTCGCCGGTCAGCTGGCAGCGCGTACCGACCCGTGCGGTCAGGTCCCGCCACCCCGCCAGGTCGTCCTCGGCCATCGGGTCCTCGATCGACACGATGGGGTACGCGTCGATCAACCTAACCAGGTAATCGGCGTTTTCGGCGGGCGTGCGCCGTACTCCTTCCCCGGTGTAGTCGTAGCAGCCCTCGCGGAAGAACTCGGAGGACGCCGGGTCCATGACCAGACCGATGTCCGTGCCCGGCCGGTACCCCGTGCGTTCGACGGCGGCCATCACGAAGTCGAGGGCCTCCTCGGCGGTGCGCAGGGCGGGTGCGAAGCCGCCCTCGTCACCCACGCCCGTGGAGTGCCCGGCGGCGAGGAGGTCGCGGCGCAGGGTGTGGAAGATCTCGGACCCCATCCGCACGGCCTCGGCGAAGGTCTGCGCGCCGATCGGGGCGATCATGAACTCCTGGAAGTCCAGGGGATTGTCGGCGTGCGCGCCTCCGTTGACGATGTTCATCATCGGTACGGGCAGCAGCCGGGCGTCGGAGCCGCCGAGGTAACGGTAGAGCGGCAGGCGGTGGGCGGCGGCCGCGGCCTTGGCGGTGGCCAGGGAGACCCCGAGGAGCGCGTTGGCGCCGAGCCTGGACTTGGCGGGGGTGCCGTCCGTGGCGACGAGGGCGGCGTCGAGGCCGGCCTGGTCCTCGGCCTCGCGGCCGATGACGGCGGTCGCCAGTTCCGTGTTGACGTGGCGTATCGCCTGGTCGACGCCCTTGCCGTGCCAGCGGGCCGGGTCGCCGTCGCGGAGTTCGACGGCCTCGCGGGCGCCGGTCGAGGCGCCGGAGGGGACGGCCGCCCGGCCGAGCGATCCGTCCGCCAGTTCCACGTCCACTTCGACGGTGGGGTTGCCCCTGCTGTCGAGGACGCGGCGGCCGGTGACGGAGGTGATGGTGGTCATGGCGGTCATGGGAGTCCTTCCCCTTGTCGCATGCGTGCCGGGGTCCGGCTGCGGCGACGGTGGCGCTGGACCCGGCTCGGAACACTCTACAGCCATGCTGTGCAGTTGTGCTGTTTAGTTTGCCTGTGCAGTTCTGCTGTTCAGGGCTGCTGCGCAGCTCGGCTGTGCAGTTGTGCTGCGGTAAAATTCGGTATGCCCCTTCCGGAATCCGCCGCCGTCGCGGCCGAACTGCGCACCGCGATGGGAAAGCTCACGCGGCGCGTGAAGCTCGAAGACCAGATGCCGCTCGGCCAGGTGGCCGTCCTCGGCGCGCTGGACCGCAGCGGTGCGATGACGACCAGCGAACTGGCTTCCGATCAGCGGGTCCGTCCGCAGTCCATGGCCCGAGCCGTGGGCCTGCTCATGGAACAGGGGCTGATCACGCGCCGGGCGCACCCGACCGACGGCCGCAAGAGCCTGGTCGAGCTCTCCGCTGCGGGGCAGGCGCTGCTGGAGGAGGAGCGGGGGCGCAGGACGGACTGGCTCGCGCGGGCGATCGAGGCGGAACTGTCGGAGGAGGAGCGGGAACTGCTGGCCCGGGGGATAGGGCTGGTGGAGAGGCTCGCGGGGCACTAGGCCGCCCCTCCCCGGCGGCCGTTACGCGCTCAGTTCCCGCTCCAGCGGCGTACGGAAGCGCGGCGTGACCCGCATGTCCCCGATCCCCCGTCCCAGCCGCTCCGCCTCCACCCGTACGGCCTCCGTCGCCTCGTGCCCCGCGTCCGCCAGGAGGCGCCAGGCGATCTCGCCGTCCTTGCGCTGGGCCCAGCCGCCGATGACGCGGCCGTTCCACCAGACCGTGGGGCCGATGTTGCCGCTGCGGTCGAAGAGGTGGCGGACGTGGTCCGGGTCGAGGTACCAGTCGCGGTGTTTCCAGCCCATGGCGGTCGGGTCCAGGGCGGGCAGCAGGGCCGCCCAGGGCGCGGGGTCGGGTACGGGGCCCAGGTCGTCGGGGAGGACGAGCCCGGGGGCGGAGTCGGGACCGGAGTCGGGGGCGGAGCCAGGGCCGAAGCCGGACCCGGGGCCGAAGCCGGCCCCGGAGTCCCCGGTCAGCTCCACCTCCACCGCGCCCGTCGCGGTCACCGCGCGCCGGGTGTCGGTGAGGGTCCAGCCGGTCCACCACTTGATGTCCTCGACCGTCCCCGGCCCGTACGACGCCAGCCAGCGGCGGACGAGCGCGGCCCTGGCCTCGGCGGGTTCCGGCGCGGGCAGATCGGCCCAGGCGGTGCCCGGCGACCAGCGGAACGCACTGCTGGTCCAGCTGCCGCGTGGCCTGCTCCGCCGGACACGGCCCTCGGCGGCGAGGGTGCGGAGGATACGGCTGGAGACCGCGACGGTGGCTTCGTACGGTTTGCCGGGGGACACCACGATCGTGGCGCGCAGTTCGGGTACGTCGGCGGCGAGGTCCGCGGCGGTGGCTTCGCCACGCGCTTCCAGCGCGGCGAGCGTCCTGGCCTCCACCCCGGCCAGCCGCCGTTCGTCCCAGTCCGGCAGGTCCTCGGTGATCCATTTGGTCATGCCGAGCCGTTCCCTGGCGGCGATCGGGCCCGCGGTGGACGCGGCCACCACGGGAGCCAGAGTGGCGCTGACGGCGAAGAGCGTGCGGCGCATGCACAGCATCCGGACGAGGGTGCGGTCCCGGTAGAGAGCGCGGTCCAGCTCGTCGGGGTCCGGGTCGGCGAGCCGGGCGCGGGCCGAGAGGTGGACGGTGGCGGCGTCCGTGGCGTGCAGCCCCACCAGGGCGTCCGCGGCCTCCTCCGCCGTGGCGGCCTTCGCGGCGGCCGCCAGGAGGTGCCGGTGCCCGAGGCGGGCGCGGCGCTGGGCGGCGTCGATACGGGGGCGTGCGGTGGAAGGGCTCACGGTGCCGACAGTACGGGGAATGCAGGGCGCGGGCTGTCCTACAGGGCTGACGGCGTGACGGGGCTTCCCGAGGTCGTGCGTTCCGGTGCTCCGTCGGCCCGCGCCGCGCGCCTTGTCGGCCGGGTGGCGCACGGCTAGCCTCGTACGAGACTGGAACTGACGGCCCGTCAGGTGTGGGTCCCGGGGGGAGCCCCTGGGGGGAGTCCCGGTGAAGCCCCGGATGGAGAACCGGATGGAGTCCCGAATGGAGAACCGGACGGAGCTACCGCGCATCGGGGTTCTACGAGGCCCTGAAGTTCCCGCTGCTCAAACTCGCGTACAGCGAGGGGCGGAACTTCTGCTGCTTCTTCCGCGACAAGCACCTCCGCGCCCATGCTCACCCCCACATCCGATCCAGGGCCCCGTCCGATGGATCTGACGTACTCGCCCGAGGAGGAGGACTTCCGGGCGCGGCTGCGCGAGTGGCTCGCCAAAACGCTCCCGGACCTGCCCGTGCGGCCCGACCCGCTCGACTGGCCCGCCCGGCGCGCATACGACCTCGGCTGGCAGCGGCGGCTGTACGAGGCGGGCTACGGCGCCCTGCACTGGGACGCCTCGCCCACCCAGCGGCTGATCTTCCTGGAGGAGACCGAACGGGCCGGAGCCCCCTACGTGGGCGCCAACTTCGTCGGGCTGCTGCATGCCGGGCCGACCATCGCCGCCGAGGGCACGGACGGGCAGCGCGACCGTTGGCTGCCGCCCATCGTGCGCGGCGAGGAGGTCTGGTGCCAGGGGTTCAGTGAGCCGGAAGCGGGTTCCGACCTCGCCGCCCTGCGCACCCGCGCGGTCCGTGACGGCGACGATTACGTGGTCACCGGGCAGAAGACCTGGACCTCGCACGCGGAGATCGCCGACTGGTGCGAGTTGCTGGTGCGTACGGCCCCGGAGGCTCCCCGGCACCGGGGGATCTCCTGGCTGGCGATGCCGATGGACGCGCCCGGGATCACCGTACGGCCGCTGCGCACCCTCGCGGGCCCGGCCGAGTTCGCGGAGGTCTTCCTCGACGCGGTACGGGTGCCGGTGGCGAACCGGGTCGGCGCCGAGCACGACGGCTGGCGCGTCACCATGGTCACGCTCTCCTTCGAGCGGGGCACCGCCTTCGTGGGCGAGGTCGTCGCCTGCCGCCGCACGCTCGGCCTGCTGGCCCGTACGGCACGGACGAACGGGCGCTGGGACGACCCGGTGCTGCGTCGCCGGCTGGGCCGGCTGAACGCCGAGTTCACGGCCCTGTGGCGGCTCATCCAGCGCAATGTGGGCGCGGCCGGGGAGGCGGGCGGGGTGCCGGACGCGGGCGGCTCGGTCTTCAAGCTGCGCTATTCGCAGGCCCGCCAGGAGCTGTACGACGCGGCCGCCGAAGTGCTGGGGGCGGCCGGCGCACTCGACGCTGACCAGCAGTGGACGGCCGACCGGCTGGCGTCCCTGTCGTACACGATCGCGGCCGGTACGTCACAGATCCAGCGCGACATCATCGCCGAGCGCCTCCTCGGCCTGCCGAAGGGACGGTGAGCGGGCGCCGTGGACCTCCGACCCACCGCTGATCAACGGGCCTTGCAGAGGGGAACGCGCGAACTGCTGGCGCGCCGCTTCGGGAGGGAGCGGCTGCGGGAGGCGGTGGAGCGCCCCGCGCTCGACCGCGCGCTCTGGCGCGAGCTGGGCGCGGCCGGCTTCTTCGCGCTGCGGCTGCCGGAGGCGGACGGCGGCGTGGGGCTCGGGCTGCCGGAGGCGGTGCTGGTCTTCGAGGAGGCGGGCCGGGCGCTGCTGCCGGGGCCGCTGGTGGCGGGGCAGCTGCTGGCGGGGGTGGTGCCGGGGGTGGCTTCGGGGGAGCGGGTGGCGGGGCTGTGCGAGGTGGGGGCGGACGGGGGCGGGCTGTGGGAGCACCCGGAGGACTGCGATGAATTGATCTTGGTTGAGGGTGGGGCGGAGGGGGGCGCGTACGTGGACGTGGACGTGGTCGGATCCGCCTACGGGGATGGGGCCGCGTGCGAGGACGGGACCGCGTGCGGGGACGGGTCCGCATACGTGGACGGGACCGCGTACGGGCGGGCGTTCTGGAGCGACCCCGGCTGGCCCGTCCTGGACCCAGTCCGCTCGATCGACCCGCTGACGCCGCTCGCGCGCGTGGTGTCCTGCCCGCGCCGTGCGCCGCGCTCTCTGGACGTGCCGCGGCTGCGCCGCGAGGCCGCCCTGCTGACGGCGGCGCTTCAGCTGGGCAGCGCTGCCCGTACGGTCGAGATGGCCGTGGAACACGCGGGGCGCCGCGAACAGTTCGGCGCCCGGATCGGATCGTTCCAAGCAGTGAAACACCTGTGCGCAGAGATGCTGATACGAGTGGAGATAGCGCGAAGTGCCGTATACGCGGCTTCTCTCACCGAACGGTCACTCGCAGTAATCGGCGCGAAATTGCTCGCCGACGAGGCGGCGGTGCGCAACGCCCGGGACTGCCTTCAGGTGCACGGCGGTCTGGGGTTCACCTGGGAGGCGGACGTCCATCTGCATCTCAAACGAGCGTGGTTGAGGGCCGAACTGTGGCAAAGCGGGCGAAATGCGGAAGAAGTACTCGCTGAGGCTCTGCTGACCGACCATGTCAGCCTGTAGTGCATCTTGTGCGGAATGTCGGATTCCGTACACGCAAGCGGTCACGGAGGGTCGATATCGGGTTGTGTCCTAGGCGTAACTCGTCACAGGGGGGAGTCGGCGCCGCGCTCGGGTACGCTCCCTTGGGTGCGAGTGGTTCTGAGGCGCAACAGTTCCCGTGGGGCCGTGGAGGTCGCCCCGGGATGCCGAATGCGCTCCACTCGCCCTCGAAGGAGGGTCGCGAAGCCTTCTTGTTCGACTCCCGGCAAAGCGCGTCGCACAGTATGCACCACGCATACTCCCTTGCGCTGGAATATGCCCGAAGCGCTTGTTGGGGTGACTGAACGTCAACCATGCTGTGCATCACCGGGGTCACGGAGTGTGACCCCGAGGAGGCGCGAGGCGATGTGTCCGCCGGTTCGGATGGTGTGAGCGGTGCAGGTGCTTCAAGTGCAGTTGGAAGTCCGGCCTGACCCCGCGGAGGTGGGGCGGGCCCGGAGGTGGGCCAGGTCGCGGCTGGCCGGCTCGGGTATAGGGGCCGACGAACCGCTGGCGGAGACGTTGATCCTGCTCATCTCCGAGTTGGTCACCAATGCCGTCGTGCATACCGGAAACCCCGCCGAGCTGCGGATGTGCTTCTCCGGTTCGGGTGCCGTGGTGGGCACCGTACGGGTCGAGGTCGCGGACCGCAGCGCCCGCGCGCCGCGCCCCCGGCGGGCCGACGGCGACGACACGAACGGCCGCGGCCTGGAACTGGTCGACGGGCTGGCGGACCGCTGGGGCTGGCGCCCCGAGGGAGCCGGCAAGAGCATCTGGTGCGAGGTGGACCGCTGCCAGTCGATGCTGATGGCGGCCGGTTCGGACCTGGGGGCGTACGACCCGCACTGCGCCCTCCCGAACCGCGCCTGAGCACCGGGCAGGTCCGGACCGCGTGTTGACGTGCCGTGCGCGCGTGATCACGCTGGGGTGGAGCGATTCGCCGCGAGGGGACGCCGAGGGTACGGGGACAGTGCCTCGGCGAGCGTGGGTCGCGTCCCGTGGCCGGGTGGCGGCCCGCGGTGCCACGCTCGGGGTGCGCATGGGCGTGCCGCCATCCGGCTGGGGCGGACTGCGTATGGGTCGTCTGTACCGTCTGCGTATGGGCCGTCTCCGCTTCGGTGCGAGCCGTCTCCGTACGGACCATCTCCGTACGGACCATCTCCGTACGGTGCGCCTCAGAGGACCGCGACCGGCGCCACCGGCGTACCGGTACCGCCCACGAACGGCTCCGCCATCGCGGTGAGGAAGAACGCGTAGCGGTTCTCCTCCGCGCAGGCTCCGGCCAGCTCCTCCAGATTCCAGTTCTGGCCCTGGAGCATGCCCATCTCCACCAGGTGCAGCGCGTGCACGGGCATCCAGAGGCCGTCGATCTCCGGCGGGAAGATCTCGAAGGTGAGGGTGTCGTTGGCGACGGCCGCGACATCGCGGGCGTGGAACCACTCGGGCGTACGCACCGACAGCCCCGGGGACGGGAAGGCGTACGCGTCCCGGTCGCCCGCCAGGTAGTGCCGGATCTGCCCGGTACGGACGAGGACGATGTCACCGGACCGCACCCGCGTCCCGGCCAGCTCCTCCGCCGCGTCGAGATCTTCCGGCGTCACCGCGTGCCCGGCGGGCAGCTGCCCGGGCCCTTCGGAGTCCGCGCGGCGGACGCGGGCCACGTCGAGCAGTACACCGCGCGAGACGATCGGCGGCGCCTTCTCGATACCCAGGGCGGTGGCGCCGCCGTGTGCGGTGACGGAGTCGGCCGGGCGGTTGTTGTAGAGCCGGCCGGAGTGCGAGACGTGGGTCAGGCCGTCCCAGTGGGTGGCCGCCTGGAGGCCCATGGTGACGGCGTCGTCGGAGGTGGCGACCGTGCCGGGACCGAAGATCTCCTGGTTGATCGCGGTCATGGTGTGCAGCGGGTTGACCCGGCCGGGGATCAGGCCGGTCTGTACGCCGTCCTGCCGCAGCGGCAGCGCGAGCGGGACGCGGCGGCCGGAGCGGACGGTGGCGGCGGCGCCCCGTACGACCTCCGGGGTGAGCAGGTTGAGTGTGCCGATCTCGTCGTCCGCGCCCCAGCGGCCCCAGTTGTTCACGCGCTTGGCGAGGGTGTGGAACTCGGCGGGCAGTGACATGGGCCCTCCTCGAGGGAGCCGGGGGTGTGCGGTGGGGCGGCTGGATCGGATCGGACCGGGCCGGATCGGACCGTGATCGGGGCGGTCCGCGGGCTCCGCTCCGGATCGTGCTGCGGGCTCGCCCCGGGGCTTGTGCTCGGTGCCGGTCTGCTCAAAAATCTAACGGGCCGTCAGAAACTGCGGGAAGGGGCGCGGCATGGGGAACTTCTTGGCGGACAAGGTGATCGCGGTCACCGGCGCGGGCCGCGGCATCGGGCGCGCGGTGGCCCTGGCCTGCGCCGCACAGGGCGCCCGGGTGGTCGTCAACGACTTCGGGGTGGCGATCGACGGTGCCGAACCGAGCAGCGAGATCGCCGAGGCGGTGGCCAAGGAGATCGAGCAGGCGGGCGGCGACGCGGTCGCCGTCGCGGACGACGTCTCCACGATGGAGGGCGGGCAGCGCGTCGTGGACACGGCGCTCACGCGGTACGGGCGCGTCGACGGCGTGGTGTGCGTGGCCGGCATCCTGCGCGAGCGGATGCTCTTCAACATGACCGAGGAGGAGTGGGACCCGGTCGTCGCCACCCACCTGAAGGGCACGTTCACCGTCTTCCGGGCGGCCTCGGCGGTCATGCGCCGGCAGAAGTCCGGCACCCTCATCGGCTTCACCAGTGGCAATCACCAGGGCAGCGTCTCCCAGGCGAACTACGCGTCGGCCAAGGGCGGTGTCATCTCGCTCGTGCGCAGCGCCGCGCTCGGCCTCAGCCGGTACGGCGTGACCGCCAACGCGGTCGCGCCCGTCGCCCGTACGCGGATGTCCGCCAACGTACCGACGGAACTGACGGAGATCGGCGAGCCGGAGGACGTCGCGGCCCTCGTCGTCTACCTGCTCAGCGACCGCGCCAAGCAGGAACGGATCACCGGGCAGGTCTACACGGTCGCCGGGCCGAAGATCGCGGTGTGGGCCCAGCCGAGGGAGCTGCGCTCCGGGTACGCGGAGGGCGGGTGGACGCCGGAGAAGATCGCGGACTTCTTGCCGGGGACGGTGGGCGTGGACCCGATGCCGCTGCTGGAGCGGGTGGAGGCGATGGCCGCTGACGCGGCCGGGGGGCAGCGGCCCAACCGGTAGCTGCGCTGGGCCGGGCCGGTTCGTTGGCGGCGGTGTCGGCTCGCTTTCGGGTGCGGGTCCGTTGCGCCTGCGGCGGGCGGTGGCCGCTGCGCGGGGCGGTCAGGTTCGGGGACGGGCCTGCGCGGCAGACCGCTCCGGCCCGCCCCCTTCCGTGGGTGGGAGGGGAGAAGAGGTGGTCGGGGGCTGATGTGAGGGGTGGCTTTCGGTGGACTTCTCGTTCGGTGAAGACGATGTGGCGTTTCGGAAGCGGGCTCGTTGTTGGCTTGCCGAGCACCTGGGTGGGGGCCGGGGCGGGGCTGAGGAGTGGAGTTTGCGCCGTTCCTGGGAGCGGGAGTTGGGACGGGACGGGTGGATCGGTCTCGGCTGGGATCGTGCGCACGGCTCGTACGGGAACCGGGCGGCCACGCTGACGCAGCAGGTGGTGTGGGCTGAGGAGTACGCCGCGGCGCGTGCGCCGGAGCGGGTGGGGCACATCGGTGAGAATCTGCTGGCGCCGACGCTGATCGCGTACGGGGACGACGCGCAGCGGAAACGATTCCTGCCGCCGGTCGCGCGGGGCGAGGAACTGTGGTGCCAGGGGTACAGCGAGCCGGGCGCGGGCTCGGACCTGGCGGCGGTCCGTACGGCGGCCGTTCGGGACGGTGCCACGTACCGGATCAGCGGACAGAAGGTCTGGACCTCGCTGGCGCGGGAGGCCGACTGGTGCTTCGTGCTGGCCAGGACCGATCCGGATGAGCGGCGGCACCGGGGGCTGTCCTTCCTGCTGGTGCCGATGGACCAGCCGGGGCGCGTCGAGGTGCGGCCGATCCGGCAGCTGACCGGCACCGCCGAGTTCAACGAGGTGTTCTTCGACGGGGCGGTGGCGCGTGCCGGGCATGTGGTGGGCGGGCCCGGCGCCGGGTGGCGGGTGGCGATGGGGCTGCTGGCGCTGGAGCGCGGCGTCTCCACGCTCGCTCAGCAGGTGGGTTTCGCGCGGGAGTTGAGGGAGGTGTGCGACACGGCCGTACGTACGGGTGCGGTGCGCGATCCCGTACTGCGGGACCGGCTCGTACGGCAGTGGGCCGAGCTGAGGGTGATGCGGTGGAACGCGCTGCGCACGCTCGGTCCGGCGGCCGGTGACGCGGGCGCTCCCAGTGTGGCGAAGCTGCTGTGGTCCGGCTGGCACCAGCGGATGGGGGAGCTGGCGATGCACGTACGGGGAGCGGACGCGGTGTGCGGGCCGGGGACGAGGACGGCGGACACCCCGTACGAACTCGGCGCGGAGCAGCGGCGGTTCCTCTTCAGCCGGGCCGACACGGTGTACGGCGGCTCGGACGAGATTCAGCGCACGATCATTGCCGGGCGCGTGCTCGGCCTCGACGGAGGGCGGGAGCGGTGATGCGGGGCGTGATTTTCGAGGGCGGGCAGCCACGGATCGTGGACGACCTGGAGGTACGGGGCCCGGGGCCCGGGGAGGTGCTGGTCGGTATCCGGGCGGCGGGGCTGTGCCACAGCGATGTGTCAGTGGTCGATGGGACGATTCCTTATCCGGTGCCGGTGGTGCTGGGACATGAGGGTGCGGGTGTGGTCGAGGAGGTGGGGGACGGGGTCACGCATGTAGCGGCAGGAGATCATGTCGCGCTGTCCACGCTGGCGAACTGCGGGACGTGCGCGGAGTGCGACCGGGGCCGGCCGACGATGTGCCGTGCGTCGATCGGGATGCCCGGGAAGCCGTTCCGGCGCGGTGGACGGGAGGTGTACAGCTTCGCGTCCAACTCGGCCTTCGCCGAGCGTACGGTCGTCAAGGCGGTGCAGGCGGTGCGGATACCGCGCGGCATACCGCTGACGTCGGCGGCGCTGATCGGGTGCGGTGTGCTGACCGGGGTCGGCGCCGTCCTGAACCGCGCGCGGGTGGAACAGGGCGACACGGTGGTGGTCCTCGGTACGGGCGGCATCGGGCTGAACGTGCTCCAGGGCGCCCGGCTGGCCGGTGCCTCGGTGATCGTCGCCGTGGACGTCAACCCGGCGAAGGGAGCGGTGGCGCGGCGCTTCGGGGCGACGCACTTCGTGGACGCGTCGGCGGTCCCGGACACCGTCGAGGCCGTCCGCGGCATCCTGCCGTCCGGCGCCGACCACACCTTCGAGTGCGTGGGCCGTACGGACCTGGTCCGGCAGGCGGTGGACCTCCTCGGACGGCACGGCCAGGCGGTCCTGCTGGGCGTGCCCCCGGCCACCGCCGAGGCATCGTTCCTGGTCGCGTCGATGTACCTGGACAAGTCCATCCTGGGCTGCCGCTACGGCTCCTCCCGCCCGCAGCGCGACATCGCACGGTACGCGAGATTCTACGAAGAGGGTCGCCTCCTCCTGGACGAGCTGGTGACCAGGACGTACGCGGTCGCGGACTTCAGCAAGGCGGTGGAGGACATGCGGGCGGGGCGGGTGGCGCGTGGGGTGCTGACGTTCTGACGTGTTTCCTGCGTGCTCCCTACGCGCTGAAGCGGCCGAAGGCGCCCCGGTGGAAGAGGAGCGGGCCGGCCGCGGCGGCGGCCGGGTCCGTGCCGAGGGCGGCGACCCGGCCCACGACGATGAGGTGATCGCCGCCGGTGTGCACGGCCTGGACCGTGCAGTCGATCCAGGCGGGGACGCCCGCCAGGCGCGGTGACCCGGTGACGGGGGCGGGCGCGTAGGAGACTCCCGCGAACTTGTCGGCGCCGCTGACCGCGAAGGCACGGCACAGGCCCTCCTGGTCCGCGCCCAGGACGTTGACGCAGAAGACGCCGGCGCGGGCGATCCGGGGCCAGGTCGTGGACGTACGGGCCACCATGAACGTGACCAGCGGCGGGTCGAGGGACAGCGATGTGAAGGACTGACAGGCGAAGCCCGCCGGGCCGTCCGCCGGGGCGCCGACCGGGCCGACCGGGCCGTCTCCCGGGCCGCCGGTCGTGCAGGGGGCGGGCGCGGTGACGACCGTGACGCCGCTGGCGAAGTGTCCGAGGACGTCACGGAAGGCGGCCGGGTCGAGCGGCGCCCGCTCGTCCTCCCGTACGGCTCTGAGGGCGGGGCGCGGCGGTGCGGGGGTGGCGCGGACCGGGGCCGCCACCCCGGCTGAGGTCGGCGCGCCCACCGACCGCAGATAGCGCACCGCGGTGGCTGCCATACCGGCGTGTCCCATCATGCGTCCATTGAACCTGATGGCCCGTCAGTTTTGAAGGGAACGGCGGCGGTGGTGCGCGGCTGGGGGCACAGCCGGGGCATGACCGGAGGCACGGCTGGGGCACCCCTGGGGCACCGCTGGGGCCTCACCGCCCCCGGTACGTCGGCCGTCGGCGCTCCACGAAGGAGGCGACGCCCTCCCGTGCGTCCGCCGTCGTCATGTTGATCTCCTGGGCCGCCGCCTCGGCGGCGAACGCCGCGCCGCGGTCGCCGTCCAGCGAGGCGTTGACCAGCTGTTTGGTGAGGGCGAAGGCCCGGGTCGGGCCGGTGGCCAGCCGTTCCGCCCAGTCCCGTGCGGCCTTCTGCAGCCCGGCGTCCGGGACGACCCGGTTGACCAGGCCCATCCGTCCGGCGTCGGACGCCGTCACGGCGTCGCCGAAGAACAGCAGCTCCTTCGCGCGCTGCGGGCCGACGAGCCGGGGCAGCAGGTACGCGCCGCCGCCGTCCGGTACGAGGCCGCGGCGCGCGAACACCTCGATGAACGTGGCGGATTCGGCCGCCACCACCAGGTCGCAGGCGAGGGCGAGGTGCGCGCCGAGCCCGGCGGCGGTGCCGTTGACGGCGGCGAGGACCGGTTTCTCGCAGTCCAGGACGGCGGCGACGAGGCGCTGGGCGCCACGCCGGATCATCCGGGCCACATCGCCCGCCAAGCGCCCGGACGACGCCGCGCCGTCCTCCCCGGTGCCCTCTCCAGTGCCCTCCCCGGTGCCCTCCCCTCCAGCGCCTTCCGGGGCGCCGCGGAGGTCGGCTCCCGCGCAGAAACCTTTGCCCGTGCCGGTGACGACGACGGCTCGTACGCCCGGGTCGGCAGAGGCGTCGGAGAGCAGGGAGATGACGCGTTCGCGCTGGTCCCAGGTGAGGGCGTTGAGGGCGTCGGGGCGGTTGAGGGTGATCCACAGCACGGCGTTGTCAGTGGTGTGGAGTATCAATGAATCAGCGGGGCCGGCAGGGTATCCGGGCTCGGGGGGAGCGGGGGTGGGGGCCATGATGAGGCGGCTCCAAGCTGTGTGGTCGGGCGTCCGGGCGGTGGCGCGGCCGGCCGTCCGCGCAGCCGCGCGGGCGCTGGTCCGGCCGGTCGCGCGGTCAGTGGCAGACGGCGAGCGCGTCGAGCGCCACGGCGCCCTGTCCGCGCGGCAGCACCATCAGCGGGTTGATGTCCAGCTCGGCGAGTTCGCCGCTCAGGTCCAGCGCCATCCGCTGGACGCGCAGTACGACTTCGACGAGCGCGTCCACATCGGCCGGCGGCGCTCCTCGTACGCCGTCCAGCAGGGCGCGCCCGCGCAGTTCGCCGAGCATGGCGCGCGCCCGGTCCTCGCCGAAAGGCGGCACGCCGACGGCGGTGTCCCGCAGGACCTCGACGAGCACCCCGCCCAGCCCGACGGTCACGGTCGGCCCGAAGAGACGGTCCGCGGTGACGCCCACGACCATCTCCACGCCCCGCTCGACCATCTGGCAGACGAGCACCCCGTCCAGTTCGATGCCCTCGTGGCGGGCGGTGTCGGCCAGTTCCCGGTAGGTGTCCCTGACCTGGCTGGCGGAGGTCAGCCCGGTTCTGACGAGCCCGAGTTCCGTCTTGTGCGCGAGTCGCGGCGCGGACGCCTTCATGACGACGGGGTAACCGACCAGGCTCGCGGCGCGCACGGCCGCCGCCGCGCTGGTGACGAGCTGTTCGCGCGGCACCCTGATCCCGTAGGCGCGCAGCAGTTGCTTCGCCGCGTGCTCGCTGAGCTGCTGTCCCGGGCGCAGCAGTTCCTGCGCCTTGCGGGCGGAGAGGGACGGGGTGCGCGGCGCGTCGTCGAAGGGGGAGCGGTAGCCGGCGGTGAAGCGGTGATGGGCGAGGTGCGCGCGGACGGCCGTCACGCAGTTGGCGAAGGTGCGGAAGGTGGCCACCCGCCGCGACCCCAGCAAGGTGCACCGATAGGCGTCCTCGGTGCCGACCGGCGAGCCCCAGACGACGCACACCAGCTTGTCCGTCTGCTCCGCCGCGTCCACGAGGTCCTGCGCCAGTTTGTCGCTCATCGGCGGGAAGGGGCCGGTGATCGGGCAGATCAGTACGCCGATGGCCGGGTCGGCGAGGATGGCATCGATGATCTTGCGGCCGCGCTGGTCGCCGACCGGATGCCCGCCGCTGTCCACCGGGTTGGCGACGCTGAGGTCGTCCGGGATCCACTGGTGCAGCTCGTCCTGCTTCGCGCGGCCCAGTGCGGGCAGCCGAAGCCCGGCCGCCGTCGCCAGGTCCGCGAAGTGGGCGCCGGTGCCCCCGGATATCGAATAGACGGCGACGCCGTCGGCCGCCGGAGTGCGGGCCCGGGCGAGCAGGGCCGCGGTGTCCTGCAGCTCGTCCAGCCCGTCCACCCGGATCACACCGAACTGCCGCATGGCCGCGTCCACCACCGCGTCGGCACCGGTCAGCTTGCCGGTGTGCGAGGCGGCCGTACGGGCCCCGGCCTCGGTGCGGCCGACCTTGACCGCGACGACCGGCACCTTGTTGCGGGCCGCCCGGTCGGCGGCCAGCAGAAAGCTGCGGCCGTCCTTGAACCCCTCGATGTACGTGGCGATGGCGCCCACCTCGGGACGGGAGGCGAAGTAGGAGAGGAAGTCGGCGGTCTCCAGATCGGCCTCGTTACCGGTCGGGGCCCAGTGCGAAAGGCGGATACCCAGCTCCTGGAGGGAGAAGACCGGGCGGCCCTGGTGGCCTGACTGGGTGATCAGGGCGATGGCAGGACCGTCCAGGTCCTCGCGGAACGACGAGAAGGCGTTGAGGTTGGTGTTCGGGCCGAGCAGCCGGATGCCGGTACGGGCCACGGCCTCGGCGAGCCGGTCCTGGGCGGCGGCACCGGCCGCCCCGGTCTCGGCGAAGCCGGAGGCGAAGGCGACCGCGAACCTGACCTTGGCGTCGGCCAGTTCCTCGATGACCGGTACGGGGTCCGCGACCAGCAGTACGGCGAGATCGACCCGCTCGGGCAGGTCGGAGACGGAGGTGAGACACGGCAGGCCGAAGACACTGCCACGGCCCGGGTTGACCGGGTACAGGCGGGCACCGACGCGTTCGGCCCACGCCATGAGCTGCCGGGTGATGCCGGCGTTCGGGCGGCCCTCGCTGTCGGAGGCGCCGACGACCGCCATCGACTCGGGCCGGAAGAACCGGTCCAGGTCGGGGACGGGGGCGTACAGCGGACGCCCGCTGACGTCCAGGTCGGCCGTCTCGTGGACGGCCCGCGGCGGAGCCTGCCCGCAGGACACTGCGCGAGCCGGGCTGGAGTGAGTGGTGAGGGTGCCGTGAGTCGATCCAAGCATCGCTGACGCCCGCTCCCGTAAGACGGCTGCCAATTCAACTGACGCCCCGTCAGGTTAGGTGAACTGACGCCCAGTCAGGAATGCCCGGGAGCGCTAAACCTTTCGGGTGGGGGGTGCGGGGGGTGCGGGGGGTGTTGGTGGTGAGGGTGGGGCTGGTGCCGGGGGTGCGGGGGCGTCCTCGGGCTGGGGTGCTCCCTCGGCCTTGGCCCTGGCTCCGGCCCTGGCCTCGGCCCTGGCCTCGGCTTCGGCTCCGGCGGCCCCGGTCCCGGCCGCCCCGGTCCTGGTGGCCCTGGGTTCGGTGCTGGCGGCTCCGGCCCCGGCCCCGGTCCAGGCTCCGGAGGCCCCGGCCCCGGCCCCGGCCCCGCGCCCGGCGCAGGCCTCGCCGGCCGCCCGTGCCCTGGCCCCGGGCCCGGGGCCAGGCTCGGACCTGCCCGCACTCCCGCCCCCAGCCCCGCCCCCGGCCGTGAACGCCTCACCGCCGTCCGCTGCGCCCACCACCTCTGCTGCGCCCGCCTCCTCCGCCTCCACTTCCGCCTCCACTTCCGCCTCCGCCTCCGCGTACGTAGTAGCGATCGCGTGGGCGATGTGGCGGGCGTCGATGGCCAGTTCGCGGAACATGCCGCTGATCGGGTTGGTGTAGCCGGTGAAGTAGAGGCCGGGGGCGGACGGGAGGGTGTGGCGGCCGTGGACGCGTGGGCGGCCGCGGGTGTCGAGGAGGTCGAGGTGGCCGACGAGGTTGTCCAGGCCCCGCCGGTAGCCGGTGGCGGCGATGACGGCGTCCGGCTCGATCGCGTCGCCGTCCGCGAGCCGCACCACGCCGCCGTCGAAGGAGGCCACCGCCGCCACCGGCCGTACCGCCCCGCGCTGTACGGCATCGATCAGCCCGACGTCCTGGACGGGGATCGCCCCCTCCAGGACGCGGCTGTACAGTCCGGCGTCCGGCATCGGCAGCCCGCGCGCCGACAGGTCCGGCACGGAGAGGCGGCGCATCACGTGTGCCGCCCGGTCCACCATGCGCGGCGGCAGGTGGCGTACGAGGATTCCCGTCGCCTGGGCGGGCCAGCCGGCCGTCGAGCGGCGCACGATGTGCGGGGCGGTGCGGACCGCCAGCCGTACCCGGGCCGCGCCGCCCTCCGCCAGGTCGACCGCGATCTCCGCCCCGGTGTTGCCGGTGCCGACGACCAGGACGTCCTTGCCCGCGTACGGGCGGGCGTTGCGGTAGGCACCGGCGTGCAGCAGTTCGCCGGGGTAGCTGTCGCGGCCGGGCCAGTCGGGCAGGTACGGGGTGTGGTTGTACCCGGTGGCGATCACGACCGTACGGGCGGCCGGCTGGCGTCCGCCGTTCGCGTGCAGGACCCATCCGCCGTCCGCCGCGCGGTCCACACGCCGCACTTCGACGCCCGTGGCGACTTCGATGCAGTGGTGCTCGGCGTACTGCTCCAGGTAGCGCACCACGTCGTCGCGCGCGACCCACCGCCCGTAGGCGCGCGGTATCGGCAGGCCCGGCAGGGCGGAGAGGCGGCGCGTGGTGTGCAGGCGCAGACGGTCGTAGTGGCCCCGCCAGGAGGCGCCCACCGCGTCACCTTTTTCGAGGACGACGGCGCGGATGCCGTAGGCGCCGAGTACGGCGGCGGTGGCGAGCCCGCCCGGCCCGCCCCCGATGACGTACACGGGCGAGACGGCAGCGGGCGGCGTGGTGCTGGATGCGGAGGTGCTGGATGCGGAGGAGCTGGCATACGCTGCGGCGTCCGGCATGCCGGTGAGGGTAACCGCGATGCGCATACATGTCGCCGTACGGGGCTCCGTTCGGCCCGCCCCCTTGCGTATCCCGGCCAACTCAGGTTGAACTGACGGCCCGCCACGAAACAGGCGGCGGCCCCGTACCGACCTGAAGCGGGTGGTCGTAAGTGGCATCGAGGGTGAAGCCCGAACCCGGGGGAGTGCCGGTGACGCTGTCCGCGGCGCCCGGGTTCGACCTGCCGGAGACCGACGCGTTCAGCCGCGTCTACTGGGAAGCGGCGGCCCAGGGCCGTCTGCTCCTGCGCCGCTGCCGTGCCGACGGTTGCGGGGCGGCGCATCACTACCCGCGCGAGTTCTGCCCGCGTTGCTGGAGCGAAGACGTGGAGTGGGTGGAGGCGAGTGGCCGGGCCGCGCTCTATACGTGGTCGGTGGTGCACCGTAACGATCTCCCGCCGTTCGGTGAGCGGGTGCCGTACGTGGCCGCGGTGGTGGACCTTGCCGAGGGCCCGCGGATGATGACGGAAGTCGTCGACTGTCCGGAGTGGAATCTGCGGATCGGCATGCCGCTGCGAGTGCAATTCCGTACCTCGGGCACCTCGGGCACCCCGGACGCCCCGGGCGCCCCAGGGATCACTGTTCCCGTCTTCAGCCCAGCCTGAGCCGCGCAGACCGAAGACGACGAAGCCGAGCCCCCGAGTGGACGCCGCCGCGAGAAATGGGCTGGCCCGCCGCGCCTGCCGCCCGCCATGCTGGCGTGCGTGCTGATCCGAGAAGCGACCGCGGCCGACTGGCCCGCCATCTGGCCGTTCCTCCGCGACATCGTGGCGGCCGGCGAAACGTACACCTATGACCGGGGCATGGACGAGCCGACCGGCCGTGCGATGTGGCTGCTCGCCCCGCCGAGCCGTACTGTCGTGGCCGTGGACGACGCCGGTACGGTCCTCGGTACGGCCAAGATGAACGCCAACCACATGGGCGGCGCCGCCCACATCGCCTCCGCCTCCTTCATGGTCGATCCGGCCCACGGCGGCCGCGGTGTGGGCCGCGCCCTCGGCGAGTACGCCGTCGACTGGGCCCGTACGACCGGCTTCCGGGCCATGCAGTTCAACGCGGTGGTCGAGACCAACACCCGCGCCGTCGCCCTGTGGAAGTCCCTCGGCTTCGAGATCATGACGACCCTCCCCGAGGGCTTCCTGCACCCCACCGAGGGCTACGTCGGCCTGCACATCATGTATCAGCGCTTCTGAGCGGCGGAGCAGCGGAGCAGCGGAACGGCAGAGCGGCGCGGGCCCGTCTCAGTCGTCCACGGTGATCACTTCGTACTGCTTCGCCGTGGGGGATGCCGGTGTGGAGCTTGGCGTTGACCAGGGCGAGCGTGCTCCCGAAGCGCGCCGCCGTCGACGGACTCCGGAACAGTCCGGACCTGATGGTCTTCTTGGTCTTTGCGCTGGTCATGGACCCGTTGAGCGTGGTGCGCCGCACCTCGTTGGGCCGGGAGGAGTCGGTGAACCACGCGCCGTCGCGGGTCAGGACCACGTCGTTGACGAACGTCCTGCCCGCGGGGGCCGAACCGGTAGCTCGCCACCGTGCGCCCGGTTCCGGTGTCGTAGACGTAGGCCTGTCCGGTCCGGCCGCCGCCGATGAACAGCAGGTCGTGGCGGGGGTGCGCCTTCATACCGAGGGCGTGGCGGCCGCGCGGCGCGTCGATGAAGCGGGCGGCGGTGCCTGTTTCGATGTCGCCGCGGAAGATGTCTCCGTCGAAGTAGTCACCCGCGTAGAAGGTGGAACCGTGCCCGGCGGCGATGCCTTCCGCCGAGGTGGCGCCCGGCAGCACGATCGTTTCTTCCCGCGGTGCCGCCTGCCTTGGTTCCGGATCCGGTGCTGGTGCTGGTGCTGGTGCTGGTGCCGGTGCCGGAGCCGGGGCGGCTGTCCCGGCCAGGGCGGCGAGCATGAGCAGGGCCAGGGACCCGCGCCGCATCACCTTCCCGGCCGTACGACGCATCGGCATCCCTGCAGCTCATCCACCTCAGGCGGGTCCGGTCCAGCCCGGTCGGTCGGCCCGGTCGCCCTCCGGCACCGTAGCGGCGTGCTGCGCGCGGCGCCGCACAGGTTGATCCGAATGCCGCGGGGGAGCCATATCCGAGCGGGACGTAGGGTCCAAGGGTGCAAACGATCGAGTACCGCCCAGGGTCCCGCTGGTGGCAGTGGAGCGCCCTGGCCTTCGCCTTCGTCGGCGGGATCGTCCCGCTGTGCGTCGTCACCTTCGGCATGGGGTGGCAGGAGTTCGGACAACGCTTCTTCGCAGAGCCGCGCGGCAGCGACTTGCGCGAGTGGACCGTCGCGCTCGGGGTGTTCGTGCCCCTCTCCCTCGTCGTGTACTACTGCACCGCCAGTCGCACACTCGTCACCGCCGGAGGCATACGCGTCAGGACCCCGTTGCGGCGCCGGTCCCTCGCCTGGCACGACATCGCGAGCATCGGCGTCGACCGGAGCAAGGGCACGTCCCTCTACGGCCATACGGGCACGCCTCACCACCGCATCCGACTGGACCTGGTGAGCGGTGAAGGCCTCTTCCTGCCCGCACCGGTCAGCGAGGAGTTCGATTCGGCCATGGAAGCGGCCAAGGGGGAGATGATCCGCCGCTGGAAGGCCGCGACGGTCCCGGGGTAGGGACGCGCCGCGCAGGCCCGTAAGAGAGAAGCCGAGCCTGCGTGCGCGAAGGAGCCGCGCCCGCCTACGGCCAGAGAAGCTCGCGGTCCCAGGCGTCACCGGCCCGCCGGTAGTTGATGCGTACGTGCCGTCGGCGGGCGTCGCCCTGGAAGAACTCGACCTCGTCCGGGCGCAGCACGTACAGGGTCCAGCTGGGTACAGGAGCGGTCGGCTCCTCCTGCGCGCGGGCCCAGGCGTCCTCCGAGGCGCGTTCGAGTTCGGTGTACGAGGCGAGGACTTCGCTCTGGTGGCCCACGAGGGCGGCGGCCAGCGCGCCCGTCGAACGGCGGTGCAGGTCGGCCGCGCTCTCCTCCGGTCCCGCCTCGGTGACCCGGCCCCGTACGCGGACCTGGCGGCCGAGGCCCGCCCAGTAGAAGCCGAGGGCGGCGCGCGGGCGGTCGGCGAGTTCGCGGCCCTTGCGGCTGCCGCGGTGGGTGGCGAAGTGCCAGCCGCGTTCGTCGGCGTCGTGGAGCATCAGGGTGCGTACGTTCGGGTCGCCGGCCGCGTCCGCCGTCGCGAGTGTCATGGTGTGCGGCTCCGGTACGCCCGCCTCCGCGGCCTCCCGCAGCCACTGCCGGAAGAGCGGCAGCGGGTCGGCCGGGGCGTGCGCCGGGTCGGGGTCGATGGCGGGCAGCTCGCAGTCCCAGACGCGGAGGGAGCGGAGCAGGGAGTGGAAGCGGGCGGAGGAGTCCACGTCCGCTGGGTGATCGGCCATGCCCGGCAGCCTAATCCGCGGCCGTTGAGGAGGTTGGGGATCAGGCCGGAGATCTGGCCGGGGATCAGGCCGGTACGGTCGGCGCCGACGCGGCTTCGCCCCGGGGGACCGGGTACGGCTTGAGAGTGATCGCGTGGGCGCACCGCTGTACGTCCTCGGCGAGCTTCTTCGCCACGTAGTTCTTCCACGGCATGTGGGGCAGCATCCGCATCATGACGTGCCGGAAGCGGATCGCCGCCTTGGTGGCGGGCGTCATCTGCGGTACGAACTTCTCCGCCATCCGCTGGTTCGCCGTGACGTACGGGCGCATCTCCGCCTCGTAGCGTGCGAAGGCCGTACGCGGGTCGGCCGTACGCGGGTCGCCGCCAGCTGCCAGTTCCCCGGCGAGTACGTACGCGCCCACCAGCGCCATCCCCGTCCCCTGCCCCGACGCGGGGGACGCGCAGTGCGCGGCGTCGCCCAGCAGCACCACGCGCCCGCGCGACCAGCGGTCCATCTCGATCAGGTGCAGCCCGTCGAAGTAGAAGTCGTCGGCGGTACGGGACGCTTCGAGGAGCCGCGGCACCTGCCAGCCGACGCCCTCGAACGCGTCTGCCAGCAGCTCGCGTTGACCGTCCGCGTCGCGATGGTCGTAGTCCAGCCGGGGCGAACGGAACGAGAGCCACGCCTTGGCGCCGGTGGCGTTGGCTGTCTTGTAGGTGCACACCAGGCGGCCGGGTGCCATGTAGTACAACTCCTCGCGCGAAGCGGCCAGTTCGTCCGGGACGCTGAACGACGATATGTACGCGCCGATGTGGCGCACGTAGCGGGATTCGTCACCGAAGGCGAGGCGGCGGGTGGTGGAGTGCAGGCCGTCCGCGCCGACGACGAGATCGAAACGGCGCGACGCCTCGCGTTCGAAGGTGACGTCGACCCCCGCGCCGTCGTCGGCGAGTGAGCTGATCGAGTCGCCGAAGACGTACTCCACGTCGTCGCACGTGCGGTCGTAGAGGATGCGGGTCAGGTCGCCGCGCATGATCTCGTCGTCGCCGTCGACGCGGGCGCCGAAGATGTCGGCGGGCAGCGTGGCCACCCGCCGTCCGTCGCCGTTCACGTAGGCGCCGGTCCGCATGTCCGTACTGGCGCGCCGGATCTCCGGCAGTACGCCCATACGGTCCGCGACGTCGATGGCGACGCCGCGGAGGTCCACTTTGTAGCCGCCGGTCCGCAGCTCCGGCGCGCGCTCGACCACGGTCACGGCGAAGCCGTAACGGTGCAGCCAGTACGCGAGGGCGGGGCCGCCGATGCCGGCGCCGGAGATGAGGGCGTGGGGGCGGGTGGGTGAGGTCGAGGTCATGGCGGTGACTATACGAGCGTGTTAGACAGCTGTCTAACACGCTTGTATAGATTGCTTGCGTGGAGCGCCTTCGCTCACGGAGCGTGGCGGGCTTGATCCAGCCTCCGGCCCCGGCTGTCCGCTACGCGTACGGCGTCACTGAGGGACTCGGTGAGGCGGTTGGTGATGAAGAGGAGCTCGGTGGGGGTGGGGGACTCGGGCCGGTTCAGGGCCGCGCGGGAGTGGTCCAAGAGCTGTACGGCCATGGACAGTTGCAACTCTTCCAACCCGTCGGCCAGGTCCGACACGGGCCCGCGTCCTTCGCCGATCAGATAGCAGGGCTTGCCCTCCTGGCTGGCCCAGGGGAGGAGGCGGGGCTCTTGCGGATGATTTTCGGTCGTCATGCCAACAATGGTCGGCGCGTGTGCGTAGCGTCACCAGGAGTAAGGGGCTCACACATTGAGTTGTGGGGAGGAATGATCATGGCCGTGGAGACTGTGGAGCCGTCGCCTGCGCGCGTGCACGTTGGTGGGCTCATCAGGCACTGCCGCCAGCGTGCTGGGATGACGCAAAAGTGGCTGGCCCACGAAACACATGTCTCGGAATCGCTGGAAGGCGCGTACGAGCGGGGGGCGCGGATCCCGAGCGCGGGCTTCCTGATCGACGCGGATCGGCTCACGGCAGCCGAGGGCACGCTCACATCGTGCGTAGAGCTGATGGAGCAGGAGCCGAGCCGCGCGCAGTTCCAGGAGTGGCGACTGTTGGAGGCCGAAGCGCTGAGTCTTGGCGCGTACGTCACCATGGTGATCCCTGGGCTTCTGCAGACGCCGGACTACATCCGCGAGCTGCATCGGTCGCGGGTTCCGGCGCTACGCAGGGAAGAGATCGACGAGTTGACGCAGGAACGGCTGGAGCGGCAGACGGTACTGGTCCGGGAGGACGCGCCAACCGTGAGTTTCGTCATCGAGGAAGCTGCTCTTCACCGGCCGCTCGGCGGGAATGCGGTGCTCAAGGCGGTGCTGCTGCACGCCGCGACCACCGCTCGCGAGTTGGCGCACGTGACCCTGCAGGTGATGCCCACCGTCACTGAGACGCATGCTGGGCTGAGCGGCTCGCTGGAGATCCTGTTCTCGCCTGATGGGCGGGACAGCATCTTCTTGGAGGGGCAGGACCGGAGTAGGTTGCTGACCAGGCCAGCTGAAGCCGTCCAGCACAGGGATCGGTACGGGGCGCTTCGCGGGGAGGCACTATCGCCGGGAAAGTCACTGGAACTGATCGAGAAAGTGGCAGGTGAGTTATGAGCGTCGAACTGGCGTGGATCAAGAGCAGCTACAGCGTCAATGAAGGCGGCACGTGCGTCGAAGTCGCCACCACCCCCACCACCATCCACATACGCGACTCCAAGAACACGACCGTCCCCGCCCTCTCCATACCCCCCGCCGCCTGGGCCGACTTCCTCCGGCTCATTTCTTAGCGTCGGACTCCACGTACTCGAAGACGCGTTCGTTCATGGCTTGCAGTCGTTCGTCCCACGAGAAGACGCGGCGCAGGTCGTAACCGCCCGTGTCGACCGGCTCCCATACGATCACGTCGCGGCCCGCCAGCTCGACCGACTGCGCGCGCTCTGAGTTGCCCAGGATCTGGGTGATCACTCCGTCCTTGACGGTGAAGGCCCACAGGGAGATCCAACTGCCGCTCGTCTCGATGGCGAGCAGCAGGTCGTCCTTGCCGTCGCCGTTCAGATCCCGGTAGTGCGGTGTCTGTACGGCGCACGCCTTCCGGCCGAGAGCCCGGCACGCCTTGATGTTCTTCGCCGTTTCGTCGTCACTGCTCATGGACTCCGCCGCCGCCCGGGCGATGGTGAGCGGCGCGACCTCATGGATGTCGCCGGACGGCAAGCGCGGCATCGACCGCAGCGGTGTCGGCTTGCCGGCGGAGTTCGGCGGCCCCAGGGGCTCCGGCGGCGTCTTCCCGGCCCACACCCGCTCGGGAGCGCTGGCGGCTGGTGTGCGCCCGGCGCTCTTCGCCGCGCCCGTACCGTCGCACCCGCTCAGCAACGTACACGCGGCGGCCAGGGCGAGCGCCACGGCCGGCAGGGAACGGAGCATCGGTACGTCATTTCCGGTCGGGCCTGAAGGGCGATGGCGGGCGGGGGCCACACCGCACATGATGTTGTCTGCCCTTTATTGCGGCAATTCGGCGGCAGCGTAACGGCAGGCCATAGACGAAGGCACCGTGCTGTTACGGCCCTGAGCACGGAAGGCTCCATGTAGGACACGTCCTGTCCGCCATGGAGCCTAGCGTCTTCGGTATCGGCCCAGCGCGCGGCCACCCGGCCGCCCCGTACCGTGAGGAGCACGTCATGAGCCGTATCACCGGCAATCAGCCCGACGGAACGCCCACCTGGATCGAGCTTGCCGTTCCCGATCTCGACCGCGCCATGGATTTTTACGGGGCGCTGTTCGGCTGGACGTACGCGACGGAGACGATGGAGGGCGGACGGTATGCCGTCGGTCTCGTCGCCGGTCAGCGTGCCGCGGGCCTGATGGAGCGGCCCGACGCGGAGGGCGGCGCGTGGACCATGTACATGGCGGTCGAGGACTGCGACGGCACGGCCAAGCGGATCGCGGACGCGGGCGGCCGGGCGCTGTGGGGCCCGGTGGAGATCCGCGACTTCGGGCGGGCCGCGATCGCCGAGGACACCGTGGGGGCCCAGTTCGGGCTCTGGCAGGGGCGTGCCCACGTCGGCTGCGAGGTCGTCAACGAGCCCAACTCCCTCGTACGCAACGACCTGGTGGCGCCGGTCGCGGACGCCGCCCGGGCCCGCGCGTTCTACGAGGCCGTCTTCGGCTACACCCTCGACGGCAACCCGGACCTGCCGGACGTCGACTTCACCTTCCTGCGCCGCCCGGACGGGCACGAGATCGGCGGCATCATGGGCGACCCGGCCGCCGGGGCCGCGGGCTGGGCAACACTGTTCGAGGTCGCGGACACGGACGCGGCGGTGGCGCGGGCGGTCGCGGCCGGCGGGACGGCGTCCGAGCCGGAGGACACGGTGTATGCGCGGCAGGCGCGGGTGACGGACCCGTTCGGCACGGAGTTCGTGATCGGCGCGCGCCCGACGGCGTAACGCGGGTGATGGCCGAGCGCCCGGCGGCTGGTCGCTGGTGTACCGGCCGCCGGGCGCGTCTGCTTCGGCCGGGGGTCAGCCGCGCTCGGCGGCAGTGCGGCGGCGGCCCGCCAGCACCATGCCCGCGCCCGCGGTGACGGCAGCGGCGGCACCGCCGACGGCCCACGGGGTGACGGGGCTGACGCCGGTGGAGGCCAGCGAGCTGCCGCTACCGCTGCCGGCGGGGGTGACGGCGTTGCCGGAGACCGTGGCGGAGGAGGTGGTGCCGTGGCCGCTGGCGGGCTTGGCGTCGACGGCGGACGTAACGTTCTTGCCGCCGCCCTCAGTCGCCTTCTCCTTGGCGGCCTTGTCCGCGGCTTCCTTCGCCTTGGCTTCCTTCTCCTTCGCGGCCTTCTCAGCCTTCTCCTTGGCCGCCTTCTGCTCTTCCGCCTTCTTCGCGGCCTCGTCCTTGGCGCGGGCCTCGTACTGGCCTACCTCAAGGAAGCGCTCGACGGCCTCGGGCCCGGCACGGAGGGCGTCACGGGCGGCGTCCTGGACCGCGGGTCCGCCGATGCTGTAAATCTGCACGGCGCGCACGCGGTTGTCCGCCATGCGGGACAGGCGGTGGCCCTTCTCCAGGAAGTGCACGCGGTCCTGCGGGGACCCTTCGAGGGCCGCGTACGCCGCTCCGCGGACATTGCGGCCGACGTCCTTGCCCGCCAGGATGCGGAAGATCGCGACACGGTTGTCCTCGTCGCGGGCCACGTACTGGCCCGTCTCCAGGAAGCGGCGCAGGTCTTCCGGCGTGCCGAAGAGCGCCTTCTCGGCCTCGCGGACGAAAGCCTTGCCGGCGTCCTTGTTGAGCATCCGCACGACCGCGAGCCGGTCGTCGGCCTCGGACCGCGCCTTCGGCTTCTTCCCGGTCTCCGTCTTCTTCGCGGGCTCGTCCGGCTTCGCCACCGTGCTCTGGTCCGGCGCCGACTTGGCGGGGGCCGGGGCTTCGGCGGCGACCGCCGGGGAGGAGAACAGTACGGCCGGCGCGACGGCGGCAGCCGCGAGGAAGGCCGTGAGACGGGCCTGCTTCTTCATATACTCACGCTACATTTCGGTCGATCAACTGAAAATAACCTTCACAGGGTAAGGGGTCGCCGAAAGTAACGTGCACGGTATGGGTACCTCGCAAGCCCACCGCCACGGCCTCCTCTTGGACGGCCGCCGTCTGTCGTATCCCGACTTCGGTCCCGCCTCCGGAAAACCCCTCCTCGCGCTGCACGGCCACTTCTCCGAAGGCCGCAGCTTCGCCGCCTTTCTCGGCATGCTTGGGTGAGCGGTTGGGCGGGCGGTGGGCGGGGCACCGGGACCATAGTGGACAGAGGGGAGATATTTTCCATAAGGTAAAGAAATGGCAAACTTCGTTGAATGTATAACCGATCCGGGCCGCGCCGGTGCCCTGTGGTGCGGAGAGCGCACGATTGCCGTCCTCACCGCCAAGCCCCAGGGCGCGGTGGAAGGTTCGGTCGCGCTGCTGGATCTCGGCGCCCCTGACCTCGCCCTGCGCTTCGTCGCCGTTCTCGACTGCGCCGAGGACGCGCTGCTGGTGCCCCTGTTGCGGGAGGCGGCGGATGTGGCCCGTAAGGCAGGCGGTACGGCCCTGCGGTGGATCACGGAGGAGGAAACGAGCCCCGGCAAGGCCGCGGTGGAACTGGGCGCCCTCGAAAGCGGCGAGGTCTACCGCTGGTGGCGGCGCGACCTGCCGGCCGGGGTTCCCGTGCGGGACGCGGCGGTGCGGCTGCTCCCCGTCGAGGGCGCGGGCGAGGGGGAGTACGAGGGCGAGGACGTCGCGTTCCGTATCGGTACCGACGAAGCCTGGTACGACGTCGAGCTGACCGGCACCCGTGCCCGCCTGGTCCACAACCAGGAAGCCGACACCACCGCCGACACGCTCACGGCCATCATCTCCGCGGCCCTGCACACCCTCGACACCGACCACCCCGGCATCCGCGACGCCGAGGTCAACGCGGTGCCCGACCACGAGGAACACCACGCCGCGCTCCAGCGGCTGGGATTCGGGCCGACGTCCTCCCGAGCCGTGGAGTACACCCTGTCGCTGACGTAGGCGGCGGTGCGTTGTCAGTGGTGGGCGATAGCGTGGAGACGCCATCTCGCCGCTGGACCGGGGGTCGTTGTGAACGCTGCTTTTTCGCCGATACCAGAGCTGAATCTGCTCAAGGAATTCGAGGATTCCCTGGCGGGCGCGTACTTCTCGGAGGGCTTCGAGCTGTACGAGTACAAGGCGGCGGACGCCGACCTCGTGGGGGCCTGGCTCGGCCTGAAGGCCCCGTTCGGCCCGCGCGAGCAGGAGCGGCTGGACCGGCTCATCCCCTTCGCCCAGGCCACCGGCTCGGGGTCCTTCTATGCGCTGTGGCGGTGTGACGACCGTACGGACCTCGCCACGCTCCCCGTCGTCTTCTTCGGCGACGAGGGGGACCTCGAAGTCGTCGCCGACGGACTGCGGGAGCTGTTCCAGCTGCTCACCCTCGACAACGAGTGGCTGATCGGCGACGACGACGAAGACGAGGAGGAGCCGTCCGAGGGGCGGGAGGAGTACCTCGGCTGGCTGGTCCGGAATTTCGGCCTGGGCGTGCCGGAGGACCCGGACGGCATACAGGACGCGGCAGGCGAGAAGTACGGCCGGCGCTTGGCCGACTGGTTGCAGGAGGTGTCGCCGTACGAGCTGACGGTTCCGTAGGCCGGTGCGGGGCACCGGCCGGGGCGGGGCCCCGCCGGCCCCTGCTTCCGCCTGTCCCTGCCCCTGCCTACCCCCGCCCCAGCACCAACGTCCCCGACGAGCAGAACCAGCCCCCCGTGCCGGACGCCACGGCCAGTTCCGGGAGGCTGCCGTCCGCCCGCCGCACCTGACGTCCCTCGCCCGCCTCGCCGCGTAACTGGCGTACCGCCTCGACCAGCAGGAACAGGCCGCGCATGCCGGGGTGGCAGGCGGCCAGGCCGCCGCCGTCGGTGTTGACGGGGAGCGGGCCGTCGCGCAGCAGGCGGCCCTTCTCGACGAATGCGCCGCCCTCGCCCTTCGCACAGAAGCCGAGGTCTTCGAGGGTCACCAGCGTCATGTAGGTGAAGGCGTCGTAGATCTCGGCCACGTCGATCTCCGACGGGCGTACCCCGGCCCGTTCGAAGGCGAGACGGCCGGAGACGGCGGCGGGGGAGACGGTGAAGTCGTCCCACCCGGACATCGCGGAGTGCGAGACGGCGGTGCCCGCGCCCAGCACCCGCACGGAAGGCCTGGCCAGGTCGCGTACGTACTCCTCGGCGGCCAGCAGGACCGCGCAGCCGCCGTCGGAGCGGACGCAGCAGTGGAGCTTGGTGAAGGGGTCGGCGATCAGGGGGCCGGACAGGACGTCGTCGACGGTGATCGGGGCGCGGTACATGGCGTCCGGGTTCGTGGCCGCGTTCGCCCGCGCCTGCACGGCGACCTCGGCGAGCTGGGCGAGGGTCGTGCCGTACTGGTGCATATGGCGGCGGGCGGCCATCGCGTACTTGGCGACGAGCGTGTGGCCGTACGGAACCTCGTACTGGAGCGGGCCGCGGGCGCCGAAGGAGAGGTTGGCGGTACGGCGGCCGGCCTTGAGGTCGGCGCGCGCCGTGGAGCCGTACACCAGCAGGACCGCGCGCGCCTGCCCGGCCGCGATGGCGTCCGCGGCGTGCGCGGCCATCACTTCCCAGGTGGCGCCGCCCACCGAGGTGGAGTCGACCCAGGTGGGACGCAGCCCCAGGTACTCGGCGGCCTCCACGGGCGCGAGCGTGCCGAGCCCGGCCGAGGCGAAGCCGTCGACCAGTGAGCGGTCGAGACCCGAGTCGGCCAAGGCGCGGCGGGCGGCCTGGGCGTGCAGGGCGTATGGGGTGGCGTCGTCCACGCGTCCGCAGTCGGAGAGGGCGACACCGGCAATGGCGACCTTGCGGGGGGATGTGCTCCCTGGCGGCATGAATCTGACGGTACATCAGGTAGGCGGGTGTCGACAGGTGTGGTGAATGGGCGCGGTGGGCGCGTGAGGCTGGGAAATGGCGGCGGCAGTACCTACTATGACGGGCCGTCAGGTCGGTGTGTGCTCCGGAGTGTGGACCCCGGTCGCCCGCCGCACCGGCCCAGGTCGCCGAACGGTCGGGAGGAGCCCGCCGATGGATGCCGCGTTCACCGAGGAGCAGCACGAGATCCGCCGTACGCTGCGGGAACTGCTGCGGAAGCGCTGCGGTACCGACGACCTCCGGGCCGCCGTCCGCACCCCCGAGGGGTACGACCCCGCCCTGTGGCGGCAGCTCGCGCAGCAGTTGGGACTGCCGGGGCTGGCACTCCCCACCGCGTACGGCGGTGTCGGCTGCGGGCCCACCGAGCTGGCGCTGGCCTGCGAGGAGACCGGACGGGCGCTGCTGCCCTCGCCGCTGCTGCCGACCGCCGTCCTCGCCGCGCCGCTGGTGCTGTCACTGGGGACGGAGCGGCAGCGCACGGAGCTGCTGCCCGCTTTCGCGGCGGGCGAGCTGACCGGCGCGCTCGCCGTACCGGGCGGGCAGCTGAGCACCGCCCTCGCGCTCACCGCCCGCAACGGCGGGGACTGGGCGGGCGGCGGCCGGGCGGGTGGCGTGCAGGCGCGGCGGTGCGGGACGGAGGGGGAGCCCGGTGCGGCGGGGAAGTGGCGGCTGTACGGGGAGGCCGCGCAGGTGCTGGGCGGGCACAGCGCGGGGGTGCTCCTGGTGGCCGCGCACACGGGCGGTTACGCGCGCAGCCGCACGTTGCTCTTCGTCGTACGGGGTGACGCGCCCGGGGTGGTACGGGTCCGGCAGACGGCGATGGACGAGACGCGTCCGTTGGGGTCCGTCCAACTGCGCGACGTGCGCGCATCGTTGCTCGGTACGGACCAGGAGGTGGGGGCGGACGAGGGAGGCGGGCCGGATGAGGGAAGCGGGCGGGTGGAGCGCGCGCTCGCGCGGGTGGGGGCCGGGGCCGCGGCGGCGCTGGCCGCCGAGGCGGTCGGGGCGGCGGACGCGGCGTTCGGGCGGACCGTCGAGTACGTCCAGGCGCGGGAACAGTTCGGCCGGCCCATCGGGTCCTTCCAGGCCGTACAGCACCGGCTGGCCGACCTCTACGTACAGGTGCAGGCCGCCCGCTCCGCGGCCTGCTACGCGGCTTGGGCGGCGGGCAGCCCGGCCGGGAACGGGATAGGGACCGGGAACGGGATCGGAGCCGGGGACGGGAACGCCGAGCCCGGTGCCCCCGCCCTCGCGCTCGCCCACGCCCTGGAGACGCTGCGCGCGGTCGCCGGAGAGACCATCCAGCTGCACGGCGGCATCGGCTTCACCTGGGAGCACGACGCCCACCTGTTCTTCAAGCGCGCGGTCTGCGACGAACTGCTGCTGGGCCCGGTGCACCGGTTGCGTGCGCACGCCGCTGAGGTGGCCGGACTGTTCAGGGGTGATAGAGGCATGGGGACGGCCGAGGGCGGGGAGGCCTTCGGGGGCGGCGGGGAGCGGGCGGGGGTGACCGTGTGAGGGCGACCGGGTCCGTGGGAAGGCCCACCCGGGCCACGGCCTCCGGCCGGGTGAAGGCGTCCGGCAGGCGGGTGGTGCAGAGGATGTCCGCGACGCGTACGTTCGCGCGGGTGGCGCCGTACGTCGTACCCGCCCTGGACCGTACGGTGCACCGGCTCACCGGCGGCAAAGTGCTGCTGAGCGCCCGGATGCTGCCGGGGGCGGTCCTGACGGTGGCGGGTGCCCGGACCGGCCTGCCGCGCCGCACGCCGCTGGCGTGCCTGCCGGAGGACGCCGGGACCTGGCTGCTGGTCGGCAGCAACTTCGGCCGCCCCGGACACCCGGCCTGGACGGCCAACCTGCTGAAGAACCCGGCGGCCGAGATCAGTTGGCGGGGCCGTGACGTGCCCGTACGGGCACGGTTGCTGACCGGCGACGGGCGGGCGGCGGCGTGGGCGGCGGTGGTCGACCGCTGGCCGCCGTATGCCGCGTACCAGGCGCGCGTCACCCGTGAGATCCGGATCTTCCGGCTGGAGCCGCGCTGAGCGCCGCTGTCGCGGACGGGGACCGGGCCGGAGCCGGGCCGCTGGTGGGCCGGCGTCTGGCGGCCGCAGACGCGCACAGCGGGTGCCGGCCGGCCCCGAGGGGCGGACAACACCCGCTGTGACGTACAGCTATGGCAGGACGAGCGCGAACGTGAACCGTTCCGGGAGTCAATTCGTGAGGTGTTCCCGAGTGGTGTCGTGGCACATGCCGTGTACTGTGCCGTGGCGAAAGCCGTGCGATGTGCCGTGGAATATGCCGTGTGCCGTGCCGTGGGTTATTTCGTGGGCTTCTTTCCGGTGACGCCCAGGTGCACCAGGAGGGCCAGGTTCGGCTTCAGCTCCTGCTGCTTGACGCCCCAGCTCTGGAATCCCTTCTGATGGGCGGCGACCGCCGCCAGCATGGCGACGAGCGAACCGGCCATCGCGGCCGCGCTGACGTCCTTGTCGACCTTGCCCTTGGACTGGAGCTCCTTGATGGAGTCCGTAAGGGAGTTGGTGACGGCATTCAGGATCTTCATGCGGATCTTGTAGAACCGCTTGTCGCCCTCGGCGGCGCCGAGATCGATGACGCGCAGGATCGCGTCGTTCTTGCGCCAGAAGGTGAGGAATCCCTCGACGAGTTCCTCGGCCGCCTCGCGGCCGGACCTGCCCACCCAGGAGCGTCCGGCCACCAGATCGGTGAGGTTCGCGCCTTCCTTGGCCATCTCCTCGGCGATTTCCAGTACCGCGCCCTCGACATCGGGGAAGTACTGGTAGAACGTCGCGGGCGAAGTGCCCGCTTTGCGGGCCACATCGATGACCTTGACGTCTCTGTACGGGGACGAACTGAGCATGTCGCTGAGGCAGTCGAGCAGCTTCTGCCGGGTCGCCTGTCCGCGGCGCCCGGCGACTCTGCCGTCGACGGTCCGAACTTGTCCTGTCATGCCGTCAGCTTACCGAGGGGTGATCGGAGCGCGATTTGGCTGCCTGCAAATGGGGATGCGGGAGTTCGGACGTATCGGTTCCGGCCGATCCCGCGCACAGGGCGGCGAAGGCGGTTCGTGGCGGGCCGGCGGGCGGCTTGGCCCGAACAAGTGAATCGTATTGTCAACAGGCTGTGGACAACTTCTCCGAGCCGGTGGAGAGGGTTCCGCACGGGGGAAGCGGTCGAGCGACGCCCCGTTGTGGCCGTAAAACAGACCATTGCGGCCGAGCGGCGGATCATTGCCGGACACCTGGGAATGTCCGGTAATGAGCGTGATCGCAGAGAATTGGCAAAATGTTCGAATACTCTCCGGGCGCGACGCTTGATCCAGGACTACTTTGGCCCCATGACTGCATTCGCGGCGGGCGTCCCGTGCTGGGCCGATGTCATGCTGCCCGACCTGGAAGCGGGCAAGAGATTCTACGGGGAGCTGTTCGGCTGGACCTTCTCCGAAGGCGCTCCCGAGCACGGGAACTACACCCAGGCATACAAGGACGGCAGGGCGGCCGCCGGACTGATGCCCAAGCAGGACGGCCGGATGCCCACCGCGTGGAACGTGTACTTCGCCACCCCGGACGCCGCCCGCACCAGCGCGCAGATCCTCCGGGCCGGCGGCCGGATCGTCGCGGAGGCCATGCCCGTCGGCGACTTGGGCACCATGCTGGTCGCCGCCGACCCCACCGGCGCGGTCTTCAGCGTCTGGCAGGCCGGCACCCACCAGGGCTTCGGGGCCCGGCGCGAGCCCGGCGCCTACGTCTGGACGAGCCTGAGCACCCGCGACCCGGAACGGGCCGACGCCTTCTACGAAGCGGTCTTCGGCTTCGAGAGCGTCGCCGACAGCCCGGCGGCGGACGAGCGCTTCCGGCCCTGGCGGCTCCCCGGACAGGACCGGGAGGTCGGCGGCCGCATCCTCATGGACGAGCACGCGCCCGCCGAGATGCCGCCGCACTTCACCGTCTGCTTCCTCGTCCCCGGGATGGACGACGCCGTACGGACCACCACCCGGCTCGGCGGCCGGATCACGGTGGAGCCGGTCGGCACCCCGGGCGGGCCGTTCGCGGTGCTCACCGACAACCAGGGCGCCGGCTTCGGCGTCATGGCTCCGAAGTAGGCCGCCGGCCACCACAATTGGAGCCGCCGGCACAGCTCCCGCTGTCGGGCCGCGGACGGCGCGGCCCGGCAGCGGGCCGGTGCGGGGCGGCGGGGCCCGGCCGGGGCGCTCACCTGGGCGGGGGGCAGCGCAAACGCCTTGAGTGCGGCACAGTGGGTACGGCCGCGCCGGTGCGCGGCGGCGCGGACCCGGCACCGGTGCCGCGCGCGGGGAGAGGACGGGGACGGGACGGCATGACCGGTACGGACAGCAGGCCCGGCGGACGGCATCCGCTGCTGCGCGCGGGGCGCGGCCCGGCGGCACCGGAGCGTGCGCGGCGCGGCACGGCGGCACCGGAGAGCGTGGGGCGGGACGTGAAGACGCCGGAGCGCGCGGCGGGCGGACGGGCTCCGCTGGACATATCGGTGCTCGGCGGACGTTCCCGGACGGTATGACCGGCCAGAGCGGATTCCGCAGCGGGTTTCGGACGGAGTGACGGCGCGGCGACGGCATGTCCCGGCGCGATCCGGTCGTACGGTGTTCGAGCCCGTCGGCGGTCCGCGTCGGCGCCCGGTCCCACCCGTACGGACATCCGTCCCACGGGCCCGTCACGGCATGTGACGGTACCGGTGCGCACCGCAGAAGCCCGCCGGGACACGACGGGAGCGGCCCCGGGTTCGCAACCCTGGGCCCGGCCAGGAAGAATCAGCACGCGTACGGCCGAATCGGCCAGGCGGTGAGACGCTGCACGGGGCAGTGGCTCTCGGCGGCCACTGGCTTTTGAGAGTCTCTTTTACGCCCCACGGGGAGGTGGCAGGCAAGTGGTGGAGCAGCTGACACAGCTGACGCAGCACGATCCCCGGCGGATCGGCCCGTTCGAGGTGCTCGGTCGTCTCGGGGCCGGCGGCATGGGGCTGGTCTACCTCGCGCGCTCGGCGTCCGGGCGGCGCGTGGCGATCAAGACGGTGCGTACGGAACTCGCCGAGGACCAGCTGTTCCGGGTCCGCTTCACCCGCGAAGTGGAGGCGGCCCGCGCGGTCAGCGGCTTCTACACCGCCGCGGTGGTGGACGCCGACCCCCGCGCCGCGGTGCCGTGGCTGGCGACCGCCTATGTGCCCGCGCCCTCCCTGGAGGAAATAGTCAATGAGTGCGGGCCGCTCCCGGCCCAGGCGGTGCGTTGGCTGGCGGCCGGCATCGCCGAGGCGCTGCAGTCCATCCACGGCGCGGGCCTGGTCCACCGGGACCTGAAGCCGTCCAACGTCCTGGTCGTCGAGGACGGCCCGCGCGTCATCGACTTCGGCATCGCCAGCGGTGTCTCCAACACCCGCCTGACCATGACGAACGTCGCCGTCGGCACGCCCGCGTACATGTCGCCCGAGCAGGCCCGCGACTCCCGCAGCGTCACCGGCGCCAGCGACGTTTTCTCCCTCGGCTCCACCCTCGTCTTCGCCGCCACCGGTCACGCGCCCTTCCACGGTGCCAACCCGGTCGAGACGGTCTTCATGCTGCTGCGCGAGGGCCCGGACCTGGCCGGGCTGCCCGACGAACTGCGGCCGCTGATCGAGTCCTGCATGCAGATGGAGGCGCCCGGCCGCCCCACCCCGGCCGACCTCCAGTCCCAGCTCGCGCCGCACCTCTTCGGCTCCGGAAGCGACGACAGCGGCACCGCCTCCGCCTGGCTGCCGGCCAGCGCGGTCGCCCTCATCGAGGGGCGGCGCGGCGGCCGCCAGTCCACGCCGGCGCCCGCCCACCGCGGCGGTTCCGGGCAGGCCCGCGCCGCCGTGCGGCAGCCCGTACCGCAGTCGCCGCCGCCCGCCCAGCATCCGCCGCCACGCCCGCGCAGCGCCCCGGCGGCCGCGGCCGCGCAGGCCGGCGGCGCGATGGCGGCGCCCGCTGCGGATTCCGGCTGGGCCGGTGGCGCCGGCGTGGGCCCCGGCGCACGCCGGGCCGCCGATCCGCGCGGCGCCGCGCAGCCGGCGCAGTCCGCGCCCGCGGGCCCGGTCGCCGCCGCACCCCCGGTCTCGCAGGCCCCGCAGGTCTCCGCGGCCCCGCCCGTACCGTCGCGGCTGCCGGACGCCGACGTACCGGACGGTTCCGTACGCCTCGCCGGCACCTCGGCCCCGATAGGACCCGGCCCCCGCGCGGGCGACAGCGGCCAGCCGCAGCCGCCGCGCGCCCAGGCACCCGCGACGGACTGGGTCCGCCCGCCCACGGGCGCGCCCGGCGCCCCCGCCCACGGCACGCACGACAGCGACCCGGCGGCGCCCCTGCCGCAGCAGGGCGGCGCGGCCGGGCACGGCCCCGGGCAGCAGCCCCCTGCCGCCACCGGCGCGGGCGGCGCCTCCGGCGGTGCCGCGCCCGCACGCTGGCGCCCCTGGCGCTTTCGCATGTCCAACGACGTGTGGGGCACGCCCACCGTCGCCGGCGAGCTGCTGTACGTCACGTCCTTCGAGGTGCACGCCCTCGACGTGGCCAGCGGCCGCCGCCAGTTCAAGACCCGCGACGTCGCCTGGAGCATGGCCGTCGCGGACGGCCGTATCCACGCCTCCGACGGCCCCAGCCTGTACGCGCTCGACGCCACCGACGGCTCCGAACGCTGGCGCCTCGGCAGCGAAGGCTGGATCTACGCCCTCAAGGCCGACCGCGGCACCGTCGTCACCGGCACCCGCGGCGGCGGCGTACAGGCCTGGGAAGCCGCCACCGGCGAACGGCTCTGGGAGACCGGCGGCGCGCAGACCGACTTCGAGACCGCCGACCTGGGGCCCGTCCTGCACGAAGGCACGGTCCTCGTCTGGGCCGACGGGCGGCTGAAGGCCCTGGAAGCCCGTACGGGCGCCGAGCGCTGGTCGTACCCGGTCGGCGACACGGCCTCCTGCGGCGGCGTCCCGGTGCGGCTGCTGCCCGCCCCGGACGGCGCCGTGTACGTCACCGCCGGGACGCGGGTGCTGGCCATCGACCTCGCGCGCGGCGAGGTGCGCTGGCACTTCGAAGCGCCCGCCGCGTTCCTCAGCCGCCCCGCGTTCGCGCCGGGGCCCGCGGTCACCGGCGGCGGCCTCTACCTCGCCGACTACCTCGGCACGGTCTACGCCCTGGACGCCGCCGACGGCCGGGACCGCTGGCGCATCGCCACCGAGGCCCGGCAGTCCACCGAACCGGTACTGGTCGCGGACGGCGCCGTACACCTCGGCAGCGGCAAGGCCCTCTACACGCTCGACGCCGTCACCGGCACCCCGCGCTGGCGCTTCCAGGCGGGCGGCGAAGTGATCGGCGCGCCCGTCGTGGCGGACGGCCGGGTGCACTTCGGCTCCGCCGACCACTGCCTGTACACCCTCGACGCGACCGGCGGCCAGCTGCGCTGGAAGCTGGCCACCGGCGGCGAGATCACCGGCACGCCGGTGGCCGTCGGAGGCGTGGTCTACGCGTGCAGCAAGGACCGGTGCGTGTACGCGCTGGACGCGGCGAAGGGGACGGGGCTGGCGCGGCGGGCGTGACGTACGGGCGTCCCGGTGGGCGTGAGGTTCGGCTGTCCCGGTGGGCGTGATGTGCGGCCGTCGTCCCTGGTGCCGTACGGCTACTGGTCCTTGTCCCGGTGCGGGTGTTCTTCCGCGGGCGGCGGCCCGCCCGGCTCCGGCCGTTCCGGCGGCGGCGTGGTCCTGATGGGCCGCGTTTCGTCGTCCGGTCGCGGCGGCGGCTGCCCCGGGTCGTCCGAGGCCGGCGGCATCCGGACCGCCCGGGTGGGCTGGTCGTCCGCGGCCGGCTGACCCGACTCCGGCGGCGGGTGCCCGGCGCCCGGCCACCGTACGGGCGGCTGATGGTGCGGCGCCGATCGCGGCGGCGCGCCGTACGCGGGCGTGCCCTGCGGCGGGGTGTCCCCGCCGCGGATCGGGCCGGGCTCCCACTCGGGACCGGTGTCGGCGAACCCGCCGGGGCCGCCGGGAGCCGCGTACGGTTCCGGATCGCCGTACCGTTCGTCGAAGCCCGCGGCACGGCGCCGGGAGCGCACTCCGCGGCGCCCGCTCATCACGAGCGCCGCCAGCCACAGCACCGCGCCCCCGCCGAGGGCGTACGCCACCCCGATGCCCAGGCCCTGGCCCGCGTTCTCACCCACCGTCAGGCTGCCCGTTTCCTGCCCCTGGCGGACCATCCACAAGATGGTGAAACCGAGTACGACCGCGCCCGCCACCGCGATGAGCAGGCGCGAACGCAGCACCATGCCGATCAATGTCAGCAGTGCGGCGAAAACCATCGGCAGAAAGACCGAACCGAACAGTTCGGCCTTTTCCCCGGTAATGCCCTGGAACAGGTCCTCGATGCGAATCTCGCGTCCGTGACGGCCGTCGTACCAGGCACGGAAGGGGCTCCAGACGGCGGCCGCCGCTCCGACGAGGGCCAGTACGGATCCGAGTACGTTGCGCACCACAGGCGTCGCCTCTCCGGTCGCTGATTCGTCCCGTTTCCCTCTGTAACCGACGCTACGCCCGACTGCACGCGCGCGCCAGACCTGCGCGTTTTACCTGGTCAGGAAGGAATTTTGGGTAATCCGAAGAGGTTGCTAGTCTGCCGTGCACTCGTCAAGAAAAAATAAGGACGAGGTGCGCCGCGTGTGCGGCGCGGTTCTTCCAACGGGGTCAACGGGGGCACAACATCATGAAGTTCCGTCATGTCCGCGCGGTCGCGGCGGCCGGGGTGGTCCTGGTCGCGCTGACCGGCGCCCGTCACTCGCACGGTGGCGGTTGCGGCAGCAGCCACAGCAGCAGCGACGGCGGCTCCAGCAGCACCGGCGGCAGCAGCACCAGTGGTAGCAGCAGCTCCAGCGGTGGCTACGAGGCCGGCACCGGCGGCTACGACGGCGGTACGAGCAGCGGCAGCTCCACGAGTGGCAGCTCCACCAGCGGCAGCAGCACGAGCGGCAGCACCTCCGGCTACACCAGCGGCGGCTCCGGCAGCAGCCGCAGCGCCATGGGCGACATCAAGATCGACGGCTGCCGGTACAACGGCGCCGGTAGCGTGAAGACCACGGTCAGCGCCACCAACAGCTCGTCGACCACCAAGTACACGTACCTGCTGACGGTGAAGTTCACCGCGCCCGGCGGCAAGGACCTCGGCACCCGCCACCCGAGCATCCCCTACGTGATGCCGGGCCGCACCGACTCCACCGACGTCATCCAGTACGTGCCGTCCGCCGCCGCCACCAGCGGCACCTACCGCTGCTCGGTCACCGACGTCCAGCGCACCCCGCTGTCCTGATGACCGCCATGGGAGGGCGGCCCGGCCGGGCCGCCATCGCGTCCGGGATGGTCGCCGCCAGCGCGCTCGGGCTGGTCGGCTGCGGGGCCCTGCTGCCGGGCGGCCACGCCCGCCGGGTGACACCGCCGCCGCCACCCCCCGGCTACAGCTCGTCGCCGTCGTACGAGCCGTCCTACTCGTACTCGCCGTCGCCGGCACCGACGCCGGAGGAGACCTACGACCCGGACGGCCGCTCGGACGCGCGCGGCAACAACTGCCGCTACGACCAGTCGGCCCGCCGCCTCGAATACTCGGTCTCGGTGACCAACCCGTCGCTCACCAAGACCTTCAAGTACGAGATGGCGGTCAACTGGATGAAGGCCAAGCCCGCCGACGGCACGGCGTTCGGGCTGCACCAGCGCAGCATCATCGTCCGGCCGGGGCAGACCGAGACGTACACGGCCTCGTACAGCTACACCAACACCTCGACGCGGGAACTGTGGTTCCAGTGCGAGATCCGCAGGGCGCGCAAGTCGGAGCTGTGACGGGCCAACGGGTCCGTTAAAGGGCCGGACCGGTCGCTCCCGCTCCCTCAACGGACCCGGAAGCTCCGCGAACGGCCCCCGAACAGCTCCGCCTGCCGCTCCGGCGGCAGGCTGCCCAGCGCGATGAGCTGCGGGGCGTGAGCCACGGCCTGCGCCCGCGCGGCCTCCCGCGACGCCCACAGGGCCCGTACGGTGCCCTGCACCGCCCCGGTCGGCTGGGCGGCGAGCACGGCGGCGGCACGCCGGGCCGCGGCCACCGCGCCGCCCGGCGGCGTCAGTTCCGAGACCAGGCCCGTCTCGTAGGCGCGGCGGGCACCGAGCCGCTCCGCCGTGCCCATCAGGGCCAGCCGCGCGATCTCGCCGTACGGCATCCGCTGCGCCATGAACACCGACTCGTACGCGCTGACCATCCCGTACGTCGTGTGCGGGTCGAAGAACGTGGCCTCCTCGGAGGCGACCAGGAACTCGCACTCGCCCAGCAGATAGAACGCCCCGCCGCAGGCCATTCCCTCGACGGCCGCGACGACCGGCTTCCACAGGTCGTTCGCCTTCGGGCCGATGCCCAGCAGCGGATCGTCGACCGAGAACGGGGAGGACGGCTGCGGGACGTCCGCCGAGCGGTCGATGCCCGTACAGAACGCGGTGTGCCCGGCGCCGGTCAGGACGACGGCCCGCACATCGCCGTCGGAACGGAACCGGCGCCAGACGGCCGCCAGCGCGCCGGCCGTCTCCAGGTCGACGGCGTTGCGGCGTTCGGGCCGGTCGAGCGTGACCAGGGCGACGCCGTCCGGCGACGTCTCCACACGTACCGGAGACCGGGGCTCCCCACCCGCGGAAGAAGCCGCCGTCACGGCCGCTCCAGCAGCCAGCGCGGCACGGTCACGCCCGGAGCCTGCTCGTGGAACGCCACCTTCACCGCCGCCCCGATACGGATACGGGCCGGATCGACGGAGTTCAGCGGGGCGTCCGCGGCGGTGACCAGATTGCCGACGAGGCGGATGCGCGGGGCGTCGGCCAGCTCCACCACGATCGCGTTGTACGGGGCCTGCGCGGCGTAGGCGGGCAGCAACGGCGGGTGCGGCACGACGAACGACCAGATGCGGCCCCGGCCGGACATCCGCCGCCAGCGGTCCTCGAAAGACCGGCAGTGCGGGCAGCACGGGCGGGGCGGAAAGCGCAGCTCGCCGCAGGCGGCGCAGGCCTGGACGCGGAGTTCGTGGCGGGCGGCGTACCCCCAGAAGGGAACGCCGTCGTCGTCGGGGACGGGGAGCAGGAGAGCGTCGGCGGACGCCGCCTGCGACTTCAGGTGCTGGTCGGGGCCGTTGTCAGTGGCCGGCGTCATGCTGGTGGACATGAGCACTCAACTCCTCAGCAGCAGGGCCGACGTGGGGACACCCTCACCGGCCGTGACCAGGCAGGTGGCGGCGCCCGGGACCTGGGCGGTGCCGGTGCCGCGCAACTGCCGGACGCCCTCGGTGATCAGGTTGAAACCGTGCACGTACGCCTCACTCAGCCCGCCGCCCCCGGTGTTGAGGGGCAGCCGGCCGCCGATCTCCAGGGCGCCGCCTTCCGTGAACGCCGCGCCCTCGCCCCGCCCGCAGAAGCCGTAGCCCTCCAGGGAGAGCGGAATCAGCGGGGTGAACGCGTCGTAGATCTGCGCGACATCGACGTCCTCGGGACCGAAGTCGGCCTGCTTCCACAGCTGCCGGGCGGCGGTCCAGGCCGGTCCGGTGAGCGGGTCGTCGGTCCAGTAATTGACCATGCCGTGGTGCTGGGCGGGCAGGCCCTGCGCGACGGAGTGGACGTACACGGGACGGTGGCGCAGGTCGCGGGCGCGTTCGGCGGCGACCACCACGCACGCGAGCGCGCCGTCGGTCTCCAGACAGTTGTCGAAGAGGCAGAGCGGCTCGCTGATCCAGCGGGCGGTCATGTACATCTCGCGGGTCAGCGGCCGCTCGTACATCATCGCGGCCGGATTCTGGTTGGCCCGGTTGCGGCAGGCGAGGGCGACGTTGAAGAAGTGGTCACGGGTGGCGCCGTAGTCGTGCATGTAGCGACGGGCGAGGATACCGATCTCGTCGGCGGGACGCAGCAGACCGAAAGGGCGGGTCCATTGGGCCGGAGTGGGCAGTTGGACAGCGGTGTTCCGCCACGGGCGGGGCCCCGAACCACGCTTGCGCGAGCGCCAGGCGACCCCCACACTCGCCTGGCCGGTGGCGATGGCCGCCGCCAGGTGCGCCACCGTCGCACACGAACCGCCGCCGCCATAACCGGCCTTGGCGAAGAAGGTGACGTCACCGGCGCCGATCGCCTTGGCGACCTCCACCTCGTCGGTCTCCTCCATCGTGTACGAGGCGAACGCGTCCACCTCGGCCGGGGCGATCCCCGCGTCGTCCAGGGCCGCGACGATCGCCCGGCACGCCAGCGTGCGTTCGGACTCGGGCAGCCGTTTGGCGAACGCCGTCTGGCCTATACCGGCTATCACCGCCGCGTCCTTGAGGGTCGCGCCCATCGCCACCTCCGTGATCGGCCGTCCGTACGGACCTCGGTGCCGTTGCCGTCAGCGCGCACACCCGTACCCCTGTCGGGATCGCGGTCGTCCGTTCCGGGGCAGCGGTCATCCGTGCTGACAGCCGAGGAGGCTACCGCTAACCTGACGGCCAGTCAGCTCTTTCGCGGGAGGTTGTGCGATGCGCGGTGACCTGGACGAGCCCGACACCACCGACCCCCGCGCCGATCTGGAGTACGGCACCGTCCCCCGACTGGTACGCGCCGCCGCCGAGCGGTACGGCCCGGCCGAGGCGGTCGCCGAAGGGCGCCGCCGCCTGACCTACGCCGAGCTGGGGGAGCGGGTCGAACGGGCCGCGGCGGCGTGCGTCGCCGCCGGTGTCGAGCCCGGCGACCGGGTCGCCGTCTGGGCCCCCAACACCACCGACTGGATCACCGCCGCACTCGGCGCGGTGACCGCGGGCGCCGTCCTGGTCCCGGTCAACACCCGCTTCAAAGGCGCCGAAACGGCCGACGTCCTGCGGCGCACCCGCGCCCGCCTGCTGTTCGTCACCGGCACCTTCCTCGGCACGTCCTACGTGGCCTCGCTGCGCCGCGCCGCCCAGGACGGCGCGGGCCGCGGCCCGCTGCCCGGCCTGCCGGACCTGCACCAGGCCGTCGTCCTCTCCGGGGACGCCCCCGACGCCTTCCGGACCTGGCAGGACTTCCTGGCGGCGGGCAAGGCGGTGCCCGCCGCCGCCGTACGCGCGCGGGCCGACGCGATCCGCCCCCACGACCCGTCCGACATCATCTTCACCTCCGGCACCACCGGCCGCCCCAAGGGCGCGGTGATCACCCACGCCCAGACGCTCCGCGCGTACGCCGTCTGGAGCGAACTCGCCGGACTCACGGCCGGCGACCGCTACCTGATCGTCAACCCGTTCTTCCACACCTTCGGCTACAAAGCCGGGATCATCGCCTGCCTGCTGCGCGGGGCCACGATGATCCCGCAGCCGGTCTTCGGCGTCCCCACGGCCCTGGCCCACATCGCCGCCGAACGCGTCACGGTCCTGCCCGGCCCGCCCACCCTCCACCAGCAACTCCTCGACCACCCCGACCGGGCCCGGTACGACCTCGGCTCGCTGCGCCTGGTCGTCACCGGCGCCGCCGTCGTACCGCTGCGCCTCGTCGAACGGCTCCGCGCCGAACTGGGCGTCGCCACCGTCCTGACCGCCTACGGCCTCTCGGAAAGCTCCGGCATCGTCACCATGTGCCGCCGCGACGACCCGTCCGGGACCGTCGCGGCCACCTCCGGGCGGCCCATACCCGGCACGGAGATACGGATCGCCGACACCGAGGGCCGGACGGTCGCGGCGCCCGGGACGGCGGGCGAGGTCCAGGTCCGCGGCTACCACGTCATGTCCGGTTACCACGAAGACCCGGAAGCCACCAGAGAGGCGCTGACCCCGGACGGCTGGCTGCGCACCGGTGACATCGGCGTCCTGGACGCCGACGGCAACCTGCGCATCACCGACCGCCTGAAGGACATGTTCATCGTCGGCGGCTTCAACGCCTACCCCGCCGAGATCGAACACCTCCTCGCGGGCCACCCGGACGTGGCCGAGGTCGCCGTCGTCGGCATCCCCGATCCACGGCTCGGCGAGGTCGGCAAGGCGTACGCGGTCCGCCGCCCGCGCTCCACGCTCACCGCGGCCGAGCTGATCGCCTGGGCACGCCGGGAGATGGCCAACTACAAGGTGCCGCGGGAAGTCGCGTTCGTGGCGGCGCTGCCGCGCAACGCGAGCGGGAAGGTCGTGAAGGGCGAGCTAAGGGGCGCTTCGGCGCCCGCGTAAGGGGAAACACCTGGTCAGGTCGGGCGCGCGGGGCGCGTCAAGGCGGCGATACGCGCACCCGCCATTACCCCCTCGGTGGGCGGTAGCGTCCGATTACCGGTGCGTTAGCCGGGTGTTAGTCGCGCCCGGCACCTTTGTGTACGCAGCAACGAACGGCCGGATCCCGGTCCGCCGCCACACCGCCCGACACACCCTGGGGGACCCGCATGTCCAGCATCTCCACCACCGCCTTCCGCCGCGGCCGCCGCCTCGCCGCCGCCTCGATCATCGCGGTCGCGGCCTTCTCCCTCACCGCCTGCAACGCCTCCGCCGACGGCCCGGCCCCGGCCAAGAGCGAGGCGGGGACCGCCGACGGCGGCACGTCGGGGGGCTCGGGATCGGGTTCGGCCGGTGGCGACGCGGGCACCTCGGGAACGTCGGGTACGACGGGGTCGGCGGGCAGCACGGGCGGTACGGGCAGCACGGGCGCGTCGTCCGGCAAGGGCTCCACCGGTTCCGGGGGCTCCACGGCGTCCGGCGGTGCCACCGGCGCGGGTACAGGGAAGGGCACGGGCACCGGCGCCGGCCACAAGGGCGCTTCCACCACCCTGGTCGGCACCCTCAAGTACCTCGCCCCCGGCAAGCTCACCGTGACCCCGGAGTCCGGAACGGAACGGGCGTTCTTCGTCGCCCAGGACACCAGGATCCTCGGCGCCACGACCATCTGCGGCGGCCCCGACGGCCAGGTCACCATCACGAAGGACAGCTACGGCACCACCACCTGCACCCCGGACCAACTCGACGAGGCCGCCCGGAAGAACACGGTCAAGGTGCGCGCCACGATCCACAAGGGCATCGCCACCAAGGTCGAGGAGCGCTACCACCCGTAGGCCGCCCTGACCCCCCGGACGCGAGGCCCCCGCCACCCCCGGGCGGGGGCCTCGCCTGTTCGGCTTCCCCGGTGTTGTGGTTGCGGTCCAGGTGTCCTCAAACGCCGGACGGGCTGTGATTGTGCGGTGCGGCGTGCCGGGCACCCCCGCGCGGAGCGCGGCGGGCCGGGTGCGGGACCCGTGAGGCGCACGTCCACAGCCAGGTGATGCGGACGGCCTCCAGCGCCTTCAGCCCCGAGAGCCTCCTCACAGGGTGGGCGCCCAACCAGAGTCACCGTCTTCCCCCTCCCCCCCCCCACCGGCCGGAAGTCGCAGAACCACGGGAGGGGGCGTGTAGGGGGCCATCCCCGCAGGCAGCCGGATGTCTGGGTTCACAACGACCCTGGACGACGCCGTGCACGGTGCCGTGGGGGCACCCCCGGCCGGAGGCTGGGGGAGAGTTGGCCCCCTGCGCGCACCCGCACACACCACCAAAGCAATGCGAACCCGGCGCGACAGCGCAAAATCCTCGCGCGAAGCGCAGAGGCCCCCGAACCCCGCGCGCAAAGCGCGCATCGCTAAGGCCGACCGAACCGTTCCCGCAGCACCCCCTTCCGCACCTTGTCCAAGGGCCCGCCCCGCGGCAACGCATCCAGCAACTCCAGTTGCTCCGGGAGTTTCTGGGCCATGAGCCCGGCCCGACGCAGGTGGGCGCAGAGCGCTTCAAGCGTCAACGCGGGCGTCGAACCGGCCGCCGCCTCCCCCACGCTGACCACCGCGCAGACGCGCTCACCGCGTTCGCGGTCCGGCAGGCCGATCACCGCGGCGTCCGCCACGGCCGGGTGTTCGCGGATCAGGGCCTCCAGCTCCGGGGCGGAGATGTTCTCGCCCTTTCGGATGATGATGTCCTTCAGCCGCCCGGTGATCACGAGGTGCCCGTCGGCGCGCAGCAGTCCCAGGTCGCCGGTGCGGAAGTAGCCGTCCGCGTCGAACGCATCGGCCGTCAGGGCCGGGTCCGTGTAGCCGCGGCAGACCATCGGCCCGCGTACCGTGATCTCGCCCGGCTCGCCGGGCCCCGCCTCGCCGCCGTCGGGAAGGGTGATCCGGATGTGGGCGCCGGTGACCGGTTTGCCCACGGTGTGCGCGAGCTGTTCGTCGGTGTCGTACGGGGTGCCCATCGCGATCATGGGGCACTCCGTCATCCCGTACCCGTGCACCACCGCGCACCCCAGCTCGCGGCCCGCCGCGTGGTAGAGGGCCGGCGGCAGCGGCGCTCCGCCGCCGGACAGCAGCCGCAGGGTGGGGATGAGCGGCCCGGCGGGCCCTCGGCGGCGGGCCTCGTCCAGGAACGCCTGGTAGAAGGCGGTGCTGCCGCCGGCCATGGTCACCCCGTGCCGCCGGTACGTCTCGACGGCCGCCCCCGGGGCGAACGTGTCGAGCAGTACGGCGGGGAAGCCGCTGAGCAGCATCGCGATGACGTAGTCGGGCCCGGCGATGTGCGCGTACGGGAACGCGATCGAGCCGGTGTCCGCGGCGGTCATGCCCAGCGCGGTGGCCAGCCCGATGCCGCCCGCGAGGAGCGAGCCGTCGGTGTGCTCGACGCCTTTGGGGTCGGCGGTCGTGCCGGAGGTGTAGTAGATCCACGTCGGTGTGCGGCCCGGCCGTGCGAATTCCGGCAACAAGCCCCCGGGCGCGGCTTCCGGCAGCCCGTCGGCGACGGAGAGTACGCGTACGCCGCCGGGTGCCACTTTGCGTGCCGTGCCCGCGTAGTCGTGCCCGCGCCACTCGCCCGGCACGATGGCGTACTCGGCCGCCGACTGCCGCAGCGCGAAGCCGACTTCGCGTTCCCGGTGCAGGTGCAGGACCGGTATCTGTACGGCGCCGAGCCGGGCCAGCGCGAGTGACACCTCGACGGTCAGAGGCCAGGTCGGCAGCTGCCACAGGACGCGGGTCCCGGCGCCGATCCCCAGCCCGTGGAATCCGGCTGCCAGCCGCAGCGCCCGGTCCCGTACCTCGGCGAAGGGGACGGGCCGGCCGGAGCCCCCGGTGGTTTCGTCGAAGAACATCGGCGCCAGTGGGGTGAGGTCTGCCCGGTAGTGCAGCAGTTCCCAGAGCGAACGCACACGATCGGGTTCGAACACGTCGCGCCTCCTAGGGGAGAGGGCCGCGAACGTAACAGATGCCGCGCGAAGTGACGACCCGTCAGGTACAGAACCTGTGAGTGAGCGGTGGAAACATTCGGCAGGGGAGCGGCGTTGGGTTGGGTGACCGTAGCCACACGATTCTCTTGAGGAGACATCCATGCCGCTGACTACGGAAGAGCGCGAGCGCTTCCTGGCCGAACCGCACATCGGAGCGCTGTCCGTGGCGTCGGGCGAGGAGGACCGCGCCCCGCTCACCGTACCGATCTGGTACGCGTACGAGCCGGGCGGCGAGCTGTGGATCACGACCGAGCGGGACTCGCGCAAGAGCCGCCTGATCGCCGCGGCGGGGCGGTTCTCGCTGATGGCGGACCGGGTCACGCCGACGGTCCGGTATGTGTCGGTCGAGGGTGAAGTCGTCTCGACCGAGCCGACGACGGCCGAGGAGGAGCGCCGGATGACCGAGCGCTATCTGGCCCCGGAGGCCGCGGAGGCGTACCTCAAGGATGTGGCTCCCGGGTTCGGCCCGCTGGTGACCATCCGGATGCGGCCGCGGCGCTGGCTGTCGGCGGACATGGGGCCGGCCCAGTAGCGGCGGCGCGAGAAGCGGCTCAGCAGCGGCGGTCCAGCGGCGATGAGCCGGTGGCGGTGTGGCGCGCCGTAGGGGCCGGCCTCACCCGGTCCGGCCCCCGTCGGACGTGCTCCGGCCCGGTCCGGGCCGGTGGGTCACGGGCGGTGGTTGTCCTGGGCCACGAATCCGCTGCCGCCGGTGTCCGGCCGGTGGTTGTCCGGCGCTACGAAGCGGTCGGACGGTATCGGCCGGTGGTTGTCCTGGGCGGCGGTACCGGCCGCCCTGCTCGGGGAGTGGCTGTCGGCCATGGCGGGTACCGCCGCGGCGCCCGCGATCGCGGTGGTGAAAGCGAGGGTGACAAGGGTGCGCTTCATACGGCTCATTCCGAACTCCTCTGTGGGGGAACCCCTTGTGAGTGACGCTAGCTTCTGGTGAGGCCTGTGTTCGATCCCCCCGGCTGGAAACTGCCGTAAAAATGGAAAGTTTGCCTTACGTACCACCACGGATATGCCGCGGGGACCGGCTTCGATGGCTCCCCCCTCAGTGCCATCGAAACCGGCCCCCGCGATCCCCCGGATCCCCCCGGATCCCCCGATCCCCGGTTCAGCAGTCCTCCCCCGGATCCCCCGATCCTTGGACTGCTGACACCGCAGTGGGTCTTGTGTGGTGGTGCTCCCGGTACGGGCGGGCCGTTGTTTCCCCCCGTCGGCCCGCCCGTACGGGCGTCGCGCTACTTCGTCTCGGCGACGGGCTTGGCGTCACCCATCACGACCACGGTGCTGTCCTCGGCGGTCGGCTGACCGTCGATGATCGGCCGGTGGCTGTCCTCCGGCTTGATGGGCCGGTGGCTGTCCATCGGCTGGATCGGCCGGTGGCTGTCCATCGGCTGAATGGGCCGGTGGCTGTCCTCCGGCTTGATGGGCCGGTGGCTGTCCATCGGCTGGATCGGCCGGTGGCTGTCCTCCGGCTGGATCGGCCGGTGGCTGTCCGCCGGCTGTACGGGCCGGTGGCTGTCCAGCGGCTTGACGATGTCCCTGTCGTCGTCCTTTCGAGCCTGATTCTGAGAGCTCACGGTGATCAACTCCGTTGTTTGGGCGCAGTCGGCCCACCCGGCCGGCAACTCCCCCGTGGGTCGCCGGACGGATGGACCACGGCCGGGCACCTTACGGTGGGGCCTGGTCACCGAGCCGCTTGCCCCCCGAGGCGGCGGGTCGGTAATTAAAGACTGGCCCCTCGCGATGAACGATCGATAAACGCCTGAAGCCCACGGTCCGGGCGGCTTTTACACCAACGCGACAGGGGCGGTGAGATTGTGTATCTCCCCGTCCACGGGCAGGCTCATCTGTTCGTGAATGGACACGACTTCCTGCCAGCAGACTTTCGCGCGGCCGGTGTGCCCGATCTGGTTCAGGGCGTGCCCCAGTGTCGTCAGCGCGTCGGCCCGCCAGCGGCCGCCGCCGAGGCCCCGCAGGGCGGACAGGGCCTGCTCGGCGTAGTTGGCCGCGTTGGCCGGGCGGTGCGCCGCGAGGTCCACCTCGGCGAGCCGGAGGTAGGTCATGCCCTCCCAGAACCGCTGCCGGCTGTCGCGGAAGATGGCCAGCGCCTCGGTCAGCCGCTCGGCGGCCTCGTCGAGTCTGCCGGCCAGCGTCAGCGCCATGCCCAGCGCGTACATGCCGTTGCCGAGGCGGCGGGAGGCGCCGACCTCCTTCAGTGCGGCGATGCCCTGCTCGGCGAGCTGGATGGCGCTCTCGACGCGTCCGGTGTCGAGGTGCAGGCGCGAGAGGTTGCACAGCGCGCTCGCCTCGGACTGCTTGTTGTTGTTCTCGCGGAAGGCGAGCAGGGCCTGGTTCAGGTAGCCCTCGGCCGCCTCGTGGCGGTGCTGGATGCTGGCGATGATGCCCCGGTCGTTGGGGCCGTTGGAGGCGGAGAAGGAGTCTCCGGCGGCGAGCCCCAGCAGGGTGGCCAGCTTCGCGTGCTCGTCCGCCTCGTTGAGCCGCCCGGACTGGGTGTAGATGGGGGCCAACGACCAGTGGGCGCGGCCTTCCGCGTGCTGGTCTCCGGCCCGGCGCGCGGCGGCCAGCAGGGTGAGGCTGGCCTGCTCGTACTGGCGGTTGTTGGCGCCGGACTCGGCCATGTCCCGGGTGAGGAGCAGCAGGTCGACCGCGCGCCGCAGCACCTTCTCGCCGGTGTTCTGCAGCGCGCAGGCGATCAGGCAGCGGGTCTCGTTGAAGAGCCAGCTGAGCGCCTCGGTGCGGTCGGTGAAGACCAGCCCGGGGTAGTGCGGTGCCTCGGTGTGGTCGGCGAGGCGGTCGCCGGGGCGCTCCAGCGCGTACATGTGGGCGGCGGTGGACAGGTAGAAGTCCAGCAGCCGGGACAGGGCCGCCGCCCGCTCCTCCGGCGGCTGCTCGTCGCGCTCGGCGCAGGAGCGGGCGTAGAGGTGTACGAGGTCGTGGAAGCGGTAGCGGCCGGGGGCGGCGGACTCCAGGAGGGAGGTGTCGACGAGCGATTCGAGGAGTTCCTCGGCGTCGTCGGTCTCCATGTCGAGCAGGGCGGCCGCCGCGGCGAGCGAGATGTCGGGGCCGTCGGCGAGGCCGAGGAGCCGGAAGGCCCGGGCCTGGCGCGGCTCCAGCTGCTTGTAGCCCAGTTCGAAGGTGGAGTTCACGGCGAGGTCGCCGGCGCGCAGCTCGTCGAGCCTGCGGCGTTCGTCGGTGAGCTTGCGGGCGAGTACGGAGACGGTCCACGTACGGCGGGCGGCCAGCCGGGACGCGGCGATACGGATGGCCAGCGGCAGGAATCCGCAGGCGCCGACCACGTCCATGGAGGCCTCGCGCTCGGCGTTGACCCGCTCCTCGCCCACGATGAGCGCGAAGAGGGTGAACGCTTCGTCAGGGCTCATCACGTCCAGGTCGACCAGGTGCGCGCCGGCCAGGTCTATCATCCGGACCCGGCTGGTGATCAGCGCCGCGCAGCCGTCCGCACCGGGCAGCAGCGGGCGGACCTGGGCGGCGTCGCGGGCGTTGTCGAGGAGGGCGAGGACGCGGCGCCCGGCGAGGGCCGAGCGGTAGAGAGCGGCCCGCTCCTCGACGCCGTCCGGGATGGCGGTGCCCGGTGTGCCCAGCGCGCGCAGGAAGGCGCCCAGCACGGCTTCCGGGTCGGAAGGGGAGTGCCCGGCGCCCTGGAGGTCCACGTAGAGCTGGCCGTCCGGGAAGTGGGTCTGGGCGGCGTGCGCGACATGGACGGCGAGGGTGGTCTTGCCGACGCCGCCGATGCCGGTGAGCGCCGAGACGGCCATCACCCGGCCCTCGGCCGTGGCGAGCTGCTCGCTCAGTTCCGTGACGAAGGCGGTCCGTCCGGTGAAGTCGGCGACCGTGGCCGGAAGTTGCTGCGGACGGACGAAGACGGGTTCGCCCGGGTCCTGGGCTTCGAGCGGCATGGCGGGCGCGTCCAGTTCCGTGTCCGCGCGCAGGATGCGCTGCTGGAGGTCGGAGAGCGACGCGCAGGGGTCCACTCCCAGCTCGTCGGCGAGCAGACGCCGCGTATCGGCGTATACGGCGAGTGCCTCGGCCTGCCGGCCGCTGCGGTACAGCGCCAGCATGAGCAGTTCTCGCAGCCGCTCGCGCATCGGGTGGGTGGCGGTCAGCGCGGTCAGCTCCGAGACGGCCTCGCCGTGGCAGCCCAGTTCCAGTTCGAGCTCCAGGCGCGTCTCCATCAGGGACAGGCGCCACTCCTCCAGGCGGGTGCGCTGGTTCTCCGCGTACGGCCCGGCGAGGTTGGCCAGCGGCTCGCCGTCCCACAGTTCGAGTGCGGAGTCCAGGAGGTCCCGGGCGCGGCAGCGGTCGCCGGCGGCCTTGGCCTTCTCGGCCTCGGCCGCGTACTGCTCGGCGTGGTCCATGTCCAGGTCGAGCGGCTGGCTGTCCACCGGCCGGAGCGCATAGCCGCCGGCCTCGCTGACCAGGGTGTCCGCGTCGGCGCCGAGCGCCTTGCGGATGCGTGAGGCGTACGTGCGCAGCGCCGCGAGGGCGGCGTGCGGCGGTTCCTCGCCCCAGAGGGCGTCGACGAGTTCGGATGCGGTGGCGGTGCGTCCGCCCCGCAGGAGAAGGGCGGCCAGCAGCGCGCGCTGCTGCGGGGAGCCGGCCGCCAGTGGCGTCGCGCCGCGCCAGGCCCGTACGGGACCGAGCACGGTGAAGCGGAGCCGCTCCTGGCCCTGCCCCGGACCGTCGTCCATGGTGTCCCCCTGCCCTGTGCACTTCGTTCGCATCGGCCAGTCTGCCTTGTCGTAGCCCCTTACGTCAGTAGGGGTCCAGTCTCAGCACGGTCTCTCCACGCCTGGTGTTCGGGCTGGTGTTCGGCTGCGCGCCGGGTGGGGACACGGGCCTGGCGGCGGTGCGGATGCCCGTGCGGATGCGCGTGCAGCTGCCCGTGCGCGGTCCGCGGGTCCGCGCGGGTCCGAGCGTCGCTGCTCAGCCGCCTGCGCGGCCGCGCGGTGCCCGCGCCGGGCCGAGATCTGTGCTGTCTGCATGTAATCCCTCGCGTCCCAGCGTTGCTGACGGGTCGTCAGTTCGGCGCTACGGTAAAAAACATGGAGAGTTTTCCGAAGATAATCTCGGTGGACGACCACACGGTGGAGCCACCCAACGTCTGGCGGGATCGCCTCCCCTCGAAATATCACGACATCGGCCCCCGAATCGTCCGTGCTCCACTGAAGGAGATGACCTTCGTCGGTGGCAGATTCGCGCCGAAGATGGGCCGGCCCGGGGACGAAGGGCCGCTCGCCGACTGGTGGGTCTACGAGGACCTGCACCGCCCGCTGACCCGCCTGGACACCGCCGTCGGTTACGCCCGCGACGACATCAGGCTCGAAGGCATCACCTACGAGCAGATGCGCCCCGGCTCCTTCAGCGTCCCGGAGCGGCTGGCCGACATGGACGTCAACCACGTCCAGTCGGCCCTGTGTTTCCCCACCTTTCCGCGCTTTTGCGGTCAGACCTTCACCGAGGCCAAAGACCGCGAACTGGGGCTGCTGGGGGTGCGCGCGTACAACGACTGGATGGTGGAGGAGTGGTGCGGCCCGGCGGCGGGCGGACGCCTCATACCGCTCGGCCTCGTCCCGTTGTGGGACGCGGAGCTGGCCGCACAGGAGGTGCGCCGGAACGCGGAGCGCGGTGTACGGGCGGTCTGCTTCAGCGAGATTCCGCCACATCTGGGACTGCCCAGCATCCACACCGGCGACTGGGACCCCTTCCTGCGCGCCTGTGAGGAGACCGGGACCGTCATCGCCATGCACATCGGCTCCTCCAGCAGGATGCCGTCCACGTCCGCCGACGCGCCGCCCGCGGTCGGCTCCACGATCACCTTCGCCAACTGCTGCTTCTCGATGGTCGACTGGCTGATGAGCGGCGCCTTCGACCGCTTCCCCGGCCTGCGGATCATGTACGCGGAGGGGCAGATCGGCTGGATTCCGTACATCCTGGAACGCGCCGACGTGGTCTGGGAGGAGAACCGCGGCTGGGGCGGCGTCGCCGACAAGGTCCTGCGGCCGCCCTCCGAACTCTTCGCCGGGCATGTGTACGGCTGCTTCTTCGACGACGCCTTCGGGCTGCGCAACCTCGACGCGATCGGCGTCGGCAACGTCCTGTACGAGACGGACTACCCGCACTCCGACTCCACCTGGCCGCGGTCCAAGGAGGTCGGCGAGGCCCAGATGGGCCACCTGGCACCCGACGTGGTCGAACGGATCGTCCGCGGCAACGCCATCGACCTGCTGGGGCTGACGCCGGACGGGCTGTGGGCAGGGGCCGGGACGGGCGCCGGAGCGGGGCCGGGAGCGGAGGCGTAAGGCCGGCGCGCGCCCGTGCGGCACCGGCATACGGCGCGCGCCCGCGCGACATGACGCCTTCCGTGCACCCGGAACCTCCCCCTACGGACCGCCGTGCGGTCACGATGGGACCAGTGGAGGTGACGCACATGACGACGTTCGTGCTGGTGTCGGGCGGGTACACCGGAGGGTGGATCTGGCGGGAGGTGGCGGACCACCTGCGCGCGGCGGGACACCGGGCGCAACCGGTGACACTGACCGGGATGGGGGACCGCCGCCACCTGTCAGGTCCCGGCACCGACCTGAACACCCACATCGAGGACGTGGCGCAGGTGCTGGACCACGAGGGCGCGGGGGAGCCGCACGAAGCGGGCGAGACCGTACTGGTCGCGCACTGCTACGGCAGCTACCCGGCGCTGGCTGCCGCCGACCGCGACCCGGAGCGCATTGCCCGCCTCGTGTTCGTGGACGCCGGCCTGCCCCGCGACGGCGCCGCCGTACTGGACTCGCTGCCCGACCCGGCCGTACGCGAACGGCTGCGGCGCCGGGCCCGGGAACAGGGCGACGGCTGGCGCCTGCCCCCGCCCGCGTTCGACGAGACGGAGATCTGGGGCAGCCTGGCCGGCATCTCCCAGGACGGCCTGGACCGGCTGGCCCGCCTTGCCGCGCCGCAGCCGCTGGCCACCCTCACCCAGCCGGTCCGGCTGACCGGCGCCACGGCCGGGCTGCCCACGACCGGCATCTTCTGCACGAAGAACGTCACCAGCACCGCGGCCGTCCGCGCCCTGGTGGCCACCGGCGACCCGGCTTTCGCGGCGCTCGCCGACCCCCGGGTCGGCTTCTTCGACCTCGACACCGGGCACTGGCCCATGCTGTCGTGCCCCGGCGAGCTGGCCGACCTGCTGCTGCGGGCGGCGGCGGACGAGGGGGAGCGGATCGGGGCCGCCGCGGGCTGAGGGGAACGCCGTCCGGGGCGCCGCCGGACCGCCGCCGGCGCCCCGGCATGATGGGGGCATGAGGACACGACCCGTACTCGTCTACGACGGAGACTGCGGCTTCTGCACCACTTCCGTGCGGTTCGCCGAACGCCGCATCCGCCCCCGCTGCACCGTCACGGCCTGGCAGTTCACCGACCTGGAGGCGCTCGGCGTCACCCAGGAGCGGGCCGAGCACGAGGTCCTGTGGATCACCCCGGCCGGGCAGGTGTACGGCGGCGCGCAGGCGGTCGCCAAGCTGCTGATGAGCGCGCGGGGCGCCTGGGCCGTGCCCGGCGCGCTGCTGACCCTGCCGCCGTTCCGCCAGGCCGCGCATGCCGTGTACCGGCTGGTGGCCGACAACCGGCACCGGATGCCCGGCGGCACGGCGGCCTGCTCACTGCCGTCCCACCTCAGGCCCTGACTCCCGCGTACTCCCGCGTTCCCCGCCGCTCTTGTCCGATGTGCCGTCAGGCCGGACCATGACCCGAGGCCGGCGGGGACGGCCCGTCGGCCGGGCGTGCGGGGGTGGACGCGGACATGGACAGCGGCACGGAGCACGGCACACGGAACGACAGCGGCAGGGGCAGGGTCAGGGGCAACGACAGTGGCAGCGCCCCGGACGGGATACGGGTGCTGCCCGAGGGGCGCCTGTCCTACGGCATCCAGCTCCCCGTGCAGTCGCAGAGCGCCCTCTACGCCGAACCGTGGGAGGCCGGGGCCGGCCCCGCCGACCTCGTCGAGATCGCCCGGACCGCCGACCGCCACGGTTTCGCTTACCTCGCCTGCTGCGAGCACATCGGCATTCCGCGGCGGCTGGCCGCGGCGATGAGCACGGTCTGGTACGACCCGGTCGCCACCCTCGCCCACCTGGCGGCGGTCACCACCCGCGTACGGCTGCTCAGCCACATCGCCCTGGTCGGCCTCAAGCACCCGCTGATCAGCGCGAAGCAGTACGCGACACTGGACCACCTCTCGGGCGGGCGGCTGATCCTCGGGGTCGGCGCCGGGCACGTACGGGAGGAGTTCGACGCCCTCGGGGTGGACTTCACGCGGCGCGGCGCCCTGCTGGACGAGGCCGTCGACGCGCTGAAGGCGGCCCTGGGGCCGGAGGAGTTCCCCGCCTTTCAGGGGAAACGATTCGCCTTCGAAGGGCTGGGACAGCGCCCGCGCCCCGTACAGATACCGCGCCCACCGGTCTGGGTGGGCGGCTCGTCGCCCGCCGCCGTACGCAGGGCGGCCGTACGGGGTGACGGCTGGCTGCCGCAGGGCGACCGCCGGGACCGGCTCCCGGCGCAGCTCGCGATGGTGCGGCGGCTGCGGGAGGAGGCCGGTATCCGTACGCCCGCCGAGACCGGTGCCGTCACCGAGCCGCTGTACGTCGGCGAGCCCGCGTGGGACGTCGGCCGGCGCACCCTCGCCGGGGCGCCCGGGCGGCTGGCGGAGTCCCTGCGCGAGTACGGGGCGATGGGGGTGCGGCAGATCCAGGTGCGGTTCCGCAGTCGGAGCCGTACGGAGCTGACCGACCAGATGGCGGCGTTCGCCACCGAGGTGGCCCCGCACCTCGACACCACCGCCTGACCCGCTGCCTGATGGGCCGTCAGGTATTGACGCCCCGACCGCCCGGTGCGACAGTCGACCGCGAACTGACGGGGCGTCAGCTGAGGGCGTCGGAGCGGACGAGAGACGGTGAGTCCCCTTGGAATTCGGGCTGTTCGTACAGGGATATGTGCCCGCCGCGCGGGCGAAGACCGACCCCGAGGCAGAGCACCACGCGCTGATGGAGGAGACCGAGTACGTCATCCAGGCCGACCGGTCCGGGTTCAAGTACGCGTGGGCCTCCGAACACCACTTCCTGGAGGAGTACTCCCACCTCTCCGCCAACGACGTCTACCTGGGCTACCTCGCCCACGCCACCGAGCGCATCCACCTCGGCTCCGGCATCTTCAACCCGCTCGCCCCGGTCAACCACCCCGTCAAGGTCGCCGAGAAGGCCGCCATGCTCGACCACCTCTCCGGGGGCCGCTTCGAGTTCGGCACCGGGCGCGGCGCGGGCAGCCACGAGATCCTCGGGTTCATGCCGGGTGTGACGGACATGAACCACACCAAGGAGCTGTGGGAAGAGACCATCGCCGAGTTCCCGAAGATGTGGCTCCAGGACGAGTACGAGGGGTTCCAGGGCAAGCACTGGCAGCTGCCGCCGCGCAAGGTGCTGCCCAAGCCGTACGGTGCCGCGCATCCGCCGATGTGGTACGCGGCCGGCTCGCCGTCCTCGTACGCCATGGCCGGGCGCAAGGGCCTGGGCGTACTGGGCTTCAGCGTGCAGAAGGTCGCCGACATGGAGTGGGTCGTCGAGTCGTACAAGACGGCCGTCGAGGAGGCCGAGCCGGTCGGCGCGTACGTCAACGACAACGTCATGGTGACCTCCACCGCCATCTGCGCCGAGACCCACCAGAAGGCCGTGGAGATCGCGGTCGGCGGCGGCCTGAACTACCTCCAGTCGCTGCTGTTCCGCTACCACGACACCTTCCCGCGCCCCGAGGGCATCCCCGAGTGGCCGGAGCTGCTGCCCGAGTACACCGAGGAGATCATCGAGCTGCTGATCGCCGAGGAGCTGATGATCTGCGGCGACCCCGACGAGGTCTTCCGCCAGTGCAAGCGCTGGGAACAGGCCGGCGCCGACCAGCTCTCCTTCGGCCTGCCGATCGGCGTCTCGCCCGAGGACACCCTCACCACCATCCGCCTCATCGGCGAGCACGTCATCCCGAAGATCGACACGGACCCGGTCCACCGGACCGCCCGCTTCCGGCAGGGCGCCGCCGGGCCGGACGCCTGAGCGGAAGGGGCCACCGGGATGTACGACCACCTGATCAAGGGCGCCACGATCGTCGACGGCACCGGCGCCCCCGCGTACCGGGCCGACCTCGCCGTCCGGCACGGCCGTATCGCCGCCATCGGCCGGATCACCGACCCCGCCGGGACCACCGAGGACGCCCACGGCCTCGTCCTCGCGCCCGGCTTCGTCGACCCCCACACCCACTACGACGCCCAGCTCTTCTGGGACCCGTACGCCACCCCCTCCATGCACCACGGCGTCACCACCGTCGCGGGCGGCAACTGCGGCTTCACCCTCGCCCCGCTCAACCCGGACCGCCCCGGCGACGCGGACTACACCCGCCGCATGATGAGCCGGGTCGAAGGCATGTCGCTGGCGGCGCTGGAGCAGGGCGCGCCGTGGAACTGGTCCACCTTCGGCGAATACCTGGACGCCCTGGACGGCCGGACCGCCGTCAACGCGGGCTTCATGGTCGGCCACTGCGCGCTGCGCCGCCACGTCATGGGCCCCGACGCCATCGGCGGACAGCCCACGGACGCACAGCTGGCGGCCATGCTCCGGCTCTTCCACGACGCCATGGACGCGGGCGCCTGGGGCCTGTCCACCACCCAGTCCTCGACCCACGCCGACGGCGACGGCCAACCCGTCGCCTCCCGGCACGCCCGCCCCGCCGAACTCCTCGCGCTGTCCCGTGCGGTCGCCGACCACGAGGGCACCCAGCTGGAGGCGATCGTCGCCGGCTGCCTCGACCAGTTCGCCGACGAGGAGATCGACCTGCTCGTCGAGATGTCGGCCGCCGCCGGACGCCCCCTGAACTGGAACGTACTGACCATCGACAGTGCCGTACCGGAACGCGTGCCCCGGCAGCTGGAGGCGAGCGACCGGGCCCGTAAGGCGGGCGGCCGGATCGTCGCCCTCACCATGCCGATCCTCACCCCCATGAACATGTCGCTGGGCACCTTCTGCGCCCTCAACCTCATCCCCGGCTGGGGCGACATCCTCGCCCTGCCCGTACCGGAACGCATCGCCCGCCTCCGCGACCCGGCCGTACGGGAGGAGATGCTCCGGCGCGCGGCGAGCAAGGAGGCGGGCGTCTTCCGGCGGCTGACCGACTTCGCCCGGTACGTCGTCGGCGACACGTACTCCGCCGCCAACGCGGGACTCTCCGGCCGGGTGGTCGGCGACATCGCCGCCGAACGCGGCCTGGACCCCTTCCACACCCTGGTCGAGATCTGCGCCGAGGACGGGCTGCGCACCGTCCTGTGGCCGATGCCCACCGACAACGACCCGGCCAGCTGGGAACTGCGGCAGCACACCTGGCAGCACGAGGACGTCATGCTGGGCGGCTCCGACGCGGGCGCCCACCTGGACCGGATGTGCGGCGCCCCGTACACCACCCGCTTCCTCGGCGACTGCCTGCGCGGCCGGAAGCTGGTCGGGCTGGAGCAGGCCGTACGGATGCTGACCGACGACCCGGCCCGTCTCTTCGGACTGCGCGACCGCGGCCGTATTGCCGTCGGCCACCACGCCGACCTCGTCCTGTTCGCCCCCGAGCGGATCGACGCGGGCCCGGCCCGGCTGGTGCACGACCTGCCGGGGGACAGCCCGCGGCTGGACTCGGAGGCGGCCGGGATTGTGAGCGTACGGGTCAACGGCGTCGAGACGATCCGGGACGGCACGGTGACCGGGGCGGTGCCCGGGAAGGTGCTGCGGTCGGGCCGGGACACCGAGACGGTGCGGACGCGGTGAGCGCTTCCGGCACGACCGCACCGAGGCGCCCCGAGCAGCTGCTGATCGGCGGCGAGTGGACCACACCCGACAGCGGCCACTACGAGGTGATCGACCCGGCGACCGAAGAAGTCGTCGGACAGGCCGCGGAGGCGAGCCGCGACCAGGCGTACGCGGCGGCCCGCGCGGCGCGCGAGGCGTTCGGGCCCTGGTCGCGCACGGCGCCCGAGACCCGCGCGCGGGTCCTGGACCGCGCCGCCGAGATCCTGGCGCGCAACCTAGGCCCGTACACCCGGCTCGCGCAGGCGGAGACCGGGGCGACGACCGGCACCGCCCGCGCGATGCAGGTGGGCGTCGCCGTCGCCCGCCTCAAGCGGTACGCGCGCGGAGCACTGGAACCGGTGGAAACCCCCTTGCCCCCGCAGCTCAACGAGGCGGGCCCGTTCGGGAAGGCCGCAGTCCTCGGGGCGCTCGCGGTGCGCCGCCCCGTCGGCGTCGTCACCTGCATCACCTCCTACAACAACCCCTGGGCCAACCCGGCGGGCAAGATCGCGCCTGCCCTGGCCATGGGCAACACCGTCGTGGTCAAGCCCGCCCCGCAGGACCCGCTCTCCGTCCACCGCCTGGCCGAGGCGCTCCAGGAGGCGCTGAACGAGGCTGGCGCACCACCGGGCGTCGTCAACCTCGTGACCGGCAAGGACCCGGCGGTCGGCGAGGCCGCGGTCGACGCCCCGGACGTGGACATGGTCAGCTTCACCGGCTCCACGGCCGTCGGGCAGCGTATCGCCGAGGTGTGCGGACGCGGCATGAAACGCCAGCTCATGGAGCTGGGCGGCAAGGGCGCCGCACTGGTCTTCGACGACGCCGACCTGGACGCGGCGGTCGCCGGGATCGGCACCACGTACTCCTTCTACAGCGGTCAGATCTGTACGGCGCCGACGCGCGTGCTGGCCCAGCGCGGCATCCACGACCGGCTGGTCGAGCGGCTGGCCGCGTACGCCGGGCGGCTGAAGGTCGGCGACCCGGCCTCGGTGGACACCGTCGTCGGCCCGGTGATCTCCGCCGCGCACCGCGACCGCGTGGAGTGGTACGTCGAACTGGGCCGGAAGGAAGGCGCCCGCCTGGTCACGGGCGGCGAGCGCCCACCCCTCCCGCGAGGCTTCTACGTAACCCCCACCCTCTTCACCGACTGCACCCCCACCATGCGGGTCGTCCGCGAGGAAATCTTCGGCCCGGTGATCGTCGTCCTCCGCTTCGACGACGAGGAGGAGGCCGTGGCGCTCGCCAACGACAGTGACTACGGCCTGCTGGACTACGTCTGGTCCGGGGACGTGGCGCGCGCGTTCCGGGTGGCGGGGCGGCTGCGGGCGGGCGGGGTCGGCGTCAACACGGTCGGCCGGAACCTGGAGGCGCCGTTCGGCGGCTTCAAGCGGAGCGGCGTGGGGCGCGACGTCGGCTCGTACGCGCTGCACGCGTACAGCGAGACGCAGGCGGTGGTGTGGCCGGGGTGAGGCCGGCGCGGGACGGCGCGGGAAAATTTTGAAACGGGACGAATCGGGCGGTGCTGCGGTTCCCGCAGACCGGAACTCGATGGTACGACCTTCGAGTTACCGCTCGTAACGCGCAGCCAACCTTGCAAACGGTGACCGGTACGTGCGTCACACCTAACGAAGCGAGGAAATCGACGCCGCTCAGGGGTGGATCTTCAGCCCCCCGATGCGGAAACAGCAGCCCTTAACGTCCTGTTCATGGTTCAGGTAGACCCCCGGCCCAAGGCCGGAGACACGGTAACGAGGGCCGGTGACACGGCTGGTGACACGGCCGGTGGCGGCACCGGCGGGACCCGCGGAAAGGGCCTGAGCGGCAACTCCGTCGGCCTGCTCGGCAGCGCCGTCATCGGCATCTCGACCGTCGCCCCGGTCTACTGCCTGACCTCGACGCTCGGCCCCACCGTCGGCGAGGTCGGCCTCCAGATGCCGGCCGTCTTCCTCGCCGGCTTCCTGCCGATGCTGCTGGTCGCGTTCGCCTACCGCGAGCTGAACAAGGCCGTTCCCGACTGCGGCGCCTCCTTCACCTGGTCGGTGAAGGCGTTCGGCCCGCGCATCGGCTGGATGTGCGGCTGGGGCCTGGTGATCGCCACCATCATCGTCCTCTCCAACCTCGCCGGCGTGGCCACCTCCTTCTTCTACCTTCTCCTCGGCGAACTCACCGGCAGCGACGCCATCGCCGCGCTGGACGGCAACAAGGCCGCCCACGTCCTGACGTGCCTGGCATTCATCGCCCTCGCCACAGCCGTCAGCTACCGCGGCATGACCGCCACCAAGGGAGTCCAGTACGCCCTGGTCGGCCTCCAACTCGCGGTCCTGGCCGTCTTTGTGGCCATGGCTCTCACCAAGGCCGCCTCCGGCGATCTCCCCGGCTCCCTGCACTTCTCCCTCACCTGGCTCGACCCCTTCGCCGTCCAGTCCTTCTCCGCCTTCACCGCGGGGCTCTCCCTGTCGATCTTCATGTTCTGGGGCTGGGACGCCTGCCTGACCGTGAACGAGGAAACCGCCGGCAGCGCGAAGACCCCCGGCCGCGCCGCCCTCCTCGCCATGATCGTCCTCATCGGCTCCTACCTGCTGACCGCCGTGGCCGCCCAGATGTTCTCCGGCGTCGGCGCCAAGGGCCCGGGACTCGGCAACCCCGACACGGCCGACAACGTCTTCGCCGCCCTCGCCACCCCTGTGATGGGCCCGGTCCTCGGCGTACTCCTCTTCGTCGCGGTCCTCGCCTCCGCCGCCGCCAGCCTCCAGACCACCTTCATCCCGGTGGCCCGCACGGTCCTGGCCATGAGCGCGTACGAGGCGCTGCCGGCGTCCTTCGCCCGCGTCCACCCGCGCTTCCGGTCCCCGGGCCGTGCCACCATCGCGGCAGGCGTCGCCACCGGCGTCTTCTACGCCGGGATGACCTTCCTCTCCCAGAACGTCCTCGTGGACACCATCTACGCCCTCGGCCTCATGATCTGCTTCTACTACGCGATCACGGCCTTCGCCTGCGCCTGGTACTTCCGCCGCGAACTGCGCGCATCGACTCGCGACTTGCTCTTCAAAGGCGTCTTCCCGGCGCTCGGCGGCGTGCTCCTCACCGCCGTCTTCACCAAAACCCTCATCGACATGTGGAACCCGGCCTACGGCTCCGGCAGCTCCGTCCTGGGCGTGGGCTCGGTCTTCATCATCGGCGTGGGCCTGCTGCTGCTCGGCTTCATCCTGATGCTGGTCATGCGGCGACGCAGCCCGGCGTTCTTCCGGGGCGAGGTGCTGGGGCGGGGGACGCCGGTGTTGGTGGTTGAGGAGTAGGGGGCACGGCCGCGCTCAGGGGTGCGGCCGCGCCCGCAACCCGTCAGCCGCCCAGTACGGCCTTCAGGTCGCCCAGCCCCGGCCACCTGTCCCTTTGCGCCGTGCGGCGAGGGTGCGTGCCTGGGGGCACCTCCCAGCGGTAGCTGGGGGAGTCGCGATGCCGCGGAGATCCGTCAGAAGCGCCCTAGCCGAGCCTGTCGGCCGCGGCGTACAGCGCGCGGATCAGGCGGCCGTTCTCCGGGCCGGCGCCGTTGGGGAACGGGAACCGGCGGCGGCTGTAGCCGTAGGCAAGTCCGTTGCGCGGATCGGCGAACGCCTGCTGGCCGCCCGCGCCGCTGTGTCCGAACGCGCCCTGCCCCAGCACCGGATACACCTCGGACGTCGCATGGAAGCCGAGCCCGAACGCCTTGTGCTCGCGGGTGACCAGGTCGTGGCCGATGGAGTGGACCTGTGCGAATTCGGCAGTGGTGTCCGCCGTCAGCAGGGGCGCCAGACCATCCACCGGACCGGTCGCCACCGCGTACATCCGGGCCATTCCGCGAGCCGAGGCCACCCCGCCGAACGAGGCCGGCCCGGCGGCTCGTACCGCTCGGAAGTTCGGCAGGTCCCACAGCTCCGGGTTCTGCGGGTGCTGCCGGTTGTACGCGATCCCGGGCAAGGAGTTCGCGCCGGTCGCGCGCGCGGCCAGCTCGGCCAGCCGCTCGGGGGTCGGCAGCGCCGGCTGCGCGCTCAGGAATCGGGCTTCCTGGTCGCCGGGCAGTCCGAGGTGGAAATCCACCGCGTACGGATCGCGTACGCGCTCGGCGAAGTGCTCCTGAACGGTGCGCCCGGTGGCACGCCGTACCACCTCGCCGCTCAGTGCGGCGATCACCAGCGCGTGGTAGCCGAACGCGCTGCCGGGCCGCCAGTACGGGCGCTGCCCGGCGAGGCGGTCGGCGACGGTCCGGTCGTCGGTCAGCTCGTCGAGCGTGAATCCGTCGCCCGTACCGACCAGCCCGGCCCGGTGCGCCAGCAGCTCCCGCAGGGTGACGCGCTCCTTGCCCGCCACGCCGAACTCCGGCCAGTAGTGGCTGACCTTCCGGTCCAGATTCAGCACGCCCTCCTGTACGAGCAGGGCAACGACCAGATGTGCGGCGCCTTTGCTCGCCGAGTACGCGCCGAGCAGCGAATCACCGTTGATCTCCGGGCCGGTCCACAGGTCCACGACCCGCTCGCCGTGCCGGTATGCCACGAGCTGCGCGGCGAAGTCGCCGCCCTCCTCGGCCGTGACCGCGGCGAACTCGTCCCGTACCGACCGGAAACCGTCGGCGACGGTGCCCTGGGGTACGTCGTCCTTCGTCATCGCTTCCTCCCACGCCGTCGTGTGACCGTCCGGACGCGCCGGACACGACTCGACCCTAAGACGTTAGTAACCAGTGGTCACTAATGAATTCACCAAGCTCCCGCCAACAACCCGGTCCGTATAGTCATCGCCATGCCCGAGTCCGAGTTCGTGTCCGAGTCCACGACCGAGCCCGTGTCCGACTCCACGACCACCCGGCCCCGCCCGGGGCGCCCCGCGCAGCTCAGCCGCGAGCGCATCGTGGACGCGGCCATCTCGACCGGGAACCTCGACACGCTGACCATGCGCGCCCTCGCCGCCCGACTGAACGTCAGCCACGGCGCGCTCTACCGCTGGGTCAGCAACTGCGACCAGCTCATCGACCTCATCAGCGAGGCGATGGTCGAACGCATCCTGCCCGCCGAGGGACCGCCCGGCGGCTCCCACGACAGCCCCCACGACGGCTCCCGGGACTCCGACTGGCGCCCCTGGCTCGCCCGAGTCGCCTGGTCCATGCACGACCAGTTCCTCGCCGTCCCCGGCTACGCCACCCGCCTCTCCCGGCCGCACCGCCACAACTCCGAAGCCCTCGGACGGCTACGGCAGGACGTCGTCACCGCCTTCACGCACGCCGGAATCGAACCCGGACCGGCCGAGCAGAGCTGGTACATCTTCATCACCACCGTCGTCGGCTGGCTCGCCGCCCAGGAAACCCCACTCGACCTCGGCCACGGCGCCCCACGCTTCGACCTGTTCCTCGACACGTTGCTGAGGGGCCTGCCGGTAAGGGAACCGGGCGCGAAGCGCTGCTGAGTGCCGGGGTGTCGTCCGGCCACATGGTGCGGTGGTCGCGCTGTGGCTTCCGGCTGCGTGTGGGCAGGTCAGACGCGGCGGGCACGCACAGGCGGTACGAGTCGTCGCCGTAGGGCGGGCGCGGCGGCATCGGCGGGCGTACTTCCCGGGCCGCCCGGGCGACCGGTCGTCCGGCAGGGGGCGTGAGGCCTCGGCATCATCCTCGTCCCAAGAAGATCGGATTGGTCATCGCCGCCATCGCCCCCGGCACCCCCGCACCCGTAGCCGGATGGCGGATCTCCGCCCGTACGTACGTGGCCTTGGCCGGGGTGGTCTGCCAGGTGAGGGTGCCGGATGTGGGGAGCGGGGCCGTGAAGAGCTGGCCCTGGTCGGTGAGGAAGCGGGCTGTGGAGTCGGGGGGTGCGCCGGTGGCTTGGAGGCTGATGGTGATGGGGGTGGAGCTGGGGGCGGGGAGGCGGTCGCCGATGGTGGCGTGTTCGCCCTTGGGGCCGGTGGCGGTGAAGGTGAGGGTGACGGCGGAGGATTCGGCCAGGTAGGCGTGGCCTGCGCGGAGGCCGTCGAGGATGGCGGTGCGAGAGAGGTCGTCGGCGAGGACGACGGTCTGGGGGAGGCCGATGACGTCCGGGTCGCGGTGGGCGTCGCTGTGGCCGACGGCTGGCAGGAAGCGGCCCCGGTCGTGGGTGTGGGCGATGAGGGCGTTGTCCCAGTCGGCGATGGCCACCTCGTCGTCGAGGGTGAACGGGCCGTTCCAGACCTCGACCGCGTCTGCTTCGGTGTAGCCGAACTTCCAGTTGCAGCCGATGCAGGGGGCGTGCGGGTGGGCCGGGATGACCAGGCCGCCCGCGCGGCGGATGCGGCGGGCGAAGCGGGGGAAGGCGTCGTCGCGGGCGCGGTAGCGCCAGTCGATGAAGACGCCGGGGTCGGTGCCCATGGCCACCACGTGGCCGTTGCGGGTGGTGACTTCCTCGCCGGTGAGGATGAGCAGGTCGTCGCCCCACAGGCCGTCCCACGCGCGGTGCGACGACGTGGTGTTGTGCTCGGTGGTGGTGATGAAGTCCAGGCCGGCGGCGCGGGCGAGGGCGGCGATCTGGGCGGGGGTGCGCTTGCCGTCGGAGTGGAGGGAATGGATGTGGCTGTCGCCTCGGTACCAGGAACGGCCTCGGCCCTTGGCGCGTTGGGGTGGGTAGGTGAGGACGGGCGGGGTGCCGGGGGCGCCGGAGCGGAGGGTGATGGTTACTTCGTAGGCGAGGCCTTGTGGGGCGACGGTGTACGGGCCGAGGGCGATGTGCCAGGTGCCCGCGTTGACCGGGCCGGGGAGGTAGCCGGGTGTGGCGTCGTCGGCGCGCAGGAAGAACTCCGTGCGGGCGCCGCCCGACCAGCCGCGGAAGCCGCGTCCGCCCAGGTCCGTACCGCGTTCGTCGAAGATGCCGATGTCGCAGGCGTTGCCCGCGGTGCCGGGCGGTACGGAGGGGCGGTCGTACGTGTACGCGACGGCGATCTCGCGGACCCCGTGCGGGACTTCGACCGGGAGGTAGACGTAATCGGGCGCGCCGACGGGCAGCCGTCCGGTGACCTTGCGTGTGGTCTCACCGGTCCGGCCGCCGCCCTCGTCGGCTGCCGCGAAGCTCACACCGTTCAACGTAAGCGCCGCGGCGGCTCCCGTCACCAGGAGGGCGCGGCGTCCGGGCGGGCCGCTGGGTCTGTCGTCGTCGCACATGGGACATCGCTCCCGGGGAGGCGTGGCGGAACCGGCGTACGGAAACCCCCGCAGACCTTCGTGAGCCTGCGTCGTAAGCCTTCGCAAGCTTCCGTGCACCCTCGTATTGAGGCGTGAACGGGCGGGCAAGGGAAGAGGTCGGGCAGGAAACGCTCTCGTGTGGCGCACCGCGTGGCGTGTTCCGCGGCGACCGCACCGGCGCCTCATGGACGCTGCCCGTTCCCGGGGGTAGGAAGGGGGCACTGCCGACGCGGAGGTACGCCCAGTATGCGGATCTCGACCACGATTTTCCTGACCGACGAGACGATTCGGCCGGACCGGTTGGCGCGGGAGCTGGAGCAGCGCGGATTCGCCGGGCTCTACCTCCCCGAACACACCCATATCCCGGCCGGTCGCGACACGCCCGCGCCCATGGGCGAGCCGCTGCCGCGCGAGTACGGGCGCACGCTCGACCCGTTCGTGGCCCTGGGCCAGGCCGCCACCGTGACCGAACGGCTGACGGTCGCCACCGGCGTCACCCTCGTCGCCCAGCGCGACCCGATCGTGCTGGCCAAGCAGGTGGCCACGCTGGATTTCCTGTCGGGCGGGCGGTTCACGCTGGGCGTGGGGTACGGCTGGAACGTGGAGGAGGCGGCCGACCACGGGGTCGAGTGGTCGACGCGGCGCGCGCTGGTGCGGGAGCGGATGCTGCTGATGCGTGCGCTGTGGGCGGACGAGCCGACGGCGTACGAGGGCCGGTTCGCTTCAGTACGGGCCAGTCTGGCGCACCCGAAGCCGGTCAAGGGCGCGCCGCGCACCCTGCTCGGCGGCGCGGCGGGCCCCCGGCTCTTCGCGGGCATCGCGGAGTACGCGGACGGCTGGCTGCCGATCGGTGCGGCAGGGCTGGCGGAGGCGTTGCCGGCGCTGCGGCAGGCGTGGTCGGAGGCGGGCCGGGACGGCGAGCCGGTGGTGGTGCCGTGCGGGGTGCGGCCGTCGGCCGGGAAGCTGGCGCGGCTGCGGGATCTCGGGCTGGAGGAGGTCGTCGTGGGGCTGCCGCCGGCGGGCGAGGCGGAGGTACTGCGGACGCTGGACGAGTTCGCGCAGTATTTGTGAGCTGCGTGGTAAGTACGGATCTGTGAGCCGCGCGGTAAGTACGGGCAACTGGTCCTCCGTACGGGAGTGGCGCCCGATTTCCCGCGCATACGGGCATATCTCTCCCGCCCAGGCTGCCCGCCCGCGCCCCGGAGGGAACCTCCGTCTGACGTGATCAGTGGCACACCGTCGCAGGCCATCCGGTCGGCGGCACTGTCGGTGGTCGCTCGTATGCTCGTTGGATGACTAGCAGCGCGCAGGTACCCGGGCAGGGGACGGACCGGGTGGCGGTCCCCACCGGCACCTCCTCTTCCGCCACCGCCCCCACCGCCAACGCCATGCGCCGCGCCCTCAAGCGGGCCCGGGACGGCGTTGCGCTCGACGTCGGTGAGGCCGCGGTGCTGCTCCAGGCGCGCGGCGACGATCTGCGGGACCTGTGCGCGTCCGCGGCCCGGGTGCGCGACGCGGGGCTGGCGGCGGCCGGGCGGCCCGGTGTCATCACGTACTCCAAAAGCGTGTTCATCCCCCTGACGCGCCTGTGCCGCGACAAGTGCCACTACTGCACGTTCGTGACCGTTCCCGGCAAGCTGCGCCGCGCCGGCCACGGCATGTTCATGTCCCCGGACGAGGTGCTGGACATCGCCCGCCGCGGCGCCGAACGGGGCTGCAAGGAAGCGCTGATCACGCTCGGCGACAAGCCGGAGGACCGCTGGCCCGAGGCGCGCGAGTGGCTGGAGGCCGAGGGGTACGACTCCACCATCGCGTACGTGCGCTCCATCGCGATCCGCATCCTGGAGGAGACGGGGCTGCTGCCCCACCTGAACCCCGGCGTGCTGTCCTGGACGGACTTCCAGACGCTCAAGCCGGTCGCCCCGTCGATGGGCATGATGCTGGAGACCACCGCCGAGCGCCTGTGGAGCGAGCCCGGTGGCCCGCACCACGGCTCCCCCGACAAGGAACCGGCCGTGCGGCTGCGCGTCCTGGAGGACGCCGGGCGCTCCAACGTCCCCTTCACGAGCGGGCTGCTCATCGGCATCGGTGAGACCTTCGAGGAGCGCGCCGAGTCGCTGTTCGCGCTGCGCAAGGTGCAGCGCGCGTACCACGGCATCCAGGAAGTCATCGTGCAGAACTTCCGTGCCAAGCCGGACACGGCCATGCGCGGCATGCCGGACGCGGAGCTGGAGGACCTGGCCGCCACGGTCGCCGTCGCCCGGCACATCCTCGGCCCGTCCGGCTGCCTCCAGGCGCCGCCCAACCTCGTCGACTCCGAGTACGCGCTGCTCATCGACGCGGGCATCGACGACTGGGGCGGCGTCTCCCCGGTGACGATCGACCACGTCAACCCCGAGCTGCCCTGGCCGCAGATCGAGGAACTGGCCGAGAAGTCCGCCGCCGCGGGCTTCGAGCTGCGCGAGCGGCTGGCCGTCTATCCGGAGTACGTCGAGCGCGGCGAGCCCTGGCTCGACCCGCGCCTGCTGCCGCACGTACGGGCGCTGGCCGACCCGGAGACGGGGCTGGCCCGCCCGGACGCGGTGGTCGAGGGCCGCCCCTGGCAGGAGCCCGACGAGGGCTTCTCGATGAGCTCAGCGGGCCGTACGGACCTGCACCGCACCATCGACACGGACGGCCGCACCGCCGACCGGCGCGACGACTTCGACGAGGTGTACGGCGACTGGGACGCGCTGCGCGAGGCCGCCGCCCCCGGTATGGCGCCCGAGCGCATCGACACGGACGTCCGCGCCGCCCTGGCGCAGGCCGCCGACGACCCCACCAAGCTCGGTGACGACCAGGCGCTGGCCCTGCTGCACGCCGACGGCCCGGCGCTGGACGCGCTCTGCGGCATCGCCGACGACCTGCGCCGCGCCACGGTCGGCGACGACGTCACGTACATCGTCACCCGCAACATCAACTTCACCAACGTCTGCTATACCGGCTGCCGTTTCTGCGCCTTCGCCCAGCGCCGCACGGACGCCGACGCGTACACCCTGTCCCTCTCCCAGGTCGCCGACCGCGCCCAGCAGGCGTGGGACGTGGGTGCGGTGGAAGTGTGCATGCAGGGCGGCATCCACCCCGACCTGCCCGGCACGGCGTACTTCGACATCGCGCGGGCGGTCAAGGAACGCGTGCCCGGCATGCACGTCCACGCCTTCTCGCCGATGGAGGTCGTCAACGGCGCCACGCGCACCGGCCTGTCCATCCGCGAGTGGCTGAGCGAGGCCAAGGCCGCCGGCCTGGACACCATCCCCGGCACCGCCGCCGAGATCCTCGACGACGAGGTCCGCTGGGTGCTGACCAAGGGCAAGCTGCCCACCGCCACCTGGGTCGAGGTCGTAAAAACCGCCCATGAGCTGGGCATCCGCTCGTCCTCGACGATGATGTACGGCCATGTCGACCAGCCCCGGCACTGGCTCGGCCATCTGCGGCTGCTGGCCGAGATCCAGCAGGAGACCGGCGGGTTCACCGAGTTCGTGACGCTGCCGTTCATCCACACCAACGCGCCCGTCTACCTGGCCGGCATCGCCCGGCCCGGCCCCACCACCCGCGACAACCGCGCGGTCACGGCCATGGCCCGCGTCCTGCTGCACCCGCACATCCCCAACATCCAGACCAGCTGGGTCAAGCTCGGCACGGAAGGCGCCGCCGAGATGCTGCGCTCCGGAGCCAACGACCTCGGCGGCACGCTGATGGAGGAGACCATCTCCCGGATGGCGGGCTCCGGTTACGGCTCGTACCGCTCCATCCAGGACCTGATCGCCATCGCGGACGCCGCGGGCCGCCCGTCGCGCGCCCGCACGACGACGTACGGGCCGGTGGCCCCGGAGCGCGAGGCGGCGGCGCTGGCCTCGGACGGGCATCTGCCGGAGTTGCTGCCGGTGGTGGAGTAGCGGGAGAGGCCGGGAAGGGGGCAGCGGGGAGGGGCCGGGAAGCGGAGTAGCCGGGAGGTCCCGGGGGCGGCCGCCGCCCGCTACGGTTACGCCCGGAGCCCGCCGGGGGAGCGCGGGCCCGGGAGGTGAGCGGTGGACCGCAGACGGCTCTCGCGCCAGGAGCTGATCCGGGCCCGGCGCGGGGACGGTTTCGTCGGCCGCGAGGGAGAGCTGGCCGCGTTCCGGGCCAACCTCGCCCGGGACCCGGCCGACCCGGACTTCCGGTTCCTGCACCACCTGCACGGCCAGGGCGGCGTCGGAAAGACTTCCCTGGTGCAGCGTTTCGAGCAGATGGCACGCGAACTGGGCGCGCTGACCGTGTACGTCGACGAGTCGGTGCACAGCGTCCCGGAGGCGATGGCCGAGATCAGCGCCCGGCTCGGCCGCCAGGGCAGCCCGCTGAAGGCCTTCGACAAGCTGCTGGCCACCTACCGGGAGCGCCGGCACGAGGCGGAGGCGGCGCTCGCGGGCCCGGGGGAGCCGGGTGACAGGACGGCGCCGCCCTCGTCCGGCAGCATGATCGCCGTCCGGGTGGGCATGGCGGGCATCGGCCTGATCCCCGGCGCCGGGCCCCTCGTCGGCGCGGTGGACACCACTCAGGCCGCCCGCGGCACCGACCGGCTGCGCAGCCGGATCGGCGCGCGGCTGCGCAACCACGACGACGTACGGCTGGTGCTGTCCCCGGTCGAGGTGCTGACGCCGGTCTTCGTACGGGAACTGGGTGACGCCGCCGACGCCGTACCCGTACTGGCACTGTTCTTCGACACATACGAGGCGACCGGCCCGCTGCTCGATGCCTGGCTGCGCGACCTCCTCTTCAGCGACCGCCACGGCCCGCTCGCGCCGAACGTCATGGTCGTCCTCGCCGGGCGCGACGCGCTGGACCGCAACTGCTGGGCCGACCACCTCGAACACGTCGCGGACGTACCGCTGGACGCCTTCACGGACGCCGAGGCCCGCCGCTACCTGGCGGCCAAGGACATCACCGACGCCGACACCGTGGACGCCATCCTGCGGCTCTCCGGCGGCCTCCCGGTGCTGGTCTCGACGCTCGCCGGGACCCGCCCGCGCGCGGCCGACGTCGTGGGCGACCCGAGCGACACCGCTGTCGAGCGCTTTCTGAAATGGGAGACCGATCCGGTGCGCAGGGAGGCGGCGCTGGCCGCCGCCCTGCCGCGCAGCCTGGACGAGGACGTGTACGGGGAAGCGGTGGGCGCGGAGGCCGCCGGCGACTTCGGATGGCTGTGCGGGCTGCCGTTCGTGACCGGCCGGGGAGACCGGTGGCAGTACCACGAGGTGGTCCGTTCGGCGATGCTGCGCGTCCAGCGCCGCCGTTCGCCGCGCGTCTGGGCCGAGCGGCACGGGCGGCTGGCGGAGGCGGCGCGGAGAGGGCGGGAGGAGTGCGCGGGCGGCCGGGACGCGGGCGCGTGCCACCGGGACGAGCGGTGGCGGGAGCTGCGGCTGCGGGAGGTTTATCACGGTCTGTGTGCCGACCCGCGGGGGTTCCTGCCCGAGGCACTGTCCGAGGTGGCGGCCACCGCACAGTACGAGCCGCCCGCCGTGCGCCTGGTCGCGGAGACCGTCCGGCAGGCGGGCGAGGACGCGGACGCGCCGCAGCCCCGCGACTGGGGAGCGCGGCTGCTGTCCGCACTCGACGGGCCGGACGGCCTGGCACAGGCCCTCACCACGCTGCTCGCCCGGCCCGGTCTCGGCGTGCCGGAACAGGCGCTGGTCCTCCGCCTCCGTGGCCGTGAACACCGTAAGGCCGAGTCGTGGCCGCAGGCGTTCGCCGACTTCGACCGGTGCCTGGAGCTGGCGCCGGACGACGCGCACGCGCTGGTCGGGCGGGGACTGACCCACCGGTACCGGCGCGACTTCGAGCCCGCCGTCCGGGATTTCACCCGCGCCCTGGAACTCGATCCGCGCTCGGTCTCCGCGGCGTTCCACCTGGGCGAGGCCAACCGTCTCATGGGCCGGTACGAGCGGGCGCTGACCGCGTTCGACCGGCCGCTGGAGCTGGACCCGCTCTACCCCCAGGCGCACGGCAGCCGCGCCGTCTGCCTGCGCCACCTGGGCCGCCACGAGGAGGCGCTGGCGGTGCTCGCCCACGCGATCGAGCTGTACCCGGACTACGCCTGGGCGATGGCCGAGCGGGGCATGACCTACCGCGCCATGGACCGGTACGAGGAAGCGCTGGCGGAGTTCGACCGGGCGCTGGCCGTCAACCCGTCGTACGCGTGGGCCGCCGCGGCCCGGGGGCGGGTGGCCCTCCTGGCGGGCCGGCTCACGGAGGCACTGGCGGACTTCGGCAGGGTCATCGCCCTGGAGTCCGTCAATCCCTGGGCCTTCGCCCGCCGGGCCAAGGCACATCAGCTGCTGGGGGCGGAGGAAGAAGCGCTCGCCGATTACGACAGGGCCCTGGCCGACGCCGACGGGACCACCGTGCCGGACGCCGCCCGGGCCGTCTTCCTGGCCGCGCGGGCCGGGTGCCTGCGCCGGGCGGGATGGCTGGACGCGGCACGCGAAGCCGTCGAGGCGGCGTCGGCCCTCGCGCCGGACGAGTCGCCGGTGCGGTACGAGTCCGCGCTGCTCGCCGCCGCAGTGGGCGGAGTACGGGACTCCGCGCCCGTCTGGGAGGCGCTACGGGGCGCGGAGATCCGGCCGCCGCACGGTGACGACCTCATGGGCCCCGCCGTCATCATGATCGTCACGCGGTGCGCGCTCGCCGACTGGGCCGGTGCCCGCACCGCGCTCGCCGGCCTGTCCGGCGACGGCGCCACCTGGGAGCGTGTGGCCGAGGCGGAGGCCGGGCTGCGGGACCTGACGGCCCTGTGGACGGAGCGGGACGCCACGGTCTCCGGCCAGCTGGGGGCCGTACACCGCGTACTCCTGCGGCAGCTGGCCGCGGCGGCCCCCGGGACGGCGTGACCGGGCGGACGCCCGTCACCTCACCCGTCCCCCGTCCCCGCCTCCGCCTCGTGCTGGAGGATGCACTGCTGCCACTGGGCCAGTGCTTCCGCGCGGTCGCCGCCGGTGTCCTCGGCGGCGGAGATGAGCGCGTCGGCGGCCATCGCGGCCAGCCGGACGGTGACCTGGCACACGTCCCGCTGGGAGAGCGGCCGGAGGAGTTCCACGGCACCGTCGCTGTCACCGGCCAGGGCGCAGGCCACGGTGGCCATGGCGGTGCGGTCCCACTCGAAGTCGGGCATGGGAGGAGCATTCCCCCGGCATGCCGGTCGTATGGCCTCGGTGTGCAAGGGGCACGACTGTGCTGAACGGGACCGTAGTAATCAAAAGCCTCCTCCGGGGTGACTGTTCGCATAGCGTTCCTTGCCCGGAGTTGACTGTTCTTGGTCGATTACAGTGCTGCGGCAGGGGGAGCGTAAGGGCCCCATAAGGGATGTGGTGGGCCACGGGGAGGGACCGAAGTGAGCGCAGCGGCAGGCGGCACGGCCATCTGGGGCCGGGTCGAACAGCAGGACTTCCGCAGCCGGGTACGGGGCTGCCTGCTGGGCGGGGCGATCGGTGACGCGCTCGGCGCGGGCATCGAGTTCAGCTCGCTGGACGCGATCCGGGAGGCGCACGGCCAGGAGGGCGTGACGGACTACGTACCGGCCTTCGGACGGCGCGGCACGGTCACCGACGACACCCAGATGACGCTGTTCACCGTCGACGGGCTGATCCGGGCCCAGGTGCGGCGCGACACCGGCGCCTGGCACCCGCCCACCGACGTGCACCGCGCGTACCTGCGCTGGGCCGCCACCCAGCGCGACTGGGGACCGGACGAGCGCAGGAAGGACGACGGCTGGCTGGCGCGCGAGGAGTGGCTGTACGCGCAGCGGGCGCCCGGCCGGGCCTGCCTGTCCGGGCTCGGCGACGAGGTGATGGGGACGCTGGAGCAGCCCAAGAACCCCGGGTCCAAGGGCTGCGGCGCGGTGATGCGGTCGGCGCCGTTCGGGCTGCTGGTCGGCTGGGAGCCGCAGCTGGTCTTCCAGCTCGCCGTCGAGTGCGCCGCCCAGACGCACGGCCACCCGACCGGCTACCTCGCGGCCGGCGCCCTGGCGGTGATCACCCACTCGCTGGCCCGGGGCGAGGACCTGGACGGCGCGGTGCAGAAGGCACTCGCCCACCTGGCCACCCGGCCCGGCCACGAGGAGACCAGCGACGCGCTCAAGGAGGCGCTGGGTGCCGTACGGCAGGGGATGCCCACGGCCGCCCGCGTGGAGTCGCTGGGCGAGGGCTGGACCGCCGAGGAGGCCCTGGCGATCGGCGTGTACTGCGCGCTGGTCGCCGAGGACGTCCGGCACGGGCTGCTGCTGGCCGTCAACCACGGCGGTGACAGCGACTCGACCGGCGCCATCTGCGGCAACCTGCTGGGCACGCTGCACGGCGAGACGGCGCTGCCGCCCATGTGGCTGGCCGAGGTGGAGGGCCGTGCGACGATCCTCCAGCTCGCCGACGACTTCGCCATGGAGATGACGCAGGGCCCGGCCCTGCACGGGCCGGGGAATTCGGCGCCGGGGTGGCTGGAGCGGTACCCGCGTGCGTGAACCGGGACAGCCGATTCCGCGAAGTCGGTTACGGCCCAGGGGCATTCGCGATGTCCCGCTTTGGGGGAGCCTTGGTCGACAAACCCGCCCCGCCCGTGCGAGAACAGCCCAGGGGGCCCAGGGCGGCCCGTACCGAAGGCGTACGGGACGGACGAGGCGTAAGAGGCTACGAGGGGGAGACAGACCATGGGCCGCTACCTGCTGCGAAGGCTGGCCAGTTACCTGGTCCTGGTGGTCGTGGCCGCGTCCCTGACGTACGTCCTCGCCGGGCTCAGCCTGAACCCGCGGGCCCGCTTCGAAGGCCGCAACCCGCCGCTGCCCGAGGCCGCCGTCACCCGCACCCTCGACGACGTCAACATGAACCCGGACACCCCCGTCGTGATCCGCTTCGCCCGCTGGGCCGGTGACGTCGCCCACGGCGACCTCGGCCGGACCGTCGAAGGCGACTCCCTCAACGACGACTTCGGCCGCCGGGTCGGCGTCAGCACCCGGCTGCTGCTCCTGGCGACCTTCGTCGGCTCGGCCCTCGGCGTCGCCGTCGGCGCGTACGGCGCGATCCGCCAGTACCGGTGGTCCGACCGGCTCTCCACCCTCGCCTCGTTCTTCGTGCTGGCGATGCCGGTGTTCGTGATCGGTGTCGCGCTGAAGATCGGCGCCACCGCCCTCAACGACGGCACGCAGACGATCAAAGTCCTCGGCGAGTACGACGCACAGTACGCCGGCCGCTGGGACCCCGCGGCGCTCCTCAACCGCGCCCAGCACATGCTGCTGCCCGCCCTGACCCTGATCATCGTGCAGGTCGCCCTCTACAGCCGCTACCAGCGCAACACCATGCTGGACGTGCTCAACGCCGACTTCCTGCGCACCGCCCGCGCCAAGGGCCTGCGCCGCCGCACCGCGCTGCTGCGGCACGGACTGCGCACGGCCGTCCTGCCGGTCGTCCCGCTGCTGGTCTACAACATCGTGCTGCTCTTCGCCGGTGCCACCTTCGTCGAGAAGACCTTCGGCTGGCACGGCATGGGCGAACTGCTCGTCGACTCGGTCGCCGGGCAGGACATCAACGCGGTGGCCGCGGTCGGGCTGTTCACCGCCGTGCTGGTACTGGCCGCGGGGCTGCTCTCGGACCTGCTGTACGCGGCCCTGGATCCCCGCGTACGGGTGCGGTGATGCGTACCGCAGGCGCGTCGCGCGCCCGCCTCACCGCACGCCGCTTCGCGCGGAACCGCCTCGCGCTGGCCGGGCTGGCGCTGCTCGTCCTGCTGTTCCTCGCCGCGTACGCGGGCCCGCTGCTGAGCCCCTGGGACCACCGCACCCACGACTTCCTCAACTTCCTCTCCGGGCCGTCCGCCGACCACTGGTGGGGCACCACCCAGAGCGGCCTGGACCTGTACGCGCTCACCTTGCGCGGGCTCCAGAAGTCCCTGGTGATCGGCGTCCTGGTAGGGGTGGTCTCCACCTTCCTGGCGGCCGTGGTGGGCGCCTTCGCCGGGTACTTCGGCGGCTGGACCGACCGCGTTCTGACGGGATGCGTCGACCTGCTGCTGGTGATGCCCGCCTTCCTGATCGTCGCCGTCCTGTCACCGCTCGTCCGCGGCTCGGGCTGGCCGGTCTTCGTCGTCCTGCTGGCCGCCTTCAGCTGGATGATCACCGGGCGGGTGGTCCGCAGCGTCACGCTCACGCTCAAGGAACGCGCATACGTCAAGGCCGCCCGCTACATGGGCGTACCGGCGCCGGTGATCGTCTTCCGGCACATCCTCCCCAACATGGCCTCCCTGCTCATCATCGACGCGGTGATCCAGGCCGGGGCCGCGGTCATCGGGGAGAGCGGGCTGTCGTACTTCGGATTCGGCGTACAGCCGCCGGACGTCTCCCTGGGCACGGTCATCGCCGACAACACCAACATGGCCGCGAGCTACCCGTGGCTGTTCTTCTTCCCCGCCGGGTGCCTGGTCCTCATCGGCGTCTCCCTCGCCTTCGTCGGCGACGGGCTCCGGGACGCGCTGGACCCCGACGCGGCAGGAGCGCAGGCCCGCGCCAAGGGACGCCGGAGGCGTGCATTCCGTACGGCCGAGCGCCCGGACGCGAACGAGACGGCGGCCCGCCGGTGAGCGAACAGCCGGCCACCCCCACGGAGACGGCCGCCCGCCCCGCACTCCGCGTGACGGACCTGCACGTCACCTTCCCCGGCGAGAACGGCCCGGTACACGCCGTACGCGGCCTGAGCTTCACCGTACGGCCCGGCGAAGTCCTCGGTATCGTCGGGGAATCCGGCGCGGGCAAGTCCGCCGCCGCACAGGCCGTCCTCGGGCTGCTGCCGGACGGCGCGCAGGCACACGGCTCCGTCGAACTGGACGGCCGGGAACTGCTCGGCCTCGACGACGCCGCGCTGTCCGGCATCCGCGGCAACGGCATCAGCATGGTCTTCCAGGACCCGCTGTCCGCCCTCACCCCCGTCCACAGCATCGGCAACCAGATCGTCGAAGCCCTCCGAATCCACCAGGACCTGAGCCGGAAAACCGCCCGGACACGCGCCGTCGAACTCCTCGGCCTCGTCGGCATCCCCGACCCGCACCGCCGTGCGGACGCCTTCCCGCACGAGTTCTCCGGCGGCATGCGGCAGCGCGCCGTGATCGCCATGGCCATCGCCAACGACCCGCGCGTCATCATCGCGGACGAGCCCACCACCGCCCTGGACGTCACCATCCAGGCGCAGATCCTGGACGTCCTGCGGACGGCCCGGGAAGTCACCGGCGCCGCGGTCGTCCTGATCACCCACGACCTGGGCGTCGTCGCCGGGACCGCGGACCGGGTACAGGTCATGTACGCGGGCCGGCCGGTGGAGTCCGGACCGGTCGACGACATCTTCTACCGGCCCCGGATGCCGTACACGATCGGCCTGCTGGGTGCGACGCCCCGACTGGACGGTCCTACGGGCGCGCCGCTGGTGCCCGTACACGGCAACCCGCCGTCGCTGTCAGCCCTGCCGCCTGGGTGCCCGTTCGCGCCGCGCTGCCCCGTCGCCGCGGACCACTGTACGGAGACGGAACCCGTGCCGACCCCGGCCGCAGGCGCGGGCGCCGCGCACACCGCCGCATGCCACCGGGGGGAGGAGATCGCGGCGGGGACCTTGCCGCGGGCGGAGATCTTCCGCGGGCAGCCGGGGGGAGCGGCGGGAGCGGACCCGAAGGCGGTGGCGGCGGGCCCCGCCGTCCTCGAAGTCGACCACCTCGTCAAGCACTTCCCGCTCACCCGGGGCACCTTCGTCAAACGGGCCGTGGGCACCGTACGGGCCGTGGACGGCATCAGTCTCGCCGTACGGGAAGGGGAGACGGTCGCCCTGGTCGGCGAGTCCGGGTGCGGCAAGACCACCACCCTGATGGAGATCATGGACCTGGCGACCGGGCAGGCCGGCACCATCCGCCTCTTCGGCAGGGACGTCCGCGGCCTGGACCGCGCCGCGCGACGCGGCCTGCGCCGTGACCTTCAGATCGTCTTCCAGGACCCGACGGCCGCCCTGGACCCGAGGATGCCGGCCGGTGACATCCTCGCCGAGCCGCTGCGGACCCACCGCTGGCCCAGGGCCCGGATCGCCGCCCGCGTCCCCGAACTGCTGGAGACGGTCGGGCTGGCGGCCGCGGACGCGGGCCGCTACCCGCGGGAGTTCAGCGGCGGCCAGCGCCAGCGCATCGCCATCGCGCGCGCCCTGGCCCTGGAGCCGCGGCTGCTGGTGCTGGACGAACCGGTCTCCGCCCTCGACGTGTCGGTGCAGGCCGGTGTGCTCAATCTGCTGGACGAGCTGAAGGCCCGGCTGGGCCTGAGCTACCTGCTCGTCGCCCACGACCTGTCCGTGGTGCGGCACAGCGCCGACCGGGTCGCGGTCATGTATCTGGGCCGCATCGTGGAGTCGGGCGACACCGCGGACGTGTTCGCGGCGCCGTCCCACCCGTACACGCGGGCCCTGCTGTCCGCCGTACCGCTGCCCGACCCGCGCAAGGAGCGGGCCCGGGCCCGCGTCCTGCTGGGCGGTGACCTGCCGAGTCCGGTGGACGTGCCGTCCGGCTGCCGGTTCCGCGGCCGCTGTCCGCTGTACGCGGCGCTCGGCGCGCCGGAACAGCGGCGCTGCCGGGACGAGGACCCGGCGCCGCGCTCCGTCGCGACCCGCCACCAAGCGGCCTGCCACTACGCAACGGACGCGGCGGACGCACCGGATGTATCGGGTGCGTCGGACGCGGCGGCCCCGCCGGGAGGGGGCTGAAGAACACCTCCCGTACCGCGCTCTCCCTGTGTTTTCGTCAGTCCAGTCGAGAAAGGGAACGTCTCCGCAATGAAGCACTCCAGAGTTCCGCTCGCCCTCGTCGCCACCGTCGTGGTGGCGTCATCAGCGCTGACCGCTTGCGGCGGGTCGGACGACGGGGGTGGCGACGGCAAGCCGAAGCAGACGCCGAAGACCACCGCGCTGGACATCAACAAGACCGACCCGGCGCAGCTCACCCAGGGCGGCACGCTGAACTGGGCGATCGACCAGTTCCCGGTGCAGTTCAACGAGATGGAGACGGACGGCAACCAGGCCGCCACCAACGCCGTCGTCGAGGCGGTGCTGCCGTCGCTGTGGCACTCGGCGCCCAACGGCGAGCAGGTGCCCAACAAGGCGTTCCTGCTGGACGCGGCCGACCGTACGGAGGGCGGCAAGCAGATCGTCACGTACCACCTGAACCCCAAGGCGAAGTGGTCCGACGGCACCCCGATCACCTACCGGGACCTGGAGGCCAACGTACGGGCGATGAGCAGCAAGGACGCGGCGTACAAGGTCGGCTCGCCGGCCGGGTACGAGGACGTGTCGTCCGTACGGAAGGGCAAGGACGACCACGAGGCCGTGCTGACCTTCGACAAGCCGTACGCGGACTGGCGCGCGCTGTTCGGCGCGCCGAACAACACCCCGCTCTACCCGGCGAAGTACATGGCCGGCGCCAAGGGTTTCACCACCGGCTACCTCAACGCGATCCCCGTCACCGCCAACGCGTACAAGCTCGGCGGTATCGACAAGACCGCGCAGACCGTCACCCTCGTGCCCGACCCCGCGTGGTGGGGCGAGAAGCCGAAGCTCGACAAGATCGTCTTCCATGCGATGACGACCGAGTCGATGCCCGGCGCCTACGCCAACGGCGAGATCGACTACTTCGACCTGAACGCCGGCGTCGCCGCCTTCAAGCAGGCGTCCGGCGTCAGGACCGGGGAGATCCGCGAGGCCGGCGGCCCCAACTACCGGCACCTGACCTTCAACGGCCGGAGCCCGAAGCTCAGCGACCCCAGGGTGCGCGAGGCGCTGTTCAAGGCCACCGACCGCGAGACGCTCGTGAAGTCCAGCGTCAAGGGCCTCAACTGGGCGGCCGAGCCGCTGAACAACCACTTCCTCATGCCCAACCAGAAGGGCTACCGGAACAACTCCGGCGACCTCGGCACGTACGACCCGAAGGCCGCCGGCCGGATGCTGGACGAGGCCGGGTGGAAGCTGGACGGCGGCAAGGTCCGCAAGAAGGGCGGCGAGGAGCTGACGCTGCGCTTCCTGATCCCCACCGGCCAGCCCGCCTCGAAGAACGAGGCCACCATCCTCACCCAGATGTGGGCCCAGGTCGGCGTGCGGCTGGACATCCGGACGGTGCCGGTCAACGAGTTCTTCGACAAGTACGTGACCCCGGGCGACTTCGACGTGGCGCCGTACAGCTACTCCCGTACGCCGTTCGCCGCGACCGGCTCCAGCAACACCTACACCCGCGACGGCGGCGGCAACGACGCCAAGACCGGCAGCGCGAAGCTGGACGACCTGCTGGACAAGGCCGGCCGCAGCTCCGACCAGGCCGCCGCCCTGGAGACCGTCAACGCGGCCGACGCGGAGGCGTGGCAGGTCGCGGGCGTACTGCCCACCTACCAGCTGCCCGAGATCACCGCGGCCAAGAAGAACCTGGCCAACCTCGGTGCGCAGGGCATGGCCGACATCACGTACGAGCGGATCGGGTACACGAAGTAGGCCGCAGGAGGCCCGTGTGAGCCGTGGTGAGCCGTGTGGGTCGCGCGGACCGGCTCACCGCGGTGTCGCACGGTGGCCGGGCCCGCCGACCGGCCCGGCCACCGTGCGGGCGGCGGCGCCCGAGCCACCGGGCCCGCCGCCGCACCCGTCCCCGCCCTCGTCGTCACCGGAGTTGATACGGGCGAGCACCGCATCCCGCTCCGGGGTGTCCTCCGGCTTGAGGAAGCCGATCAGGACGTACAGGACCAGCGAGGTCGCCACCGGCGCGACGATCTGGACCTGGAGCTGCACGCCGGCCGGCCCGTAGTTCGTGAGCCAGAAGGCGAACAGGCCCGCCGCCCAGGACACCAGCGCCGCGGTCGGCCCCGACCTGCGGAAGCGCGGCACCAGGCCGAGCAGGAACGGGATGGAGATCGGCCCCACCAGCCCGGCCACCCACTTGATGACGACGGTGATGATGTCCTTGAACGTCGGCGAGTTGACCTGGGTGGCGATGGCCATCGACAGGGCCAGGAAGGCGACGGTGGACAGGCGCGCGGCCAGCAGGCCGGCCCGGTGCGACCAGCTGCGGGCCCGGGCGCCCAGCTTCGGCAGCGCGGGCGCGATGTCACGGGTGAAGACGGCGGAGATCGCGTTGGCGTCGGAGGAGCACATGGCCATCGTGTGCGAGAAGAAGCCGACGATGACCAGGCCCAGCAGGCCGTGCGGCAGCAGGCGCTCGGTGAGCAGCGCGTACGAGTCGGACGCGTCCGGCTTCTCGGCCCGCACCAGCAGCGGCGCCACCCACATGGGGAAGAAGAGCACCGCCGGCCACACGAACCACAGGGCGGCGGACAGCCGCGCCGAGCGCCGCGCCTCGCGGGCGCTGCGGGTGGCCATGTAACGCTGCGCCTGGTTCCACATCCCGCCGCTGTACTCGAACGTCTTGATGAACAGGTATGCCAGCAGGAACGTCAGCGTGTACGGGCCGACGGTCGGCTGCGCGTGACTGTCGGGCAGCCGGTCCCACACCGCCCACAGTGCACTGACGCCGCCCAGCTCCGCCAGTACGGTCACCAGCATCGCCACGCCCGCCAGCAACTGGATGACGAACTGGCCCAGCTCGGTGAGCGCGTCCGCCCACAGGCCGCCGACCGTGCAGTAGACGCCGGTGACCACCCCGGTGATCAGGATGCCCTGGTTGAGGGTGAGGCCGGTGAAGACGGACAGCAGGGTGGCGATCGCCGCCCACTTGGCACCCACGTCCACGATCTTCAGCAGTACGCCGGACCAGGCGAGCGCCTGCTGGGTGGGCAGGTTGTAGCGGCTCTTGAGGTACTCCAGCGGCGAGGCGACGTGCAGCCGCGAGCGCAGCCGGTTCAGGCGTCCGGCGAAGAGGCGGGCCCCGATGGCGATGCCGACCGCGATGGGGAAGGACCAGGTGACGTAGGACGTGACGCCGTACTGGTAGGCGACCCCCGCATACCCCGTGAACATCACCGCGCTGTAGCCCGACATGTGGTGCGAGATGCCGGACAGCCACCACGGCATCCGGCCGCCGGCGGTGAAGAAGTCGCTCACGTCGTCCACGCGCTTGTGGGACCACACGCCGATCGCGACCATCACGCCGAAATAGCCGATGAGCACGGCCCAGTCGAGACTGTTCATGGCCCCTCCAGGGGTCCGCCTTGTGAACGGGAAACACGTCGCCGTACGTTCCGCGGGGCGGCGCCCCCGTGCGGGAGCGGGGACTTCGGGGATTGAACCGTTCATGGCGAGGGGTGGTCAAGAGTGCGAACGGTCAAGGATGTGAACTGCTGTCAGCGCGGCGAACGGCGTGGCGGTCTCTTGGGCCGCAGGGGGAGCTGGGGGAGTTGTTGGGAGCAGTCGCCGTGGCCATGGTGAGCACACGCTTCGCCGGGCGTGGCGCGGGCCCGGGAGAGGCGCGGTACGGGCCCGGGAAAGGGGCGGTGCGTGAGCGGGGCCTCCAGGGAGCGGGCTTCGGGGCGCTGCTAGCGCATGATCTCCCCGGCGTTCACCAGCAGCGACTGGCCGGTGATCGCCCGCGCCCGGCCGGACGCCAGGAAGACGGCGGTCTGCGCGACATCGGCGTCCGTCGCCATTTCCGGCAGCGCCATCCGCGCGGTGAGCCGGTCCAGCACCTCGCGCTCCGGAACGTCCTCGGCCTGGGCCGCGTACTGGACGTACGCCTCGACCTGCGGGCCCCACATCCAGCCCGGCTGCACGGTGTTGACCCGTATCCTGCGCGGCCCCAGCTCGCGCGCGAGCGAGTACATCGCGGAGACCAGCGCGCCCTTGGACGCCGCGTACGCGGCCTGCCGCACCTCGGACGGCGCGGCGACCGACGACTGCGTACCGATCAGCACGACCGACCCGCCGCCGCGCTCCGTCATCGACGGCAGGCAGGCGCGCGTCATCCGCAGCGCGCCGAAGAGGTTGATGTCCACGACCCCCTGCCAGGCGCCGAAGTCGGCGTTCGCCAGCCCGCCGAAGTGCGAGTCCAGCGCGGCCACCTGGACCAGGGCGTCGACGCCGCCGAAACGTTCGGCCGCCAGCGCGGCCAGCGCGGCGCACTGTTGCTCGTCCGCGATGTCCGTCACCCGCCAGGCGACCCGCTCGCCCGACGGATCGGCCTGCGCCGCCGTCTCGGCGAGGCGGGACTCCGTACGGGCGCCGAGCACCACCGAAGCGCCGTCCCGTACGCACGCCACCGCCACCTGGTGGCCAAGCCCGGAGCCGACACCGGAGACGACGACGGTCTTGTCCCGCAGCAGCATGCGCGCCTCCCGGACGGCCCGATCACGGTCATGGTGTGACGGGCCGTCAGGATAAGTGTGCAGGCGCGCGATGGCTACGGTCGCGGAGCCCGTAGCGTCTTCGCCATCCGCAGCAGGCCCTCCCGGATCTCCTCCGGCGGATGCGTCACGAACGACAGCCGCATGGCCCCCGCGTCGGCCGGCCCCGCGTAGAAGGGCGCTCCCGGGACGTACGCCACGTCGTACCGGATCACCTCGGGCAGCAGCGCCGTCGCGTCGTACCCGGCGGGCATCGTCGCCCAGACGAACATCCCGCCGTCCGGCCGGTTCCAGCGCGAACCCTCCGGCAGGGCGTCGGCGAGGCCGTCCACCAGGGCGTCGCGCCGGGCGCGGTAGGCGCCGCGCACCCGGTCCAGGTGCGCGTCCAGCCCAGGGCCCGCCAGGTACCGGGCGACCGCCGCCTGGTCGACCGTCGAGGTGTGCAGGTCTGCCGCCTGCTTCGCGACGACGCAGGCGCGGCGCAGTACGGCCGGCGCGCGCAGCCAGCCCAGCCGCAGGCCCGGCGCCACGATCTTGGAGAAGGACCCGAGCAGCGCCGTACGGTCCTCGGCGCCGGGGAACGTGCCGAGGTACGGCACCGGCTCGCCCTCGAACCGCAGCTCCCCGTACGGATCGTCCTCGATGAGCCACAGTCCGCGCCGGGCCGCCACCCGGGCCACCGCGGCCCGCCGCCCGGCGGACAGCGTCCGGCCGGTCGGGTTCTGGAACGTCGGCACGAGATAGAGCAGCTTGGGCCGCTCGCGCGCGGCGATCTCGTCCAGCGCCTCCGGGTCCACGCCCGCGTCGTCGGCCGGCACCGGCACCACCCGCGCACCGGCGAACGAGAAGACCTGCAGCGCCGCCAGATAGCACGGGTCCTCGACCAGCACCGTGTCACCGGGCTCCAGCAGCGCCGTGGCCAGCAGCGACAGGCCCTGCTGCGAGCCGGTGGTGACCAGCAGGTCGTCCGGCCCGGTGGCGAGGCCGCGGGCGCTCACCCGGCCCGCCACGGCCGCGCGCAGCGCCGGGTCGCCCTCGGTCGTCGAGTACTGGAGCGCTCGCCGCGGCGCGCTGTCCAGTACGTGCCGGAAGGCGGCGGAGATGCCCGCGGTGTCGAACAGCTCGCCCGCCGGCAGCCCGCCGGCGAAGGATATGACCTCGGGCCGGGCGGTCAGGGCGAGGATCTCGCGTACCGGGGAACCGCCGGTCTGCGCCGCGCGCGCGGCGAGCGGCGGGGTGGGTCGGACGTCTTCCGGCAGGGCGTGCATGGCGTTCTCCCGTCGTGGTGCCACCTGCGCCGCGGGCGGCGCGAAGCCGCCCGCCCCTCGATAGCAGCGAGATGCGATAGGTGCAGGATGCAGGGAGCTTAGGCGGGCGGGCTGGGGGCGTGCAGGGGTGCCCGCATGGTGAACGGGGGGCGGGGCGGGGGCGAGGCCTTTTCAGCTGACGCAGCGTCAGCTACACGTGAAGGGCATGACCCACGACCCCGGCACGGACGAGCCCTCGGACACCCGCAGCCAGGCCTACGGCGAACTGGCCGCCGTCGGCCCGTACGGCGTGCGCCCCGGACACGCGCTGATCACCATGGTCGAGCCGCACCCCGGCCACGAGTACGCGTACAACCGCTGGTACGAGGACGATCACTACCTCGCCGGCGCGATGGCGATGCCGTGGATCTTCGCGGGCCGCCGCTGGGTCGCCACCCGCGACCTCCAGCTGCTGCGTTATCCGGCGCGGTCCGCCGTCGCCCGGCCGGTCACCGCGGGCTGCTACCTCTCCACGTACTGGATCACCGAGGGGCGCCACGACGACCATCTGCGCTGGACCGTGGCCATCAACCGGCGGCTCAACGCCGACGGTCGCATCCACCACGCCCGTACGCACGTCTTCACGGCCTTCCACGACCACCGGGCCACCGTCTACCGGGACGGCACCCGCGGCCCGCGCGACTTCCACGCCCTGGACCACCCGTACGCCGGGCTGGTCGTTGAGATCATCGACGCGGTGGACGCGGGCCGCCGTGCCGAACTGCTGAGGTGGCTGAGCGACGAGCGGCTGCCGCGCCGGCTGGCGGGCTCGCCCGCGGCCATGGTGACGGTCTTCGGGCCCACCCCGCTGCCGGACGACCGGATGGCGTACGTGCGGCAGGTGGAGGGCGTGGGCACCCGGCTGACGCTGCTGTGGTTCCTCCAGGAGGACCCGCGCGAGTGCTGGGAGCCGTGGTTCACCGGGCTGGACGGGGAGGTCGCCGCCACCGGGCTGGGGCGGGTGGAGCTGGTCGCGCCGTTCGTGCCCACGGTGCCCGGGACCGACCGGTACGTGGACGAGTTGCGCTGAGGCGTCGGGGCAGCACCGGTGCGTGCGCCTGCGCACCGGTCCGCCCGGGTGCGCGCGGGCAGGGCCGAGCCCCCTCGGCCGGGACGGCGATCCAGTCGAGAGGGCTCTGGGTGGTACCTATGCGGTGTGCGAAATGCGGTTCGTACCGTGCGGTGTGACCGGAACAGAAGGACTCACGGGCGTCGCCCGCGCCCCCGGCCGGACCGGAACCGACCGGCTCAGGTCAGGTCGTGCGCGCCTTTGCTCACGCCCGCCACGAAGCTGCTCCACGCGGTGGTGGCGAAGGTCAGACGCGGGCCGTCGGGGTTCTTGGAGTCACGGACCGCGATGGCGGCGGGCGCCGGTACGGCGACCTCGACGCAGGCGCCATTGCCACCGGAGTACGAGGACTTCGTCCAGGAGAATGCGGAATTGGGCTGCATGGCCATGTTCACTCCGACTCGCTCTGAGTTGCACCGCGTTGCCGCGGATTCGGTAGTCCCGACGCTACGCGCCAACATCACGGACGGCAGGAGCAGTTCACTCATCCGTATGGCATATTCCTTGATCTCTTCTCACTGGGGTATGCCTCGGTGTACGGTGCCGAACTTCGCTCCGGAATCACGGATTCAGCCACCCTGGCGCCATGATCAGGCCATGCTGTCCGCGTGCCTCTTCGCCGCCGCGGCGATGAACTCCCTGCTGTGGTCCGCACTCAGCGCCTGGGCCCGCAGATGCTCGTACATGATCGTGTACTTGTGCACATCGTTGGTCTTCTCCAGGTACAGATCGCTGGTGACGCCTTCGATGTAGACCACGCTCGAATCGGCCGCGTCGTCGAACTCCAGGATCGAGAACGTGCCCGACATCCCCGCGTGCGCGCCCGTGTCGTACGGCAGCACCTGAACCGTCACATGGGGCAGATTGCTGACCTCCACGAGGTGGTCGAGCTGTTCGCGCATGATCAGGTGGCTGCCCACGACCCGGCGCAGCGCGCTCTCGTCCAGGACGGCCCACAACCGCAGCGGGTTGTCCGGGTGGTTGACCCGCTCCTGGCGGCGCATTCGCACCTGGATGCGTTTCTCCAGCTGCTCCTGGGTCAGTTCGGGGACCGTGCCGGGGATGACGGCCTCGGCGTACCCGGGCGTCTGCAGCAGGCCCGGCACGAGCAGCGACTCGTATACCCGCAGCGAGGCCGCCTCGGTCTCCAGACCGATGTAGACGCTGTACGGGATGTCGCCGAACGCATGCCACCAGCCCTGCTGGCGGGAATCCTTGGCCATCTGCATCAGCGAATCGACGACCCGGTGGTCGTCGACCTCGTACACCCCGCACAGATCCCGGACGTCCCGCTGGCTGATGCTGCGACGGCCGTTCTCCAGCCGGCTGATCTTCGACTGCGACACGAGCAGGCGCTCGGCGACCTCCTCGGCCGTCATGCCCTTCAGCTCGCGAAGCCTGCGCAGCTCCTGGCCCAGCCGGCGCCGCCGGACGGTGGGATTGATGTTGGATGCCACGGGACGTGCACCTCCGGCTCCGTACTGCTGATTTCTCCTGCTCAGCAGATTGCCATCCCAGGTCCGCGCAGCGCAGTGGAATGGACACACAAGGCGAGCGGACGTGCGCGCGGGGTGGCGGGCCCGGCCGTCGTCCGGAACGGCCGGGCCCGCCACCCCGCGTTTGCTGCGGCTCCCGAACGGGACTGTGGGGACGGTGGTGCTGTGGTGCATTCTGGTGATGCCGAGCTGGAGTCGTGCGGGTTGTACGGGTGGTGCTGAGCTGGGGTGATGCGGTGGTGCGGGTAGCGCGCGTGGTGCCGGTCGTGCGGTGGGTTCGTCGTGCCCCGTGCGCCGGTCGTGGGGTGCGCCGGGTGCCCATGGTGCGCCTGACGCGCACCTCGCGTGGGTCGTGCGTGGTGTGTTCGCGCTCTACCTGAACTGCCCGTGATGTGGTGCCGGACTCTTCGTGAACTGCCTGCTGTGCGATGCCGGGCTCTTCGTGGACTGCCCGTCGTGCGGTGCCGGGCTGCCCGTCAACGCTTGCCGACGCAGGGCGTCAACGCGCGCCGACGCGGGCCATGGACCCGTGCCTCGGCTGCGCCGGTACGCCCGCCGGCTCGGCTGCGATGCGGGTCGCGGGCTGCCTGCCCGCTCCCGGCCCGGAACCCGCTCCGGACGCCGCCACCGGTGCGCGCCTCGGCTGTGCCGCGACGCCGTTCTGCACATCCATGACGGCATGTGCGACCAGCCCGCCCATCGGGTCGTGCCGGATCAGATCCCGGAGGCGGGAGCGCGACGAGCGCCCCTCGTTCCCGGGATACAGGTGCTTGCCGAGGCCGACCGCGTGGGCCAGTGCGGCGAGCGCCGCGGTCCGCGGGTCCGGCGGTACGCCGGTGCGGATCGCACTGTCCAGCCGGTTCTTGATCTCCCGGCTGATGGCCGTGTCCGTCGCCTGGTAGCGAGTCGTCGGCAGCACCCCGCACATCTGGCCCGCCACGGCATGGACCATGCCGCACCGCTCCAGATGCGTGAGATACGTCTGGCGCAGCCCCAGCCGGGGCCCGCCGATCCAGTGGACGGCGCGCACCGGGCTGCCGCGACGTCGCAGCAACTCGAGCGCGGAGTCCAGAGTCGGATCTCCGGTCGGCCGTGGCAGCACCACGGCGATACGATCCCCGTCAGGGGCTATCCGTCCGGCCAGAGCCAGCTCTACTAGCTGGGCCCCGGCCAGACCGAGGTCGAGCGACTGCGGCTGCGCTGTGGTTCCCGTTGCCGGGTCCAAAGCGAGCAGCAGAAGCTCCTCCGGAATTGTTCTGCGGCTCCTGCCCATCCATGCCTCCCCGCGTGGATGAATGACAGGGTGACCCCTCTCACATTCATCTGTCGAGAGCGCGTGGGGGGTTAGGCAGGGAACCTGTAGGTATGTCGTTCTCGTCTAGCTCGTTGGCGACGCCTTCTGTGGGGCGGGGCGCCCAGCGTTTCGCGTGGCGGTACGGGCATGCTTCGCGGACACAGGACACTTGGCAACACTGGGCCAGACAGAGCGCGACGTATCGCGAACGTGTGAAGGAGACATAGGTGGCGGGCGAGTCCCCCGGCAAGCCGGAGCAGAAGCAGTCGTCGGGGGAGACGGCGGAGAGCGAACGCGATCCGCGACTCGCAGTCTTCCGTGAAACCCCGGCCGAACCGCCGAAGACGGCGAAGTCCGAGAAGTCGGCCAAGTCGGCCAAGTCCGAGAAGTCGGCAGAGTCGGCGGAGGTGGCCGGGTCGGCCGGTAAGGCGCACAAGGCCGACGAGGGCGATAAGGCGGACACGGCCGGTAAGGCGGACACGGCCGGTAAGGCTGGAGAGTCCGGTGCGGCCGACGAGGCCGGTGCCAAGGGCGAGGGCCGGGACGAACGGCTGCGGGAAGCGGTCGCCGCGTGGGTGGCGGCCACGGACGACGACGGCGACGAGGACGGGTCCGGCGCGGACACCGGCGACGCCGACGACACCACCGCGGCCGACGCTGGTTCCGGTGCCGCGGACGAGGGTGCGGCGAAGGACGCTGCCGAGGGTGCCGCTGCAAGCACCGCCGAAAACACCCCCAAGAGCGGCGCGAAGGCCGCTTCCGCGGGCGCCGGCAAGGGCTCCGGGCCCAAGGGGCGCTCGACGGGTTCCCCGGCCGGGAGCGCCGCCAAGGGCTCCGCTTCCAAGGGTTCGGTGTCCGAGGGCTCTGCCGCCAAGGGTTCCGCGGCCAAGGGCGAGGACGCTTCCGAAGCCGCCTCCGAGGACGCCCCGAAGGCCGTCGACCAGCCGACGGCGATCTTCAAGGCGCCGAGCTTCGAAGAGGGCGGCAAGGAGCCCGTCGATGAGGCCACGCGAGTGTTCTCGATCGCAAAGCAGAAGGGCTCGGACGAGGCCGGGAAGGCCGCGGAGGCCGACGCGAAGGCCGACGCGAAGGCCGACGCGAAGGCCGACGCGAAGGCCGACGCGAAGGCCGACGCGAAGGGCGAGGCGAAGGGCGAGGCAAAGCCGGTCGCGAAGCCTGACGCGAAGGACGGCGCGAAGGCCGACGCCGAGCCGGACGCCAAGGCCGGGTCCAAGCCTGCGGGGAAGGCCGCCCCCGGGTCCGCGAAGCCGGACGCCAAGGCCGCGGACAAGAGCAAGGCCGCGGCCGCCGAAACCAAGGCGGCGGACAAGACCGATCCCAAGGCCGAGGACAAGACGGCTGCGGACAAGGACAAGGCTGCCGCCAAGCCCAAGGCCGACGACAAGTCCAAGCCCGAGCCCGTCGACCAGCCGACCACCGCGATCAAGGCCGTACGGCCTCCCGGGGCCGCCGAGTCGGACGGTGAGCGCACCAGTCAGTTCGTGGCGCTGAAGTCGACCGACCCGCAGCCGATCAAGCCGCCGCGGCCGGTCGGGGGCGACAAGCCCGGCAAGGCGGGCAAGGGCGGCAAGCCGGCGGCCAAGGAAGCCGAGGAGGCCGACGACAAGCCGGACAGCCCCCAGGCCACCGGGGCGAAGCCGGCGGCCGAGCCGGACGTCGCCCCGGGCACGAAGTGGGGCGCGAAGGCCGCCGCCAAGACCGGCACGGAGCCGGGCGCGAAGGCCGCTGCCGCCGAGGCGCCCGCCGCGGCCACGACCGGTGCGACTGGTGCGACTGGTGCGACTGGTGCGACTGGTGCGACCGCGCAGCCCGGCGCGCTGCCCGACTCCGAGCAGACCAAGCAGCAGCCGCTGCCGCCGCTGGACCTGCTGGCGCAGCTGACCAATACCCCGCCGCCGCCCGAGACCCCGCTGCGCACGGTCGCCCGCCGGTTCAAGATCTGGACCCCGCTGGCGATCCTGCTGGCGGTCCTCTTCGTCGTCGTCCAGCAGGTGCGCCCGCTGCCCGACCCGGCTCTGACGCTGGGCGAGAAGACCTCGTACACCTTCGGGGGCGACAAGTTCCAGATGCCGTGGCCGGGCGAGGGCCAGGCCGCGGCGAAGGTCGTCGGCGCCGGCAGCCTCGGCTCGTACGGGAACGAGAAGCCGGTGCCGACGGCGAGCGTCGCCAAGATAATGACGGCGTACGTGATCCTGAAGGACCACCCTCTGAAGAAGGACGAGGAAGGCCCGAAGATCAAGATCGACGACGCGGCGGTCAAGGACGCCGAGTCGAAGAACGAGTCGCGGGTGATGGGCCTCAAGGAGGGCGACGAGTACTCCGAGCGGCTGATGCTGCAGATGCTGATGATCCCGTCCGGCAACAACATCGCCCGGCTGCTGGCGCGCTGGGACACCCAGTCCTCGACCGTGGACGCGTTCGTGAAGAAGATGAACGACGCCGCCAAGGACCTGGGCATGAAGAACACCACGTACACCGACCCCAGCGGCCTGAACAAGACCACCGTCAGCACCGCCGTCGACCAGCTCAAGCTGGCCGAAGAGGTGATGAAGATGCCCGCGTTCCGGCAGGTCGTCGCGATGCCGAACGCCGACAAGGGTCTCCCGGAGCGGATCTACAACAACAACAACCTGATGTCCGAGCACCGTGAGCTGAGCATCAAGGGCATCAAGACCGGCTCCAGCACCGCGGCCGGCGGCGCGCTGGTGTGGGCGGCCTACAAGGGTGTGGACGGCAAGGACCAGCTGATCCTCGGCGCCACGATGGATCAGCACGCCAAGGGCCCGGACCCGGACGGCGGCACCAGCCTCCGGCTGGTCCAGGACCGCACCAAGCCCATGATCGAGGCCATCCGCAACGCTCTGACCTCCGCGACCACCGTGAAGAAGGGCCAGGTCGTCGGCTACGTGGACGACGGTGTGGGCGGTCAGACGCCCGTCGTGGCGACGAAGGACCTGCAGGCGATCGGCGTCCCCGGCCAGAAGATCGACTTCAAGGTCGGTCCCGCCGCGGGCAAGCCCGTACCGCACGAGGCCAAGGCCGGGACCGTGGTCGGCGAGCTGACCGTCGGCTCCGGCGCCTCCGCGGCGAAGGTGCCGGTGGCCCTGCAGAAGGACCTGGCCGAGCCGACGTTCGGGGCGAAGCTGACGCGGATCAGCTGAGCGCGCACGGACCGTACGGGCGTCCCGCACGGACCCGTACGGTCCGTACAGCCGTCGCGCACGGACCGTACAGCCGTCGTGCACCGGTGGGCTCCTCCTGCCGGTGTGCGGCGGCTGTCGTACGGTCTGAACGTGTCCGCACAGCCCTGTCCGTCCCGCACGTACTGGCCATCCCGCCTGTACTGCCCGCCCCGTCCGTACCGCCCGTACCGTCCGTACTACGCGTCCAGCCCGTCCCGCCCGGCCCGGTGAAGCGGAGTCCGTCATCGACATAGCGCAGACCGCGTACGCGTCCCCCGCGCGCGCCCGGAGCATCTGGGCGTCGCGGGGGGCCGTCGCGCTGTTCCCGGCCGCGCTGATGCTCGTACTGGGACTGTGGGGAATCCGCCGCCAGGGCAGCATGTGGCGGGACGAGGCGGTCACGTACGACATGGCGCACCGCACCCTGGCGGAGCTGTGGCCGACCCTGCAGACCGTGGACGCGGTGCACGGCCTCTACTACGTGCTCATGCGCGGGTGGTTCCTCGTCTTCGACGGGGGTGTGGTGGCCCTGCGGCTGCCGTCCGTGATCGCGATGGCGGCAGCTGCCGCCGGTGTCACCCTGCTCGGCAGGCGGCTGGCGGGCCGGCGGGCGGGGCTCTTCGCGGGGCTCGTGTTCGTCCTGCTGCCGATGGTGCAGCAGTACGCGCAGGAGGGCCGCTCCTACGCGCTGGTCTGCGCACTGGTGGTGTGGTCCACCTACCTGCTGACGCGGGTCACCGACCGGCCGGGCAGGCGCCTGTGGGCGGGGTACGCGGCGCTGTCGCTGGCCGCCTGCCTGATGCACGAGTTCGCCGTACTGGTCCTGCCCGCGCACGGCGCCGCCGTCGTCCTGTCCGGACTGCCGCGCGCGGTGCGCCGCGCCTGGTGCGTGGCGGCGGGTGCGGTGATCGCCGGTCTGGTGCCGATGGCCCTGTTCAGCATGCGGCAGTCGGAGCAGCTCAGCTGGCTCCAGTGGCCCGACCCGGTACAGCTGGGCACCTTCATCGCCCTGGTGCTGGGCGGTCTGCTCTGTTCCCGTGCCCCCGTCGGCCGCGCGGGCCGGCAGCGGCTGCGGCTGCGTCCGGTCGCGTTCCCCCTGCTGGTCCTGCCCACGGCCCTGCTGGTGCTGCTCTCCCAGCTCAAGCCGATGTACGTGGACCGCTACGTCCTGTACTACGTGGCCGGGTTCGCCCTCCTGGCGGGCGCGGCCCTCGACTGGGTGCTGCGCCCGCCCGGCCACCGCGGCCAGACCCGGCGCAAGGTGCTGTACCGGTCGGCGGCGCTCGTCGTGGTCCTGGCGCTGCTCGTCCCCGTCAACGTCTTCCTGCGCAGCCCGCAGAGCCGTACGGATGACGCGTTCGCGGTGACCCACGCCGTCCGGGAGCTGTCGTCGCCCGGCGACGGCCTGCTGTTCCTGCCCGCTCGGCGGCGGGTGTGGGCGGCGGCCGCGCCCCACGAGTTCCACCGCCTGCGGGACCTGGCGCTCGACGAGAGTCCGGTGGCCTCGCACACCCTGTACGGCACCGAACTGTCCGGCGACCGCGTCCACGCGCACATGATGCGGGCCCGCCGTATCGTCGCGGTCGGCGACGCGAAGGGGCAGCCGCTCGACCGGACCGATCAGGAGATCGCCAAGCGGACGACGCTGCGCGCTGCGTTCCAGGCGTGCGCGACCAGGGAAGTGAAGGGCGCGAGCATCACGCTGTACGCCCGCCCCGGGCACTGCTGAGGCGCGTACAGGCTCCCTGAGGCCCGTGCGTGCGCACACGCACCCTGAGCCCGTGCGTGCGGCCGCGGACGGACCCGCTTTCAGGCCCTCAGAGCAGACCGGCCGCCTCCGCGTCCAGATCCAGCAGTTCACGCAGCGCTTCCGTCCCCGCGGGCGTCAGCCGTACGGCCCGGCCGCTGCCGATGCGCCGTACCCAGGCCCGTTCCAGGAGCCCCGTGCACAGCCGGGCGCCCGCCACACCCGCCAGATGCTGCCGCCGCTCGGTCCAGTCGACACAGCCGCGGGCCGCCGGGCGGCGGCCCGCGCGGAGCGTGCCGGCGTCGGCGCCGAGCACCTCGGTGAACCAGGCCCGGCCCGCACCGGTCAGCGCGAAGCCGCCGTCCTGGTCGATCAGGCCGCGCCCGGTCATGGCGTCCGTGACGGCCACGCCCAGACGCCCGGCCAGGTGGTCGTAACAGGTACGTCCGCGGGCCAGCGCGGCCGACGCGCCGGCGGCCCGCAGCCCGCGCGGCCGCTCGTCGGGCGGGTCGAGGTGTGCGGTCAGCCCCTCGATCAGTTCGGCGACGCGGGGGCTCGCGAGCTGCACGTACCGGTGGCGGCCCTGGCGGTGCTGTACGAGCAGCCCGCCCTCGGTCAGCCGGGTCAGGTGCTCGCTCGCGCTGGACGGCGCGACCCGCGCGTACGCGGCCAGTTCGCCCGCCGTCCAGGCCCGCCCGTCCAGCAGGGCCAGACAGAACGCGGCCCGGGTGCGGTCGGCGAGGAGGCCCGCGAGGCGCGCGAGCCCGATGCTGTGCGCCGGTGCCGCGTCCGGTGACGGTGCCCGTGTGGTCATGGATCCATTGTGCGCGGGCACGTTTCGGCCGGGCCCGAAACGAAGCGGCCCTACGGTCCTGCCATGCAGACCTCGACCCAGTTCTTGGACGACGACAGAGAAGACGGCACCCGCGAGGGTGCCGGACCGGAGCCGGACAAGCTCACCGACCCGGACAAGCTCACCGAGCCGGGCGTGCTCACCGACCCGGGCTGGCTGGTCCCGCCGGTGCCGCAGGACGCTCCCGAGGGCACGATGGCCTGGCTGCGGGCGCGGGTCGCACGCTTCAGCAGCGGGGACGCGCACGTGCGGCGGCGGGACCTGGCCGCCACCGCGCTCGGTGGGCCGGGCTCCGCCGAGGCGTTGCGTGGCGCGGCACGGTTGCGGACGGAAGAGCTGCTGAGCGGCCCCGGCACGGTCGACGTGATGGCGCGGGTGGCCCGCGTCGTGCCCGCCGAGGTGCTTGCCGCGTCGCTCGGGCTCCCGGTGACGGCGGACACCGCCGGGCTGGTGGGGGACGTCGCCCGCGCGTACCACGCGCACGGCGAGACCGTCCCGGCCGCGGACCGCGCCCTCACCCGGCTCGTGGCGGACTGCGGCGGTACGTGGGACGAGGCCACGGCGGCCCGGATCGGCCTGCTGGTGCAGGTGTACGACGCCATGGCGGGCCTGATCGGGAACGCGGCGCAGCCGATGCTGGCGGACGGCGCGGCAGAGGCACCGCCCGGCCCGGGAGCCGATCCGGGAGTCGGCCCGGTCATCAGCCGGCTGGACCGGACCCTGCGCACCGACCCGCCCGTACGGGGCACCCTCCGCGCCCCCGCGGACGGCGGAGAGCCGGTACGGGTCGGCCTGGTCACCTCCGACGGGTCACCGGCCTTCGGCGCCGGGGCGCACGCCTGCCCCGGACGCGCCCACGCCCTGGCCCTCGCGGCCGGAGTACTGGACGCGCTGCGCGCCCGCGGCTGCCGTCTCGTCCGCCCGGACGTCGCCTACGAGCCGTCCGCGAACCTGCGGGTGCCGGCGGCGCTGGAGGTGAGGTGCGCATGAACGCCGCTCCTGGAGCGCCGGTGAGCCGTACCGGCCGTACGCACCTGACCCGCGCCTTCCACGCCCTGCACCACGCCGACAAACCGCTGCTGCTCCCCAATGCCTGGGACGCCGCCTCGGCCACCGCGCTCGCGGCCGCGGGTTTCGCCGCGATCGGCACCACGAGCCTGGGCGTCGCGGCCGCGCTGGGCGAACCCGACGGGCAGGGCTCGGCCCTCGTACGGGACGCGACGGTCGCCCTCGCGCGGCGGCTGGGGAGCCGCCTGGCCTGCCCGTACACGGTGGACATCGAGGGCGGATTCGGGGGAGGCCCGGAGGAAGTGGGCGCGCTGGCCCGGGAGTTGGCGAAGGCGGGAGCTTCCGGCGTCAACCTGGAGGACGGGCTGCCGGGCCGGTCGGGGGACGGCCCGCTGGTCGCGGCCGGGCAGCAGGCCGAGTTGATCCGCGCGGTCAAGGAGTATGCGCCGGACCTCTACGTCAACGCCCGTATCGACACGCACTGGCTCGTGGACGACCCCGCCGGGCGGCCGCTGGACGAGACGCTGGCTCGCGCGGAAACGTATCTGGCGGCCGGGGCGGACGGCATCTTCATCCCGGGCGTCACCGACGAGCGGGCCATCACCACGCTCGTCGCGGGCATCCCGGCACCGCTGAACCTCCTGTACGCACCGGGCCGGCACCGCCTCGCCCGCCTTGCCGAACTGGGCGTACGGCGCGTCAGTACCGGTTCACTGCTGTTCCGTTCGGCGCTGCACACGGCCGTGACGCTCGCCGAGTCGGTACGTGCGGACGGGGTGGGTGAGGGGGAGGGCGCGGCTGTCGGACGGGACGGCGGGCTCGGCCTGGCCGGTGTGCCCGGTTACGGGGAAGTGCAGCGGCTGGCGGAGTGAGGTGCCGCGGGCCCGGGGGAGTGGCTGGGGCGCCGGTGGCCGATTCACGGAGCCGGCGGTGGCTCCGGTCGACCACTCGTGGATGGCTGTCTGCCGGGAGCCGGGCCTGCGCGTCGACGGGCAGATCACCGCATTCTCGACAGGCTCCAGCCCCGCACGGACCGCATCCGCGACTTCACCAGGCATCTGGCGCGCACCGGCGGCTGAGGAGTCCTCACCTGGCACATGAGTTGAGCTCCGACAGCTCGACAACAGTATTAGGAAGCCGGCTGCCCTTGGCGGCGCCGGTGCACCGCGATACCCACGCCCGCCACGCCGAGCGCGCCGGCCGCGCCCGCGACTCCGCCGACGGGGAGGTGGCCGATCCGCTCGGCGACGCCGGCGAGGCCGTCCTCCGGCAGCAGGGCGGACGCGCGGCCCGTCGCGTGCGGGTGGGTGGCGTCGGAGGCGTCGGCGGCGAACGCGCCGCCCGCCGGGAGGAGCAGGACGGCTGCGACACCGGTCGCGACGGCGGCGGTACGGATCACGGAGCGGCGCTTTGCCCGCATGGGAACTACTCCTCGTCGTGGCGGTCCTGACCGCCGTGGGACTGCTGGTGGGTGCGTGCTGCGTGCTGGTCGGTGCGTGGTGCGTGGTGCGTGGTGCGCGGCGCGTGGCGCTCGGCGCACCGTGTGGCGTGTGGTGTTCGTGGTGCGTCGGCCGGTCGTGCCGACGGAGAAGAATCTACGAGGTGTCTTTCACGGCGATCCGTAGGTTGTGTAACAGCCTGCGCTATCTCTGCGGGCAGTGTTGTCACGGCATGGGCCCCACCAACCGCACTCGCGCCACCACTATGGGTAACTTTGTCTCGTTACGTACGCCTGTGTCCGTGCCGGGATGGCCCCGGGCACGCGTCGGCCGGGAAGGTGGTGGTGGTCCGTGCGGCGCCGCAAGCTCTCGGCGGTGGTGGCGCTCGCCGCGCCGCTCGCCCTGGCGGCGGGCTGCGCGGGCGTCGCCGGCCTGCACGACGACGGGCGGGCGCGGAGCGTGCGGGCGCCGCTCGCCCTCTGGGCGGACCGTACGCCCGCGCCGCGCGTCCGCGACGAGGACCCCGGCGACCAGCGCGCCGTACCGGGCCTCGCCCGCGTCCCCTCCGGCGACATGAAGGACACCGACCCGACGGCCGTCGCACGGGCGGACTTCGCGGCTGACGGGGACCGGCCGCCCCGCCCGGACGCCGTACGCAGCCCGGTCCTCCACGACCTCACCGACGACGGAAAACCCGACCTGATCAGCGCCGTCGACCTGGACGCGCGTACCAGCCTGCTGCGCGTCTACAGCGTCCGGAACCAGGTCGTGACGCGCGTCCTGGCGCTGCGCGCCGTCCTCGCGGGCGTCGAACTGGCCGCGGGCCACCTGGCCGTACGCGAACCCACCAAGGACCCGCGTTACGTCAGCGTCACCGACTACGTGTGGGACGGCAGCCGGATGGGCCTGTGGGACCTCACCCTGGACGACTACCGGACCCCGCAGAACCCGCTGCCCACGGCGTCGTCCAGCGCGCAGGCTCCGGGAACCCCGGCCCGGGCCGGGGCGCTCGCGGGGCTCGCGCCTCCCGCGGGCCTTGGGCCTCTCTCGGACATCCACATGCCCCTCACCACTCCTATGTCCCTCACCGTCCCCACGCCCCGTCCGGGCAGCCCCGTATGACCCGCCCGGCGCTCTCCCTCCGCTGGAAGATCGCGCTCACGGTCACGGCGGTGTGCTGCGCCGTCGCCGCCGTACTGGGCGTGCTCGTCCACAACGCCGTCGCCCGCCAAACCGTCGGCCAGGTACGCAAGGAGACCCTCTCCGACCTCGACGACGCGCTGGACCTGTACGAGTACGGCACTTCCCGCGAGGGCCTCAACTCCGTGCTCGATCCCGCCGAACTCCCCACTCCGCTGCGTACGTTGGTCCACCACGACCGGCGCGGCAGCATGGTCGGCACGTACCACGGGCAGCGCGTGATGTGGACGGCGGCGCCGGCCGGCGACCAGGTGATGGCGGTCTGGTCGCCGTACGAGAACACCCGCCGCTCCCTTGAGAACCTCGACACGGCCATCTTCGGCTCCGCCGTCCTCGCCGCCACCGCCGTCGCCCTCGCCGGGCTGTTCCTCGCGCATCGCATCAGCCGCCGGCTCAGCACCACGGCGGCCGTCGCGCGCCGCATCACCGCGGGCGACCTGGACGCGCGGGTCGGTACCGAGGGGGAGGGGCGGCGGAACCGGGCGGGAGCGCAGGACGAGGGGCGTCGGACCCGGGCAGGGGCGCGGGACGAGGTGGCGGCGGTGGCCGCGGCGCTGGACTCGGTGGCCGGTTCCCTCCAGGGCCGCCTCCAGGCCGAACAGCGTTTCACCGCCGACGTCGCACACGAACTCCGTACCCCGCTGACCGGCATCCTCGCCTCGGCCGAACTGCTGCCCGAGGGCCGCCCCAAGGAGATGATCAACGACCGGCTGCGGGCGCTGCACCGGCTCACCGAGGACCTGCTGGAGATCTCCCGCCTCGACTCCGGCGCCGAACGCCCGGACCTTGCCTCGTACGAACTGGGCGCGCTCGTCCGGCGTTCCGTCGAGAGCATGGGACTCGACACCGAGGTGCGCGTCGTACGGGACACGGTCGTACGAACGGACCGGCGCCGGCTGGACCGCATCCTGTGCAACCTCGTCCTCAACGCCCACCGGCATGGGCAGCCCCCGGTCGTGGTGACCGTGGACGTGCCGGGCGAGGGCGGCCCGGCGTACGACGCGCCGGCCGGCGAGGCTCCGGAGGGCGCGCCGTACGCGGGGGCGGACCGGGCGGACCCTGGGGCCGAGGGGCCGCGTGGTGGGCCGGCCCCGGTGCCCATGGTGGCGGTACGCGACCACGGGCCCGGCTTCCCGGACGAACTGCTGCACCACGGCCCGCAGCGCTTCCGTACCGACGCGCCGGGCCGCGGCAAAGGACACGGCCTCGGTCTGACCATCGCGGTCGGCCAGGCGGCCGTCCTGGGCATCGGACTGCACTTCACCAACGCCCCCGACGGCGGCGCGCGAGCGGTCCTCCGCCTTACCCCGCCGCCGCCCGGCCGAGCCGGACCGCCAGGGCGTACACCCGAGTGATCTGGTGCGGGCTGTTGTTGTTGTCCGATACGAGGAAGAGCGGCATCCGACCCTTGTACGGGCCCGATGACAGCGGCGCCGCCCCGAGCGCCATCCCCTCGACGTTCTCCAGCAGCGGGTTCGACTGCGGCTGCGCGGTGGCAGCGCCGCCGCGCGGGCACGTGACGAGATCGGCCGGCTCCCACTTCTTCGCAAACGCGTCGACCGGCTCGGACTGCAACGACGCGACCCCGGAGACATCCTTCGCACGGCTCAGATCCGCACCGAAGATCCGCACCGCGTTCCCCTGCCCCTCGGCGTGGTTGGTCTCCAGGACCAGCAGCCGGTCGCCGCCCAGTGCCACCAGCTCCGACACGCGCAACCCGGCCGCCGACTGGTAGGCGAACTGCTTGTCCGGCACATACCTGCCGCCCGGCGTCCCCTTGAACCGCTGGATACGCAGCAGACTGCGGCCGCGCGCCTTGCCGTCGCGGAAGAGCGGCGCCTCCATCCCCGCGTACAGGTACCGGCCGTTCGGCGGCGCGCCCAGCGCCTCCAGGTTCTCCGGGCCCGACCACTCGACGAGGTTGCGCGGCAGCTCCACCCGACCCGTCTCCACACCGTCCGACACCCGGAACCTGCGGATCGACGGGCCCACCTCCGAGGCGACCAGAACGGTCCGCCCGCCCTTCTCCAGCACCAGCCCCTCACCGTCGAAGCGACCGCCGCCGACGGGGCGGAGCGTACGCATGTGGACGGCGCGGGCGGCCGGCGGCGAGGCACCCGACGTACCGAGGTCGAGATCGAAGATCCGGCCCGGGGCGTTGTCGGCCAGCGCCCACGCCCGCTTGGGACCGGACATCGCCAGGCCGGACAGCCCGTCGACCGGTACGGCGGCCTCGTACTCCACGCCGTTCAGCGCGTCGCTGTGGCCGATCAGCGCCACCTGGTCCGAGCAGTCCCCGGCGGACGGCTCGTCGTCCCGCGACTGCCACCACACGACGGAGGGGATCGCCACCGCCGCCAGACACAGGGTGGAGAGCAGAGCGCGGCGGCGCACCTTCCGCGCCTTGGCGGCTTCGGGGGTGGGGTCGGAGGGGGTGGAGGCGAGGGCGGCGCCTGCGGTTCCTGAGGCACCGTGGGCGTGCCCGCCCGGGGCCTGGCCTGTCTGACCTGTCTGACCAGCCTGGCCTGTCTGACCAGTGTGATCAGCGGGACCAACCTGCCCGATCCGGCTCGTCTGTCCGGTCCGGCCGGGGGCGGTGTGGCCCGGTGGGGGAGTGGGGCGCGCCGCGCGGTTCCGTACGAACGGCAGCTTCTCGATGCTGTTCTGCGCCTGCTGCTGGGGCAACGGCCGGTTCTTCTCACGCAGCGCGCGGCGTACGTCGCGATAGATGGCTTCGAGACTCAGGTGGTCGGGGGGTGGGGGAGGGAGAGGGGGCGGAGGTGGAAGTGGGGCCGGGGGAGTGGTGGAGGTTTCCGGGGGCGGAGAAGCGTCACCTACGTCGCCCGTATCGCTTGTCGTACCGTCCGTATTGGCGGGCGGGCCCGGAATCCCCTCCCGCAACACCCGCATGAACTCCCCGGTGAAGGCGGTGTACTCCTCGCCTTCCGGAGCCAGCGCCTCGACGTTCCAGGGCGTCGAGGTGAGCAGGTACGAGACACCTTCCAGGCTGTCCATGCCCTCGAACAGGGCCTCGCCGAGCTGACTGGACGCCTGCTGGGTGGCGGCCGCAGTGGACAGGGAACCGGACATCGATCCGGCGGACATGCCCTTGATCACGCTGCCGCTGTAGCAGCAGTCGAGGATGACGATCCGGCGTTTGGGCGGCGTACGGGTGCCGAGCGCACTGCGCAGCCAGGTGTACGGGATGCCGCTGTGCACCTTCCCGGGTTCCGTACCGGGCAGCGTGAGGTACAGGCCCTCCTGCCGCGAATCGAGGAAGCCGTGGCCCGCGTAGTACACGATCAGGGTGTCCCGCGCGGCCCGGACCGCCTCTTCGATGGGCTTGAACGCGGCGGTGACCGTACGGGGATTGGACACGATCCGGCAGTTCTTCTTGGGCATCCCCCCGATGGTCCGGTCGGTCAGCGCGGCCCTGAGCGCCTTCAGGTTGTTGCGCACCCCGGGCAGCGCCGGCAGGTTGGCGTACCGGTCCACCCCGATGATCACGCAGGCTGACTCTGCCGGATCGAACGCCGGCCCCGTCTCTCCCCCGACTCCGCCCATCCGTCAGGCCCCGTCCCTTCGCCCGCTCGGCAACACCCTCGCGCCCCATTCAGCGCTCCGCCCCACCCGAGCCACCCGGCCCACCCGTGCCACTCGCGCCCGTATCGCCGTCACGCGAGTCCCCTTCGCCTGCCGCGTCGCCAGGTCCGCTCGCCCGCTCCAACTCCTCCAACGCGCGAAGGACGCTCCGGGCACCGTCCGTGTCCGCCGTGGCGAAACTGACCCGCACACCGTTACGTTCGACCGTCATCTTCGGCCGCGCCGCGTACGCCCTGCGCCAGCCGTCGATGGCGATGGCCAGGCTGCTCAGCTGGAACGCGCTGTCGACGATCAGCTGTACGGCCTCGAACGCCAGCCCCATCTCCCCGGGCCGCGTCTCCCTCGCGCTCAGCGAGACCTCCGCGCTCCGGCCCACGGCGGGATCGTCCGCCAGCCACTCGCACAACGACCGCAACTCCAGGTCGTTCTCCGTGTCGTCCAGCGCGATCTGGATCCTCATCAGCCCCCCCACACTCAGGTCCGGCCTCACACCAACTCTCGCCCCATACCCACCCCCTCCGCGGCAATTCCCCAAACTGCCCCCAATCACCCTGTACGCGAGTGCCTCGACGAAGCAGCCGGAGTGGCAGCGGATGCGCGGGAGATGCGCGGGAGAAGCGCGGTGGGTGAACGAAGGACAGCCGTCTGCCAAGATCCCGCCCATGTCGAACGTTTCATCGATGACGTACACCCGCATCGGCGCGATCCTGCACGAGATCGGCATGGTGTCCGAGGAGCAGCTGCACAGCGCTCTCGAAGAATTCGGCGTGGCGGTCTCGGTCCACGCCGACGACATCGACTCCATCCACTACGACTACGCGGGCCTGCTCGAAGACGCGGCCAAGGTCGCCGGCGACAGAGTCGAGATCAGCAACGTCCGGATCGTCGAGGGCGAAGGCGACTACGAGAACGGCCGCCTGGACCAGCTGGAGTTCGAACGGGACGGCAAGACCGTATCCATCCTCGCCGAACACCTCGCGGAGGATTACTACGACCAGGGGGCGGCCTGCGACGCCATCGCCGAAACCGCCCATGACGACGACCCCCGCACCTGGCGCTACCTCGACTTCGAACGCCGACCGCACCACGGCTACGACAGCATCATGGTCCTGGCCACCCCCACCCAGACACAGGCCCTGCACGACCGCCTCGGCTTCACCTTCCCCGAGTAACCAGAGCGACCAATCCAGCCAGAGCAACCAGCGTGACCAGCCGGCACCTACCGCCGCCTACCGCCGCCTTGCACCAACTGGCGCCCGGCGGCCCTTCTGCGACGGACGGCGCCGGGCAACCCGCTGCGGCAGGCAGTGCCTGGCCCCGTGGGGGAGCGGTACTGTGCACCCCTCCGTGACGGGCGGCGTCTGGCGCCCCTCCATGTCGGGAGCTGCCTGGCATTTCCCCGCGTCGGGCAGCGGGCGGCGCCCCCCCGCGGTGACAGTGCGATCTGCACCTGGCTGGCGGCCGGGGCTGGGGCCCCGCCCCGGCGGAGATGGCCCTTGGCTGAGGTGGTCCCTGGCCGGGGTAGCCCCTGGCGGAGGTGGCCCCCGGCGGAGGCGGTTCCCGGCACGGGCGGCCCCCCTGGCACCGGCGGCCCCTGGCCAGGAAACGTCCCCCGTCCGAAGGGTCCCCCGGCACGGGCACCCCCTGCACGCGATGCCTCCCCCTCGCTCCTCCTCGAACGGCGCCTCACTCCTCCTCGAACGGCGGCTCCCCCCAGTCCAGCTCGTCGTCCTCCGGACCCGTAACCGCCGCGACCGGCGGCGGTGTCGCCTGCCCCTGCCCCTGCCCCTGGTCCTGTCCCGACAGCACGGCCAAAATCTGCTCGCCGTACTTCGCCAGCTTGTTCTCGCCCACCCCGCTCACGGACCCCAGCTCGCCCACGCTCGACGGCCGGGCCGTGGCGATCTCCCGCAGCGTCGCGTCGTGGAAGATCACGTACGCCGGTACGCCCTGCTCCTTGGCCGTACGCCCCCGCCAGGCCCGCAGCTCCTCGAAGACCGGCACCGCCTCCTCCGGAAGATCGACCGGCACCGCCCGCTTCCCCTTGGCCGCCTTCGCGGCCTTGGCCTTCACAGCCTTCTCCGGCTCGCGCCGCATCGGCACCTCGCGCTGCCCCCGCAGCACCTCACCGCTCGCATCGGTCAGCACCAGCGTGCCGTAGTCCCCCTCCACCGCCAGCAGCCGCTGCGCCAGCAACTGCCTTACGACTCCACGCCATTCGGCCTCGCGCAGATCCTCACCAATCCCGAAGACACTGAGCTGGTCATGATCGAACTGGATGACCTTCGCGGTCTTCCGTCCCATCAGAATGTCGACGATCTGCCCGGCGCCGAACTTCTGTCCCCGCTCCCGCTGCAGCCGCACCACCGTGGAGAGCAGCTTCTGCGCGGCGACCGTGCCGTCCCAGGTCTGCGGCGGCGTCAGGCACGTGTCGCAGTTCCCGCACGGACCGCTCTCCTGCCCGAAGTAGGCCAACAGCCGCACCCGCCGGCACTCCACCGTCTCGCACAGCGCCAGCATCGCGTCGAGGTGAGCCGTCAGCCGCCTGCGATGGGTGTCGTCCCCGTCCGAGCCGTCGATCATCTTCCGCTGCTGGACCACGTCCTGCAGTCCGTACGCCAGCCACGCCGTGGACGGCTGGCCGTCCCGCCCCGCACGGCCCGTCTCCTGGTAATAGCCCTCCACCGATTTCGGCAGGTCCAGGTGGGCCACGAACCGTACGTCGGGCTTGTCGATCCCCATCCCGAACGCGATGGTGGCCACGACCACCACCCCGTCCTCCCGCAGAAAGCGCCCCTGGTGTTCCGCGCGCATCCGCGCGTCCAGCCCTGCGTGATACGGAAGCGCCGTGATCCCGTTCTGCACCAGGAATTCGGCGGTCTTCTCCACCGATGCCCGCGAGAGGCAGTACACGATGCCCGCATCGCCGGGGTGCTCGGTGCGCAGCAATTCCAGCAGCTGCTTCTTCGGGTCGCTTTTCCCGGCGATCCGGTACTGAATGTTCGGCCGGTCGAAGCTGGCCACGAAATGCCGGGCCTTATCCATCCCCAGCCGTGAGCTGATCTCCTGGTGCGTGGCCTCCGTGGCCGTCGCCGTCAGGGCCATCCTCGGGACCTCGGGCCACCGCTCCCGGAGCATCGACAGGGCGAGGTAGTCCGGCCGGAAGTCGTGGCCCCACTGCGCGACACAGTGCGCCTCGTCGATCGCGAACAGCGAGATCTTGCCCCGGTCCAGCAGGTTCAGCGTCTGCTCCACCCGCAGCCGCTCCGGCGCCAGATACAGCAGGTCCAGCTCCCCGGAGAGGAACTCGGCCTCCACCAGCCGCCGCTCGTCCAGGTCCTGTGTGGAGTTGAGGAATCCGGCCCGGACCCCCAGCGCCCGCAGCGCGTCGACCTGGTCCTGCATCAACGCGATCAGTGGCGAGACGACTACCCCGACGCCGGGCCGCACCAGCGCCGGAATCTGGTAGCACAGGGATTTTCCGCCGCCGGTCGGCATCAGTACGACCGCGTCACCACCCGTTATGACGTGTTCAATGATCGACTGCTGTTCCCCGCGGAACGCGTCGTACCCGAACACCCGCCGCAGCACGCCCACCGCGCCACTGGCGTCGTCCTCGGTTTCCCCGGCACCGGAAGCCATCTGCACCTCGCTCATGCCAGCAGCGTACGAGCTACCCCGCCACCCGCGCTCAGCCCTGTGGATAACTCCGCGCCGGACCGTTCCCCTCTGCTACTCCCCGTACGAGCCCACACGGCCCCGCAACGCCGGGCACCGCGCCGCCGTACAACGAAAACCGCGCTCCGGCCGTCTCACGGAACAACGAGAAACCTCACATATCGCGCTCCGTGCACGCCGCGTCCACGCCCAGGCCTCCACCCCGCCTCGCCGTGCACGATCTCGCCTCCTCCGCCGCCGAACCCACACCCAGGACGGAGCCCCGAATGCCCTCACAAACTCACCTCACCCACCCCACCCATAACTTCCACCTCACCCACCCCAACCACCACCACCCGACCAGAAGGACCACAGCCCTCCTCGCCACCATCACAGCCACACTCGCAACCCTCACCACCACCCCCGCCGCAGCCGCCACCGGCGAGCCCACCCCCTCCACCACACAAAGCACCCCCACCACCCTCACCACCTCCACCACCCCCGCCACCTCTCCCCCTCCCTGCCCCCAATCCGCCCTGACGATCAAGGCCTCCGTCGCCTCGCCCCAGCGCCCCGACGTACTGCGCATCAGCGTCACCAATCGCACCGCCAAACCCTGCGCCGTAGACCGCATCCCCACCGTCACCTTCGGCAACTTGGACGGCGCCGCCGAGCCCGACCCGCCCGCCGAGAGCGCCCCCTGCCGCCTCGCACTCGGCTCCACCGCGTACGCCACGGTGCACACCGTCACCGGCCGGCCCACTCCGCCCACCCGTACGGTCGCCTTCATCACCGTCGCCGCCGACCCGTCGCACCGAGGCCGCCGCTTCGACGCCACCGCCATCGGCGCCCCGCCGACCGGCATCCCCGTGTGGTCCCCCACCACGACCTGGTGGAGTCCCACCTCCACGTAACCCTTCCACGCACCCAGCGGCACCCAAGTACCAACCATCGGGGGCGGGTTGACCCGAATCACCCGCTCCCGACCCCGCCATCCACCAAAGTGAGCGCATGAGTCTCACGACCGCCGGCGACCCGCCAGGCCCCGTACGTTTCTTCCTGCTGTGCGACCGTCCGGGCTGTGACGCCCGCGCCGTCCTCGACCTGGTCGTCCCCGACCAGCCGCCGGACATCGAGACGGACCTCTTCGGTTACCTCCTGCACAGCGCCAAGGCGGCCACTCCGCACATCGCCGACATGGGGTGGACGTACTACCAGGGCGACGGTTACTGGTGCCCGCGCTGCTCGACCCCTCGCTCCCAGCGCCCCCGAAGAGGCCGCACCCGCTCCTCCTGACCACCACCCCACTTCCCTCCCCCTCTCGAACAGGAGTAACCGGCCAGTAGCTCTCCGTAAAATTTTGCCTTCTTTCGTTGCACGACTGAGCACTCCTGAACGCTATTGCGGTCAGAGAGCCCGTACTGGCTCTCCGGTGCCGGGACGATCAGGCACCGTCCACCCGACCGGAGGGACCGAGGGTTCCGTGAACCTTGATCTCGTACGTGACTGGGCCGTGGCCGTGGCCGTGGCCGCGGTCGCGGTCGCGGCTCGCGTGTTCAGCGCCGACATACGGATGCTGCTGCGCCGCCTCGCCGCCGCCCAGGTAGTGGCGGGCGTCGCCGAACTCACGCGTACGGGTACGAGCACCCGCACGCATCCACGTACCCGCCCCCGCCCCCGCCGTGCCCCCAACCTGCCCTACGAGTCGTACTCGCCATACGAGCCTCAGCGCGACCAGGACCACCAGGAGGGCGAGCGCTGATGCCCGAACACGAGCCCTCTCCCACCCCACCAACCCAACCACCCACACCCGCACCCACCCCCGCCCCAACCTCCCCTTCCCTCGGCCTACCCCCCGACTTCCGCGCCTTCCACCAGCTCTACCGCGCGGGCTACATCCGGTACGCCGAACTCCACCTGGAGTCCCGCGCCGACGCCGAAGAAGCCGTCGACCTGGCCTTCGAGCAACTCTCGCTCTGCTGGCGCACCGTCCTCGAACAGCCGGTCCCCGAGGCATACGCCTGGCGCGTCGTGAAGAACCGCACCATCGACCACGCCAGGGCCCGCGGCCGCCGCCCGGTCGTCGTCGACGTGGCCGCCTTCGAGACCCACTCCCTGCGCCACTCGCTCGACCCGATAGGCGAGCTGGAGGAGTCCCTCACCCTCTACCAGGCCGTCGCCGCCCTCCCCGACCGCCAGCGCGACGTGATGCTCCTGCGCTACGCACTCGGGTACGCCACCAAGGAGACGGCGCGCCTCATGGGCATCACCGAGGCCGGCGTCCGCTCGACCACCCGCCACGCACGCCGCAGACTGCGCCAGGCGTTCGGCCTGGAGGAAGGGGACGACGATGCCCGCCTCACGGACTGACCTGGACCACCTCCTGGCCAAGGCCCGCCTGGACACGCCCCCGTACACGGACCGCGAACTGGCGGCGGCCGAAGCGCGCTTGGCCTCCCGCGTCGCCGACCGCGTACTGTACGGCGCCCTCTCCTTCGACGCCGCCGTCCAGGCACGCCTGGAAGCCGTCCTCGGCCGCGACCGCACGGCCGGCGAACTCGGCAACCCCACCGAACAACGCCAGATGCAGGACGCCGCACAAGACCTCCAGCGGCTCTGCGCCCTCGTCGTCGGCGAACCCGAAGCCCTCCACCAGATGTCCGTCTTCATCGGCGGCCGCGTCCTCGAACCCGACGGCGCCCGCGTACTGGCCTGCGTCCTCCAACTGGCCGGCCGCGAGGACTCCGCCCGCTTCTGGTGGCAGTACGCCGCCGGCGCCGGCGACACCTCCGCCGCTTACTGCCTCTACCTCCACCACCTCTCCCTGGCCGAGGTGGGCGAGGCCCACTGGTGGCACGCCCACGCCGACCCGGACCGCCCCGCCCGCCCCTCAGCCGACGCCTACGACCTCTTCATCTCCTGGGCCATCAACCTGGAAACAGCCCACGAACCCGGCACCCCACCACCCCCGGCCGCCGTGGTCGGCTACGTCTCCAACGCCCTCCAATTCACCGACAACCCCGACCTCGACCTCCCCCTCCCCCCACCCGGCTTCGCCGAACGCATAGAGCAGCTCACCACCGCACAACCTCTCTGATCATTACGGTGACTGGCGGAACCGCGCAGGTGGGTGTTCGGAGCGTCGGAGGCTGACGCGAAAATAGCGCTGGTTGGCGATGTGCTCAATGCGGTGATTGACGCCTATGGCAATACTCCTACCACTCCCACCTGAAACCCACTGAAGTTTCCTCGATGTAGGGAACGTAACGCCGGACTATGCTGTTTTGGAATGCAACGTTTTGTTGCTGTACGGGGTGCCCGCCTAAGTGATCGTCCCAGACGCACCACCAAACCGCGCGCGGCGTTCGTCCGGCGTGGAACTTCACGGCCAGGTCAATGTTTTCAGATCGCGCAAACGCAGCCCGGCGGACTTCTGTTGGAGGGGTCGCCCCCGAAATAAAGAGAGTTCGGTACTCCAACGCTATGGTTTGGGACTTGGCCAATGGCGGGTTCAGGAGTATATCGCTTCCGAACAATCCGCCGCCGTAGGTGTGCTGTTGTCCGATGTTCCCTCCGTGCAGTACTTCAAGTGCGAGACACTTGCGGTTCGTGATTGAATAGATAGAAGGCTACGCCGTCCTCTAATGCACGAATGACATGGAAAGTGTGTCGCACCTGGAGGGAACCGTTAGTGTCAACGGAGTAGCGTTCGACCAAGCTGATCGTGCGATGGCATTGACGCCTCACCATATCTCGGCGTTGTCGTAGGGTGTGGGAAATACCGGAGCTGAGATCATCCTGCCCTGAGAATGTCGCCCATAGGCGGTCCTCGTCACCCGCGTCCATCTGGAACGCATTGGTGAACCACGTAAGAGTTTCGGCGGACAGGGCAGTACCGCAAAGGGCTCTCGATACCCTGTCTTTGAGCGATCTAGGGGTGGTTGCGTCGCTCCGTTCACCGCAGTCCCAGAGATGCCAAGCGATCACTTCGGCAACTGCTGATTGGCTAATGGGTCCTCTGGCGCGTTTGGTCTTGCTCAGCCACATTCGCCGGTAGCGGGGGCGTGTTGTGAGTAGATCATTGAGGAGTTCGCCCATGGCGCCCAGTGCGTCCTTCCTTGGGTCTGGCACCGGTGACCTCCATGACTGCGGGGGCTTGTAGCTAGCCGGTAGCCCGCGTCCTGAGCTGTATGCCCCAAGTATGGGCCCCTCGCCTGCGCTTCTTCCTCCGTTCATCGGCGCGAACGCTGTGTGCGACATAAGCGCGACATCACTGTTGTGAGATTGGTCTCCAGGTGTCGGCCCGTCAAGGAGGGCTAGCGCGCGGTTGGAGCACCAAGGAGAGCGAATATGAACGAATCTGATCGATCTGAGGTCGGCGACCTGCTCCCACAGGCGGAGCCGGAAGAGCAAAATCGCCAGGCCGTTCCGTCCCGGGGCAAGGCGACTGAGGCGCATGCGGATCCTCCCGTGATGAGCGCAACGTTTGCCGCACTGGAGCCACTTGACGCTAACGGGCGTGTACGCGTCATTAGGTGGCTCATTGATGCTCTCGACGTTGAGAAAGGGAAGTTGGGCATGGAATGGACTACCCCGGCTTCGGGTGGCGCATCAGGCTGTCCACAGAACGAGATGCAGGAGCGTGATCTGAGCCCTCGCGAGTTCATCAGTCGGAAGAGGCCCCAATCGCTAGTCGAGCGCGTAGCTTGTCTTGCGTACTACCTGGCTCGCCACCGAGGTAAGCCGCACTTCAAGACGGCGGATATCGTCGACTTGAATACGGAAGCTGCGGCTCACAAGTTCGGAAATCCGTCTCGGGACATCGACAACGCTGATCGACAAAGTGGATACATCGTATCCGCTGGGCAGGGCGGGAAGCAGCTCACGGTGCGGGGTGAAGCGGTCGTTGAAGCTTTGCCTGACAGGGAGGAGGTGAAGGCTGTGAAACGGGAGCATCCGTACAAGCCCAGGCGTCCTCGGGGTAACTCGGGCAAGAGTAGCGATGCTCGAGATGGGGTGAGCGATGAATGAATCTGTGATGGACGTGCTTCTCTCTGCATATGAGGAAGCGCTCGTGCATGAGCTCCTGGCGTGCTATCAGGAAGCGAAACGCAACTATAAACTGGGAGGTCATCGCCTGAGTGCAGTCGAGGGAGGGCGCTTTTGTGAGGCGGCCTACCGTGTACTCGAGCAAGTGAGCTTGGGCGCGTACACGCCGATTGGTGTGCAACTGGATACGGAAAGGCTAGCCAAGCGGTTGGCGTCCGTCCCTGCGGATCAGCAACCGAAGTCGGTGCGCATACACATTCCACGAGCGCTCCGCGTGGTCTACGATATTCGCAACAGTAGGGACGCCGCGCATTTGGCCGACGGGATTGACTCGAATCTCCAGGATGCGTCTCTTGTTGTGTCTGTGCTTGACTGGGTGATGGCAGAATTCGTTCGCCTGAGTCAGGGCACTTCGCCAGACCATGCGCGAATGCTCGTCGAAGGGCTGGTAACGAGGGCGGTGCCAGTGATTCAAGATTTCGGAGGCTTCCCGAAGGTCCTGTTGCCCTCACTCCGAGCGAGCGAATACGTCCTGATCCTGCTGCATCACAGAGGCGCGGCTGGAGTCACCTACTCAGACCTACTGCAATGGGTTTCTGCTCCGATGCGGCGAAATCTGAGAAGGACGCTCCGTACGCTGGAGGCCAAGGCTCTGATTCACCAGGAAGGCGAGAAGGTGTTCATCACCTATGCGGGGGAAGGTGTCGTCGAGAGCAAGGGGGTTCTGGATGCCTCGTGAGGCATCACGCGGTCCCGACACGGGTGGGTAATCGCGGATTTGCCGTTGCCTTCGGCGCAGCAACTTTCGAGACGACTGGACCAACGCGCGGACCAAGACAGGCATTTCGGCGTACGTGCACTTTCATGATCTGCGACATACCGGAAACCAACCTGGACGCGTCCAGCGCGATTCTTCGGGAGCTGATGAGGATGGAGCACAGTACGCTTCGCGCGGCGCTGATCCATCAGCACATGCCCAACGGCCGTGACGGGGAGATCGCCGATCGGCTCGGCTCGATGATCCGGGGGGAGAGGGGGGAGGCGGGCTCTTAGCGGACTTTGTGGCACGTGTGTGGCACGGCTGTGATCATGGGAAAGGGCCAGTTCGAGAGGATCAAGCCTCTGAGCTGGCCCTTAGCCGTGTGCCCCCGGCAGGATTCGAACCTGCGACACCCGCTTTAGGAGAGCGGTGCTCTATCCCCTGAGCTACGGAGGCGGGGCCTTGCGTGAAACGTGGATGAAACTCTGAGTGATGTCTCATCCGGTCGCGGCAAGGGAGACCGCCGCTGGCGGCGGTCTCAGACAGGGTAGCGGATGGGGGCGGGCCGGTGGGGGCGCGGTGGGTGCCTGGGGTGGTTCGTGACCGGGGCGGGTGTTCGCAGGTCGCTGCTGGGCTCGGCGGCGGCGTCGAGAGCGCGACGATCAGTGAATTTTGTCCGCAGCCGCGGCATGCGCCGACGCTACCGAGTCGTTCCGCACGCGCAACGACCCCGGCGAGTGACACGGGGGCGTTACCCGGCGAGGGCTTCGGCCGGCGTGGCAGCGGGGTGGGACAGACTACGGGTGCGGGTGGTCTTCATGAGGCTGAGGATGCGCACGTCGCCGCACACCACTTCCATCCGGCCTCGGCCCAGCACGGCCCAGAGGTGGGAGTCCAGCAGGGCCTCCAGACCCGAGCAGCCGAAGAAGGCCACCGGGCGCGGCCGAGGGCGGCCGGCCGCGGAGAGTCCACGGTTCACGTCCGGGGGGACAGTCGCGCGAGTGCCGCGTCGTAGCGTGCCTGGAGTGCCGCGTCGGCTGTTACGCGCAGCAGAGCGCCGAGCGCCCGTACCGCGCCGTCGTCGTAGCCGGAGGACTCCGCTTCCCGGGCCGCCAGGTCGAGTTGCCTGATGCCCTCGGTTTCGTGGCCGAGTCCCAGCAGCGCCTCTCCTTCCACCATGAGCAGTAGTGTCCGGGGGATGTCGGTCGTGCCCGGCCGGTCGTGGAGAGCCAGGGCCTGGGTCGCGGTGTCGAGGGCCTGGCGCCATTTGCCGGCGTCGGCCCAGTGGCGGGCGAGGTGCTGCATGGCCAGTTTCTCGATGGTCCGGTCGCCGGCCTGGCGCGCCAGCTCCACCGACCGCTCGCATCCCTGAGCGGCCTCGTCCAGGCTGCCGAGCGCCGCTTGTGCCATGGCCAGAACGATCAGGGCGTTCGCCTCGGCCACCGCGTCACCTGCCCGGGAGGCGAGTGCGCAGGCGGCCCCCAGGTGGGTGAGCGCCTCCGGGATGCGCCCTTCCTCGATCAGGGTCCAGCCGAGCACGTTGAGCACCCGTGACTCGCCGTGCTGGTCGGCGTCGGCCCGGGCCGCTTCGAGCGCGGTCTGCAGGAGCGGGACCCAGCCGTCGCGCACGCGCCAGACGATCAGCGGCCACAGCGTCAGGACGATCCGCCAGGTCCGCGCGTGCAGTGCGGCGGCGTGCGCCGCGGCCACCGCCAGAGTGAGGTCGTCCCGCTCGGCCGCGTACCAGGCCACGGCGGCGGACCGGTCGCCGAACTCCCGCACGGCGGCGGGCGGCAGGTAGTCCTTCGGCAGCGGGAAGCACTCCTCGTTGCCGGGCTCGGCCGCGGCCACCGCCGCGAGGCCCGTGGCGATGTAGTGATCGAGCACGCGCTTGAGCGCATCGGGCCCGGCCTCCAGGCTCCGTGCGTAGAGCCGCACGAGATCGTGCATCGTCCAGCGGCCGGGCGCCGTCTCCGTGACGAGGTGCGCGACGGCCAGCCGCTCCAGACAGGTCTCGGCGGCTGCCGGGTCCGTGTCCGCCAGGGCCGCCGCGGCATACCGGTCGACGTGCGTGCCGGGGTGGCGGCCGAGATGGGCGAACAGGTGGGTGACGTGCCCCGGGAGCTGTTGCAGCGTCACACGCAGCGCCGCTCGCACGCCGGTGTCCTCCACGTCCAGCAGGCTCAGCCGGCGCGTCTCGTCGGACAGTTCGGCGGCCATCGCGCCCAGCGGCCAGGTGGGCCGTTGCGCCAGCCGGGCGGCCGCCACCCGCAGCGCCAGGGGCAGCCCGCCGCACAGCTCGGCCAGCCGTCGCGCAGCCGCCGGCTCCGCGCGTACCCGTTCGGTGCCGAGTACCTCGGCGAGGAGCATCGTGCCGTCCTTTGGCCCGAGCACGTCCACGGCGACGGGCCGGGCGGTGTCGGTGACGATCAGTCCCGCCAGCCGGTGTCTGCTGGTGACGACGGTGACGCAGCGGTGCCCGCCGGGCAGGAGCGGTCTGACCTGCTCGGAGTCGCGCGCATTGTCGAGCACCAGGAGGAGTTGGCGGTCGGCGGCCAGCGACCGGAACAGCGCGGCCGCGCCGTTCACCGACTCCGGTATCCGGCCGTGCGCCACACCGAGCGCCGGCAGGAACTCGCGCAGCACCTCCATGGAAGAGGGCTCGCCCTGGTCGCCGAAGCCGCGCAGGTCGGCGTAGAGCTGCCCGTCGGGGAACCCGGCACGGCTCTGGTGGGCCCAGTGCAGCACGAGCGCCGTCTTGCCCACCCCGGCGGGTCCGATGACCAGACAGACGGGCGCCTCGCCCGCGGCGGCACGGGACACAGCGGCCAGCTCCGCCGCCCGCCCGTGAAAGCCGCGCGGTGCGCGCGGCAGGAGATCGGGCGCACCCGTGGGCGCCACGCTGTCCAGTACGGCGACAGGCGGCAGTGCCTGCGTCGTGGGGGCCCGGCGGGGCCGTCCCAGGCTCGCCAGGCTCTCCAGTTCCCTCGCGTCCTGCGGGCTCAGGCGCAGGGCCGTGGCCAGGGCGGACACGGTCCGGCGCTGCGGCCCCCGCGAGCGTCCGCGCTCCATGTACGACAGCGCCCGCACACTGATCCCCGCCGCCTGCGCCAGCTCCTCCTGCGTGAGCCCGGCGCTCTTGCGCAGGCTCTGCAGGAGCGCGTCGAAGCCGCCGTCGGCCGGTGTTCCCGTACCCATGCTCAAAGCCCCCACAACGCCAGGGCCCACCGGATGCGCAACCCCACCCGCAAAAGTATGCAGCAACCTACTTTTGCGGGTGGAAGTTCCTGTTACGCCCGCATTCCGTCGGGTTGACTCAAGGGTGCACGAACGCGGTGCCGGCCCCACCCGGCCGCCCCGCTCCGTCATTTCGCGTACCACGTGTTCGCCGGCGAAACCCGTGCCGAATGCCGAACACCACCGAGAGCGGGCCGACCGGTGTCGCAAACGCGCTTTGTCCGCGCCGCGACTCCCACCTCTCTCCTGACTCCACCGACGAACCCATAGGAAAGGCCTGCTTCGATGTCATTCACCCTGTCCGGGACACGAAGAAGGGTCCCTGCGCTGGTTATGGCGCTGGCCGTTCTGCTCGGCCTGCTCATCGGGTACTCCGCTCCGGCCGCTCATGCCACTGCGCCCGATGAAGAGACGGTGGCGACGTGGAACACGCAGGGCGCCAGATGGAACGAGGTGCGGACTCTCAGCCGGGAGAACAGCATCGTTTTGCTCCAGGAGGCGGGCCCCCGCCCGGCTCCGATCCAGATGCGTCATGTGCAGACCCTGCCTACCTCGAACGGCTATGCGGTCGAACAGTACGAATGGCCGGCAGGCAGGGGTGAGGTCCGACATGTGTACTGGCTTGCGGGCCGGCAGGGCGGAGGGAACGACGGCCGGGTCAATCTGGCGATCGTCACGCATCGGCCCGCGCATGAGGTGTTCGTCGCTCCCCCCGGCGGGAACGGGACGCGGCCTGCCCTGGGCGTGCGCTTCGACAACGACATCTACTACTCCGTGCACGCACAGGCGGCCAACATCCACAACGAAGCCCCCGCACTGCTCGCGAACATCGCGCAGCAGGCAACCCAGGCGCACCGCCTGTGGACGGCGGTAGGGGACTTCAACCGTGACCCGTTCTCGATGCGCGCGGCGGCCGACGCGCAGGGTGGGATCACGTACCAGACCGGGCGCTCCACTCAGCAGCGCGGCGGGGAGCTGGACTACATGATCTCCTCCCAGCTCATGGACGACTACTTCGCGCGGCTGACCGCGGGCAGGGGTTCGGACCACTACCCGGTGGAATTCCGCCGCCACGGGACCCGCGATGTGTGGATGGGCCTCGAAAGCGCCAGTGACGATGACCGTGTCCTGGCCATCGAGGGACGCAGCGAGGCGAACGGCACGCGGATCGTTCCGGTCCATGACAGCGGCATGGCCGACGTTACCTGGCGCACGCGGGGCGCCGCGCACGGCGCCGTCAATCTCGTCAACAACCAGTCCCAGAAATGCATCGATGTCTCCGGCGGCAATGACGCCACCAGTGGAAGCTCCCTCAACGAATGGGACTGCTCCGGACAGCTCAGCCAGGAATTCCATGTCGGGCAAGTTGGTGGGGGACTTCAGCTCTTGCACGCGAGGACCGGCATGTGCGTGACCATGATGGGCGACAAGAGCCACAGATACCCCGCCTTGAGCAAGTGCGCCTCCTCGGGTGACACCCAAATCTTCATACCCGTGTTCCGCAGCTGACCAGAGGCACGCGCGCGGCCAGGAGCTGACCGCTGCGGGCCGCGCGTTCCAGCTTTCCGGCGCCAGGCCGGCGAGACGTACACCAGCGCCACCGGCACCTCGATCAGTGGGCCGACGACACCGGACCGAGCCCGGCCGGAGGTGCTGCCGAAGGCGGCGATGGCGATGGCCGGCTCGAACTGCGGCTTCTGAATTACCCGCAAGGCCCACGGAGACGACGGAGACGGAGAGGCGCCCACGCCCCGGGGTATGGGGGGGTGGGCGCCTCTGCGGGTGGGGTCGGTGCACGCTGCCCTTCAGGCCTGGGCCCGGGGCGGGTGCGGGTGGGGCCGGGGTTAAGGGGCGTGGGCCGGGTTGTCCGGGGTCGGGGAGTTGGTGGCGGGGGTTCGGTGGGTGGACCAGGAGGTCAGGGCTGTGGCGCAGGCGTGGTCGAGGTGGCGTAGGCCGGTGAGGTCGAGGGCGACCTCGCGGTCGTGGGGCAGGGCCTCCAGCTGGTCGAGGATCTTGGGGAGGCGGAGGAAGGTGGCGTTGCCGAGGGCGCGTACCTGGATGGGTTCGGTGGACGGGGCGTCCAGGCCGGTGATCTCCAGGTGGACGTGGGAGGTCTCCCAGGCCGTCTTGGCGACGGCCAGGAGCAGGCCGATCAGTACGCCCTCGAACATGTTGGTGACGACGATGGCGATGGCGGTCGCCGCGAGGACCACCGCTTCGCCGCGGTGTTCGCGCCACAGGGGGGCGAAGTCGCGTACGGGAAGGAGTTTGAAGCCCGCGTGGACGAGTACGCCCGCCAGTGCCGCCACCGGGATGATGCCCAGGGCCGCCGGGACGGCCGCCGCGAAGATCAGCAGCCAGGCGCCGTGCATCACGCGGGACGCCTTGGTGCGGGCCCCGGCGTGGACGTTCGCGGAGCTGCGGACGATCACCGCGGTCATGGGCAGGGCGCCCAGGATGCCGCAGACGGTGTTGCCCGCGCCCTGCGCCATCAGCTCCTTGTCGTAGTTCGTACGCGGTCCGTCGTGCAGCCGGTCCACGGCCGCCGCGCTGAACAGCGACTCGGCGGACGCGATCAGTGCGAAGGCGAGGATGGTGCCGATCGCGCCGACGCTCGCCAGCTGGGCGAGGTCCGATCCGCCCGGAGGCTGGATCGAGGAGAGGAGGCCCTGCACCTCGACCCGGGCTATGGGCAGGTCGAGGGCGAAGACCGCGAGCGTGGCCAGCGCCACGGCCGCGAGCGGGGCCGGCAGGATGCGGGCCGCGCGCTTCCACTTGGGCCAGAGCACCAGTACGGCGATGGTGCCCGCGCCGACCGCGAACGCGGCCAGGGCCCCGCCCGAACCCGCGGTGCCGGTGACCAGGCCGGGCAGGCCGCCGAGGTTGGCGAGTCCGCTGCCGGGGGCCTTGGTGTCGGTCAGCGCGTACAGCTGGCCGGCGATCAGGACGAGCCCGATGCCCGCCAGCATGCCCTGGACGACGGCCACGGAGATGGCGCGGAACCAGCGGCCGAGGCGCAGGGCGCCCATGGCGAGCTGGAGAAGGCCCGCCACGAGGACGAGTGCGCCCAGCGCGCCGAGTCCGTACTCCCGTACCGCTTCGTAGACGAGGACGGTCAGACCGGCGGCAGGACCGCTCACCTGGAGGCTGCTGCCGGGCAGGAAGCCGGTGAGCAGCCCGCCGACGATGCCGGTGATCAGGCCGAGTTCAGCCGGTACGCCCGAGGCAACCGCCACGCCGACACACAGCGGGAGGGCCACCAGGAAGACGACGATGGAGGCGGTGAAGTCCGCCCGGAGGAAGGGCCAGCGGGGGGCGGAAGGGGAGGAGGCGGTGGGGGTGGTTTCGGGGGGTGGGGCTGGTGCGTCGGTGGTCGCGCCCGTGGCCGTGCCGGGGGTCGATTTCGGTGTCATGAGAGGCGCCTTCGCCGTCAGAGGGGGAGGAACGTGTCGGTGGCGGGCTGGTGCGCCGAGACGAGACCGGTGTGGACCTCGTAGTACCAGCCGTGCAGGCTCACCTCGCCCGCGTCGATGCGCTCGCGCACGCACGGGTACTCGCGCAGCCGCGCCAGCTGTTCGGTGACGTGCCGCTGGACCGCGGTCGAGACCGTCGGTGCCTCGTCCCTGGGCAGCTCGGCGGAGAGCTGCTGGGTCAGCCAGGCGCGTACGTCGGGGGCGCCGGCCAGGTCCTCGCGGCGCGCCATGGCGCCGACCGCCCCGCAGTGCGAGTGGCCGCAGACCACGATGTCGGCGACGCGCAGCACGCGCATCGCGTACTCGATGGTGGCGGCCTCCGCGCTGGCGGGCATGTCCGGCCGGTGTGCGGGTACGGCGTTGCCCGCCGTACGCAGTTCGAAGAGCTCGCCCGGCAGGGCTCCGGTGATCAGGGACGGGATGATCCGTGAGTCGGAGCAGGTGATGAACAGGGCGAGCGGCGACTGGCCGTCGGCGAGCCGCTGGTAGGTCTCCCGCTCCTCGTGCACGGCCGCGATGCGGGCGTTGAAGGAGCGGGCATGTTGGATGAAGGTTTCCACGAGGGAATGTCTCCTGCTGGTCGTTAAGTGGTGCCATTGAGGGCATGGCAGAACCCGTTCGACTGGTGCGGAGCAGGGAGCCCCAGCGGCGCTCCTCAGCAGCGGAAGACGCAGTGCAGACAGTGCAGGGCGGGGCGGGTGGCCACGCCTGGTCTTGCGGTGGTCAGTGCGGCGGCCGCGCCGGGGTGTGCGGGCAGCAAGGCGGCGGTCGGATACGAATGGGCCGCGCGGAGGTGCGGCGGGAGCGGCCGTCGGTACGGGGACGGAGCGCCCGGCGCGGCACGTGTGCAACGGCGCGCCTGGTTGCGGTCCTTGTCCTTCTCGCGCCCGGGATCGCGCTCGTTGTCACGCCGGTACTGGATGCCCGTGGAGGAGTTGGCCTGGGCGACGGTCACCTGGGTGGGGGTGCCGTGGGTGCCCGGGGGAGCCGCCGGGGTGGAGGTGGGGCCGGGGGCTTGTGCGGGCGCGGCGCCGGTGGCCGCGACGGACGCGGTCTTACCGCCCTTGGCCGCTGCCGGCCCGTAGAAGAGCAGGGTCAGGACCACGGCGAAGACGCCGAGGACGCTGAGCAGGCTGAGGGGGGCGAGGGGGGTGGTGGAGCGGATGAGCTGGGGGTAGCGGGAGCGGTGGAGTTTCTTGGTGCTACGAGTGTTGTGGGTGTTCTTGAAGTTATTGGAGTTTTGGGGATTTTGGGTGAGCTGGGGGTGATGGTGGTGAAGCTGCATGCGGGCAGCGGTTCGCATACGGGCCCGCTTGCCGGTGGGGGCGGCGGTCGGCGTGCCGGTCGCTGTCGTGCCGGTCGCCGTGGTGGCGGCCGCTGTGGTCGCGGGCGTACGGAGGGGTGAACGCGCCACAGTACGGGCCGCCGCCGTACGGACCTGTCCCGCGCCCGGCGGGCTGTGCGGACGGTTGGAAGCCGTGTAGTGGGCCGGGTGACCGGCGGTGTCCGGACGGGTCTGGAGCCGGGGGAAGTCCTTGCGGTCCGTGAGGCGCTTGAAGTACTTCATGCCTGCTCCCCCGGGGGCGAAGCGGGAGATGACGCCGCACTCGGAGATGTGATGGGGGGCGAAGCCGGTGGCGAGGTGGGAGCCGGAGTCGTGCCCGTGCCCGCGTCCGTGCCCGTACGCCTGCTCAGTACCAGCAGCGGTACGAGGCCGAGCGCCACGATGCCGCCGCTCAACGCCAGCGTGGAGTAGCCACCCGTGGCCACGACCAGCCCCGACGCCATGCCGCCGGTGGCGCCCGCGATGGCGATCCCGACGTCGACCAACCCCTGCGTCGAGGCGCGGGTGGCCAGCGGTACGGCGTCGGTGACGATGGCGGTGCCGCTGACGAGGCCGAAGTTCCAGCCGACGCCGAGCAGTACGAGTGCGGCGGCGAGCGCCGGTACGGAGTGCGCCGGGGCCAGCGCGGCGAGGATGCCGGCGGCCAGCAGGACGATGCCGGAGGCCGCGGCGACCCGCACCCGGCCGATTCGGTCGACCAGCATCCCGGTGAGCGGCGACGGCAGGTACATGGCCGCCACATGCAGGGCGATGACGAGCCCGGCGGTCTCGGTCGCGTGGCCGTGTGCCCGCATGTGGACGGGCGTCATCGTCATGATCGCGATCATGACCAGCTGGGTGAGGGTCATGACGGCGGTACCGGTGACGATCCCGCGGGTGTCGGCCCGATCGCCGGGGGAGCCCTTCCCGGCCCCTGCGGAGTCAGAGGCAGGGGAGGGGGGAGAGGGAGAGGGCGAGGGCGAGGGAGGGGAAGGGGTGGCGGGAGTGCCGTCCGCCCCTCGCTGCTTCGCCGCCTCTGCGGCTTCCGCCGCCTTTGCCGCGAGCGCCCGCGCCAGACGCAGCGGATCCGGGCGCAGGAACAGTCCCAGCACCACGGCCGCCGCCGCGTACGCGACCACCGCCAGCAGGAACGGTCCCGCCAGGCGCGGCACGCCCATGCCGGCCGCGACATCGCCCGTGACGCCGACCAGGTTAGGGCCGATCACCGCGCCGAGTGTGGTGGCGAACAGTACGAGGCTCACCGCACGTCCCCGCCGCGCGGGCGCGGCCAGGTCGGCGCCCGCGTACCGGGCCATCAGGGTCGTCGCCGTACCCGCCCCGTAGACGAGGAGGGCCAGGAACAGCAGCCATACGGAGCCGAGGGCGGCGGCGAGGACGACGCCGAGGCTGCCCAGGCCGGCGGTCGCGTACCCCGCGGTGAGGCCGGGCCGTCGGCCCCAGCGCTGGCAGACGCGGCCGATTCCGACGGCGCCGAGCGCGGCCCCGCCCGTGAACAGCGCCGCGGGCAGGCCGGCCAGGCCCGTCGAGCCGAGCATCTCCTCCGCGAGCAGCGCGCCCACCGTGATGCCCGCCGCCAGCCCCGCGCCGCTGAGCGTCTGCGACAGGGCGAGCACGGTCAGCACACGTTTCTGCTCCGGCGGCTCCACGGCTGGATCGCCGTGTGGGCCGTGGGGTGTGGCGTGGGGGGCCGGTGTGACGGGCCGAGCGCTCATGGGTCCGTTTCCTCGTTCTCGGGCTGCCCCGAAAGCACGCTCAGGGCGCGCCGGCAGGCTGGAGCGCCGCGATGTCCCGCAGCGACATGCTGAGCTGGTCGTGCAGGAAGCGCACGATCGTCCAGTGCGGCAGGGCGCCCTCGTCGAAGGGGCCGAACTCCTGGACGTACAGCGGTATCCAGCGCAGCGCTTCCTCGATCACCTGCTCCCGGCCCGGTTCCTGCTGGTAGTCCTCGTAGCCGATGCTCCGGTGCTCGATGAAGAACCGCCCCGGCAGTCGCTGCTCGCACCACTCGCGGTACTCGCGGGTCTGGAGGATCAGGTAGTGCCAGATCTCGTCGATGTCCTGCTCGACGGGCAGGAAGAGGCCGCTGAGCTGCTCGCGGTGGCGGGAGACGAGGTAGAGGTAGCGCAGGCATTCGGTGACCTGGCGCTCCACGTACTCGGGCGTGACGTCGCCGCCCAGAGCCACGAAGTGCCGCACCACTTCGGCGTGCAGAGGCTCGCCGAGCAGGGCTTTGAGGTCGTCCGGGGTGAGGTGCGGCTGCGTGGTCATGGTTCTCCCGTTGGCTTCGGGGGTGTTCCGTACGGAGACGGGGTGTCGGGCGGAGATGGTGGGTGGAGAGGGTGGGTGGGGTGGCTGCGCCGGGTGGGGGACGGTGCGGGGAATGCGGGGAGTGGGCGAGGTGCGGAGGCACAGGCCCGCTGCCCTGGCCCGCGGCGCCCGCGGCGTTCTCAGCGCCCTCGGCGCCCGCAGCGTCCTCAGCGCCCGCGCCGCGCCCTCAGGCCCCTCAGGCCAAGCGCCTCACGGCTCTCCCGCCCGCTCTCCCGCCTGTTCTCCGGTCCGGTCCAGCCACGCGTACTTCCCCGACTTCCCGATCGGGATGTGCGCGTGGTGCTCGACCCGGCACGGGAGGCCCGTCAGCCGTTCCACGCCCGTGCTCAACGCCGCGGCTTCCGGCGCGTCCACGGGTGTGCCGTCGAACGTCGTGTACCGCAGCTCCGCACCGCTCCGGTTGCCGGGTACGTGCAGCTGGTGGACGAAGACTCGGGGCGACGCCGCGCTGACACAGTCGTCGAGGTCGCCCTGCGCGACCGGGCCCTGGCCGTGTGCCGACGCGAGCAACTCCTTCTCGCGGCCGCAGAACCGGGTGATCTTCTCCGGGTCGGGGGTGCCGCCCAGCGTCCGCGCGCAGTCCCCTGAGCGGTAACGGATCAACGGCATGTACGGGTTCCGGACGCTCGACACGATCATGCTGAAGATCCGGCTGCCCGGCTCGACCGGGACCAGCTCGACGCTCATCTTGTCGAGGTACGGGTGGTACCGGCCGTGCCGGTCGCTGTAGTAGAGGTAGCCCAGCTCGGTGCTGCCGAAGAGGTCGATGACCGGGCAGTCGAAGTGTTCGTGCAGGTAGCGCCGTACATTCACCGGCGTGTACTCGTACGCGTGCACGATGCTCGCCGGCCGCGGGAAGCGGTCCCACAGGCCCCAGTCGGTCACCTTCCGTGCGAGGTGCGCCAAGTGGTAGCTGGAGCAGTCGAGGTGGTAGCGGCCCAACGGGTGTGCCTGCTGGGCCGTACGGATCTCGGCGAGCATCCGTTCCACGTCGTCGCGGCCCCAATGAGCCGGGTCCAGCGTGAGGTTGACGTAGAAGGTGCGGTCGTCGAGCCGGCGGTCCTCCAGGGCCGGTACGGGCGCGAGCGCGGACCTGCCGTGTTTCTTCGCGTTGACGCGCGCCACGTGTTCCGTGGCCAACACGGTGGTGAGGGACACGCGTTGGCACCCCTCGTGCCAGGTGCCGGAGATGTCCGGGTGCTCACTCCACAGCTGGTAATAGGAGTTCAGCAGGAAATACGGAGGCCGGATGATCTGCATCCGCGCATGATTGGTGCCCGTGGAGAGCACGTACTCCGCCTTGCCGGCGGCGAGTGCGTCGGCCAGTACCGGTGTCATCCAATTGTCCGGAAACCCCCGGGCGATCTCGGGCTTGTCCAGTATCGGGAAGTGCCCCCGCTCTATGGACGAGCGGTAGATCGGTATGTCCCTTATCCGGTTCACGATGTCGGCGGTCGGCTGTCCCGACCGGCTCGGCTGGCCATCCATGGTCACCCTCAGGTCTGTCTTGTCTGGCGGACGGGGAGTGATCGTTGTCGCGGCGTACGAGAACCTGCGTCGCACCGGTGTGGTGCCTGTCTTGAGCCTGCTTCGCGTCTGCTTCGCGCCTGCTTTGTGCCCGCCTTGTGCCGGGAACGGGTGGAGCGCGGATGGTGCGCGGACGGTGCGAAGTGGCGGGAAGTCGGCCGGAGGTGTGCGGGCCGCCGACCGACTCCCCGCCGGGAAGGCTCAGCGCCCGGTCAGGAAATACATCCCGTCTTGGGCGCGGCCGTGGTCGCGCTGATGCAGCCGGACTTCGTCGCGCTGATGCACCCGTCCTTGCCCGCGCCGCGGGGGGAGTTCAGGGCGACCCACTCACGCCAGACGCCGTCCTGGGTCATCTTCTTGATCAGCTGTTCCATGTCCGTCGAGCCTCCGCAGGCAGGGGATGGTGGAAAACGGCGATGATCAGCCACGCGGGTCGCGCGGGTGCCGCTCCTTAGAACGTAAAAGAAAGACCAAGTGATCGTCAAAGGTCCGCAATCCCGGGATGGCTCAAACGCCGACACGAGCGGACACTTTGGCTTGATCTCTCCCATCGAGGCCACAGCCCGGAGGGGCTTTGTGGCTGGTTGTAGCCGGTTGCGGCCGATAGGTGCCGGGTGTCGGGCTGGTATGGACCGCAGCATTGGTATGCCGTGTACATGACAGCAAAATCGATGGCTGGAACGGTGTCGGGTGGCTGGATCGCGGCGAGGTGGCCGTACGGTGAACGCCCGGGGAGCTCCCGAAGTCGTAGCGAGATGGCGCTGCATGTGGGGTCGGTGGTCGTGCCCCCTCCCCGTACGGATGAGTGGCCATTCAGCCGCTTATCCGTACGGAAATCCGTGGAGAAGTCTGCGAGGTGATCAGTACGTCGATCCCGCGTCAATCCGGACGCGAACCGCCGCGCGAGTTCTCGGTATTCGTTCCGGCTCCCGAGTTCGGAGTCGCCCCCAGGGGGCGGGCTCTGACCGTTGCGGTGAACAGCTCCTGGCCGTTCTGGTGCGCGGTGACGCGGGTATGGACAAGACCGGACGAATCGGTCTGCGGTGCGATCTCGGACGGGAACGTTCCCGGGAGCGTTCGCAGAAACGCATCCGGGAACGCAACCGGGAACTCGCCTGGGAATCCGTCCAGGGGCCCATCAGGGTATTCACCCGAGATTCCCGGGATTCCCGGAATTCCCGAGGGCCCATCGGGAGATTCCGGGCGTTCGCCTTCCACCCCCGCTCCCAGCCCTGTTTCCGTCCCCGCTTCCGTTCCCGCAGCCGCCCGGCCGAGCACCGTGGCCTCTATCCAGCACGGCGCGTCCAGCTCCGCGTACCGTGCGAAAACGGTGCTCAGGCCGACGGGTATGACCGGCAGCGGGTGGAGCACCGCGTGGACGGCTTGATGGGCGGCTTCCAGGAGCAGCATCCCGGGGGCGTGGTCGACCGGGTGGTCGAAGATGACCGGGTGGGTGGTGTCCGTACGGAGCTGCCAGCGGTTGCGGGTGTCCGTGGGGGAGAGCATCACGCTCTCGTACTGGGCGCGGGCCACCCGCCGCGGCGCGACCGGCGGCGGCAGCGGTACCGCGCGGGCCATCGCCTCGCGGGCGTCGCCGTATGCGCCGCGCAGCCGCCGGTAGATGGCCGGCGCGTGGCTGGTGAACCGGGCGACCGCGGTACCGAGGCGGGCGCCGTTCCGTGTTGCCTCGACGTCCATGGTCAGGGCGCTGAGCGTGTCCTTGCGGCGTTTGACGTCGGAGCAGACGATGCGTAGTTCGATCTCGGTGGGGGCAGCCTCGGTACGCAGCGCGCCGGGGTCGAGTGAATAGGTGAAGTGATCCCAGATCAGCTGGTGCCCGAATGGAACGTTGTAAGCGAGGTGCGAGAGCAGCGGAATGGTCTGGCGGATCGTCTCTACCAGGAGAAGGGGGTCGTGCAGCCGGTTTCTGGAGGAGTAGAACGTATGGGCCCGCGGCCATTCCGCGGTGACGATGTGAACGTCGGCAGCCGCCTCCTTCCAGCTGGTGAGCAGGACTTCGGACAGCGCCGTCTTGTGTACATACTCCTTGGGCACGGTGGTGGTCAGTGTGCGCGGGGACGGGCCGGCGGCAGCGGGTGCGAAGTACTTCGGAAGCTGGCCGGTGGTGCTCATGCGGGTGTCCCCCTGTAGGAGTGTCTGCAGGTTCGGTCCATTGCGGCCCGTTGTTGGTGCCGCCGGGGCTCCCGGCGCGGGCCGTCGTCATCCTGCGTGGGGCGCATGGTGGCCAACGGAGGCCGCTGCGTGGTCGGTTCAGCTGTCACCGCGTGAGAGCCTCGGCGCTCATAAAATAAATAGTATTCGTTTTGTTTGTCGAGGGAGCTGGTGCTGTCCATGCAGGAGCGTGCGGTCAGGACACGTGAGGTCATCCTCCGGGCGGCCGCCGAGGTGTTCGACGAGTTCGGGTTCAGCGGCGCCAGTATCAGCAAGATCATGAGACGCGCCGGTGTCACCCAGGGCGGGATGTACTTCCACTTCCCGTCCAAGGAAGCCCTGGCCCAGGCCGTGATGATCGAGCAGGGCGGCGGTCTGCGGATGCCGCCCGGAGAGGACGGCCTCCAGCGCCTGATCGACATCACCCTGTACCTGGCGGAGGAACTGCAGTCCAACCCCACCCTGCGTGCCGGCGTCAGGCTCGCGGTCGAGCAGGGCGAGTTCGGTGTCCAGGACGACACCGCGTACCGCCACTGGGCCGAGCAGTTCGGCGGCCAGCTGTACGCCGCGCGCGAGAAGGGCGAACTGCTCCCCGAGGTCAACGTGGACGAGCTGGCCTGGGTCCTGGTCAGCGCCTACACCGGTACGCAGCTCTTCTCGCAGATCTCCACCGGCCGCTCCGACCTGCACCAACGCGTCGTCTCCCTCTGGCGCTACCTGCTCCCGGGCGTCGCCGCGCCGTCCACCAGGCCGCTGGTCACCTTCGCGTCGCGACGGAGGCGGGCGGCGGCCTGAGCGGGGGGCGGTACGCGTACGGGGGAGTGTGTGGTGGGGCGGTACGGGTGCGGCGGCAGTACGGGTACGGGGGGGGGCGGCTCGGGTGCGGGGGCGGCGAGCACGACACCGGTGACAGGGGCGGCGAGGGCGTCGGCGACCATGGCGTCAGCGGCAATCGTGACGACGAGAGAGGACGCGGCGGAGCGCATGGTGGAGGACGTGGCGGACGGCGTACCGGCGGCGGCACCCCGGCGGGTGGTGGTGACCGGGGCGACCGGTTTCATCGGCGCCGCGGTGGTGCGGGAGCTGCTGCGCACCGGTACGGAAGCGACGGCACCGGGCGGCGGACCGCGACCGGCCCCGCCCCGGGACCCTGCCCGGAATCCGCCCCGGAACCTTCCCCGAGGCCCGTCCCAGGAGCCACTCCAGGGCTCGGCTCCGGACCCGGACATGACATCAAATCCAGGGTCATATCAGAACCCTGATTCGGTTTTGGGTGCGTTCGGGGCGTCGAACCCGACTCACGGCCCGGGCACAGACCTGCCCGCCCGCCCCCTCCACCTCCGCGCCGTCTCCCGCAAGCCCCCCGTCCCATCGCAGCCCCCCGCCCCTCCGCGGCCGTCCGCCGCTCTCGAATGGGTCGCCGCCGACCTCTCCGACCCCGCCTCCCTCCGCGGTGTCTGTGACGGCGCCGATGTGCTGCTCCACCTCGCCTCCGACATCGGCCGGGACGAGGAGCGCTGCGAGCTGGTCAACGTTCGCGGTACCGCGGCGCTCGTCGACGAAGCCGTACGCGCCGGTGTCGGCCGTATCGTCCAGCTCTCCACCGCCGCCGTGTACGGGGCCGGTCCGCACGCCGGTCCGGGCGTGGACGAGATCACGCCCGCGCCGGTCTCGCCTGCCAGCCGCACCCGCCTCGCCGCCGAGCGCCCGGTCCTGGAGGCGGGCGGCACGGTGCTGCGGCCGGGACTGGTGCTCGGCGCGGGCGACCGGTGGGTGGTGCCGGCGCTGGCCGAGATGCTTGACCGCGTACCGGCGCGCTGGGACGGCGGGCGCGGCCTGCTCTCCGTCGTGGCGGTCGACGACCTGGCCCGCCTGTTCGCACGGCTGGCCTGCGCGCCGAACGGCATCCCCGGTGGCGTGTACCACGCCAGCCACCCCACCCCCGTACGCAACGGGGACCTCATGGACACCCTGATCGGCCACGGCGTCTTCCCGCATCCGTATGGCACACAGGCGGGCAGGAGCACGCCCCCGAACCTCACCTGGGCGGATTGCCTGGAGCGGCTGCGCACTGCCTCCGGCCGCGTGAGCGAGCGTCAGTTCGCGCTCCTTGCCACCGATCACTGGTACCGCAGCGACGAGGTGTGGACGGCGGCCGGCTGCGACCCGGGTCCCGGCCCCCTCGTACGGCTCGCGCAGGCCGCCGACTGGTACCGGTCGTACCTCCAGACCGCTTCCACGTAAGCCCGTAAGCCCCGGCGCGCGCTGGAGACCCGGCGCCGGCACCCATTAAGGAGGCGAGAGGTACGGCATCACAGCGCGCGGCGTTACGCCGAGCCGCCTCCTTCAGGAGACGAATCGCACCGTCGACAGGGTCTGCTCGTCCGGCGCCGCCGTCAGCGCACGGTAGGCGTGTGCGGCGGAGGTCAGCGTCATGTGGTGGTGCCAGCCCGGGAAGGAGCGGCCTTCGAAGTCGTACAGCCCGAAGTCCGTCGCCAGGGTGCGCAGGGTGGCCGTGGGCAGCTGGTGCAGCCGGGCGAGGCCGAGGAGCTGTCCCATGCGGCGGTGCGCCATGTTGGTGAGCCAGATCCGGGTCGGCCGCGCGTTGGCCGGTCCGGGCTCCGTGAAGGCCCGGTAGGTCTGGTGCGAACAGGGCAGGCGTACGGGGGTGGACGCGGACTGCAGCAGGCGCGGGCGTGCGCCGGGGTCGCCGGGCATACCGGGCGTGGCAGGGGTGGCCAGGGCGGTGGCGGGCGGTACGGCGATGACGAAGTCGCGTCCCTGTCTGGCCAGCGCCTCGATGAGCCGTACGGAGTCGGAGTACTCGCTCAGGTCCGCGACGACCGGCGCCGGCGGGCAGGTCGAACGGGCGGCCTGCGCCTCCACCAGGTCGAGGGCGTGCACCCACATCGGGCGGGGGTGGTTCGTCTCCGAGGCGGGGATGCGGTTGCGGCGCAGCAGTTCGGGGTCGTCGGCCCACTGCGGGGGCAGGAACAGCCGCCAGTCGACGGACACGGCCGCGCTGCCGCCGCAGTCACCGGCGGCGGAGGCTGACGAGGCGGCCGATGCGGCGGCTACGGCAGCTGCAGCTGGTACCGATGATGCGGCGGCCGCAGCCGACGCGGCGGACGCCGAGACGGCTGCGGCCGCCGGGGCGTCGCCCACCGGCAGGAACATCCCCATGGCGAGCTGGCAGCTGACCGTCCGCCCGGCCGCGGAGTCGAAGCGGCGGTGGACGCCCACGGAGTGACCGCCGCGCTTGGGCAGTACCGCCGGGGCGAGGATCCACGCCCGGGGCGGGGCGGGCTGCTCAGCGCGGCGTACCAGTTCGCGGCGGACCGGGTTCCAGTCCCAGGGGCTGGCGTTGAGGAACTGGTGCAGCGACTGGGAGGCGGTGGGCGAGTCGGAGATGGCGGCGGCCAGCCGCCGTACGGACTTCTTGCCTTCGGTGGTCAGCAGCGCCAGCAGGTATGCGTGGGCCCAGCGCCGCTGGTCGGTACGCGGCAGATGGCCGAAAAGGTCTTCCGCGAAAGCGTCGAAGGATTCGGACGGGTTGTCGGGCGTCCCGGAGGGGGCGGCGGAGGGGGCGTCGCCGGAGGCGGCGGCAGCGTGTGCGGACGCTGCGGGGGCGTCGGCCCGGCCCGGCCTGCGGGTGGTTCCGGTTCGGCCGGCGGGTCCGGTGGAGCCGGCGGCCTGGGTTCTGCCGCTGCCGCCGTTGCGGGCGGCGGAACGGCCGTTGCGGGCGGTCCTTCCGGAGACGGCGGCGAGCGTGTCGACGCTGGTTCCCGAGGTTTCGTGCACACCCGACTTGTCGGACACGCCGCGGACTGCGAGAGAGTGGCTGGAAGAGAGGGAAGCGGACAGGGGGCGTGCGGGGGTGCGAGTGGCCGGATGCGCAGTTTCTGTCGTCATGTGTTCGTTCCCTCCCGTGGTCATCCCGTGAATCGGGCGCCGACCAGCAAAGAATAAAGAACGATCGTTTTTTTTGCGAGCCCACCAGGTCCCGAGCTTTTTTCGTCGTATCAGGAGCCGGGCAGGGGTAGTTGAACGGTGATCGAACTGCGGGTGTGCGGGGGGAGAGGAACCCGTGCCACCGCGCCCCGGCGGCCGATACCGGCACGGGGCCCGGAGCGGTCCCTGACCGACCCGTGAGCCGGTACGGGCGCGCGACGGCCGATCCGTACGGAACGAGAGCCCGCCACGGGCCCGGATTCCGCTTCGACGAGCGCCCGGCGCGCACCCCCGCGCGCGGCGCAAGCGCGCCCCGGGCAGGAGCCGGGAACAGCCGGAGGAGTGCCTATGAGCGCCCCCGACGCCTCCCGGTTCCCATACTGATCAAGTCTCCGCCAACTCCCGCCGGAGCGGTGCGGGCCGCCAAGCCCGGCCCTAGCATGGACGGTTGGATGTCACCGGTACAGCGCTGACAACCGAGGGCGATCACCGAGGCGGGACAATGGCGCGACAGGACCGAGCTGAGCGGACGCGCCGCGCCCTGCTGCGGGCCGCCGCCGACGACATCGCCGAGAAGGGGTACGCGGGCGCCTCGATGGCCCGTATCAGCGCCGCGGCGGACGTCACGATCGGCGGCCTGACGTTCCACTTCGCGTCCAAGGCCGCGCTCGCCGAAGCGGTCAGGGAGGCCGGCTGCGCACTGACCCGCAGCGCGCTGACGTCCCTCATGACGGTCAGCAGGTGCCCCAAAACCGGGGCGCGCGGCGAGTTACGACGGGTCGTCACCTTCACCCGCATCCTCGCCCGGCTGCTCGAAGAGGAACCGTCCGTACGGGCCGCCGCCCGCCTCGCCTGGGACTTCCCGGACGACGGCAACACCTGGTACGCGATGTGGCTGCCGTCCCTCGGCGAACTGGTGGAACGGGCGCGCGCCGACTTCGCCGGCTGGACGACCGTGGAGGCGGTCACCGCCACGGCGGTCTCCGTGGTGACCGGCGCGGAGTTCACGGCCCGTATCGGCGTACCGCGCGGCGGCACGGCCGGGTTGTCCCCGCGGGAGCACGTGGACCACGTATGGGGCCTGGTGCTCGGGGCGCGACCGCCGCTCCTGGTGGGCGGTGAGGAGAACCCGCTGGGCCCGGGCCCCTCGGCGGCCCCGCCAGGTGACAACCGGGGGAGCGAGAAACGGACCGGCGAGCAGCGGGCGGGAGAGCTTCGACCACCGGGGGAGCTTCGGGCGCCGGGGGAGCTTCGGCAACCTGGGGAGCTCAGGTCGTCGAGCGAGCTCCGGCCGCCAGGAGACCATCGTCCGCCGGGCGAGCACCGGGTGGGCGACTGCCGGGTGCGGGCCACTACGCGGTGACGACGTGGTGACAGCGCGGCGGTGACGGCGCGGCGGTGACACGGCGGTGAAGTGGTGACAGCGCGGCGGCGACCCGGCTCGTGATCGGAAAATCCGTAACGGTGCGCGTGCCCGCCGTGAGACCATCGCCGGCGTGCCAGGACCGCAAGGAGCGTCAGGTATGCCGCAGGAAGCGTCAGGAATGCCCGAAGGAGCGTCAGCAACGCCGGATCTGTCCGGACTTCCCGGCCTGTCAGGCCCGCCTGGCCTGCCCGGACTCCCCGCTGACCCGGGCTTCATGACGCCCGGCCAGCTCGCCGCCCGTACGTCGCGCGCGCTGGACGCGGCCGTCACCGCCGGGCGCGACCTGGGGCTGACGGTGACCGACCCGACCATCCTCCACGACGTGTTCTCCGTCGTCGTGCACCTCGCTCCCGCACCCGTGGTGGTCCGGGTGCCGACCGTCCTGCCGCCGTACGCCGATGCCGGGTCCCAGGCGGCACGTCAGCGGACCGAGCTGGACGTGGTGGGATGGCTCGCGGAACAGGGGGTCCCGGTGATTCCGCCGACCCCGCTCGTGCCCCGGGAGCCGGTGCGGCGCGACGGCTTCTCGATGACGTTCTGGCAGTTCGTCGAGCATGACGAGGGCAGCGAGCCCGACTACGTGCACCATTCCCGGCTGACGGCCGACCTGCACGCGGCGCTGCGCGCGTACCCGGGGGAGCTGCCGTTCCTGTCGGCCGCCGAACCGAGGTTCGCCACGGACGGGCTGGCCGCTCTCGAAGGCCGCGCCGACCTCCTCGAACCGGCCGACCTCGACCGCGCGCGGCGGGAGTGGGCGGTCCTGGAGCCCCTGGTCAGCTCGCGCGCGGCGTTCGAGGCAGAGTTCCCCGGCGTCGACTTCCAACCGATCCACGGGGACGCCCCGGCCGTCAATATCGTCAACGCCAAGGGCGGCGCGCTGTACTCCGACTTCGAACTGGCCACGCTCGGTCCGGTCGAGTGGGACCTGGCGGCCCTCGGCCCCGAGTGCGAGGCCGCGTACGACGAAGCCGCGCGGCGCCGTGGCCTCCGGCAGCTCGACGGGCGCGTTCTGCGCCTCGTCAACGCGGTGGGAATGATCCGGGCGGTGGCCTGCCTCGCCCTCGCGCCGCGGTTGCCCATGCTCGTCGACGCACTGAAGCCCGCCGTCGAACACTGGCGGACGCTGCCGTTCGCCGGCGGGCTGCGGGGCTGAGCTTCGGCGGGCTGCGGGGCTGGACTCCGGCGGTCTGCGAGGCTGAGCTTCGGCGGGCTGCGGGAGCGCATCAGCCCCCACAGTCGGGACGTCAGCCCCCTCAGCCGGGACACCAGCCCCCACAATAGGGACATCACCCCCACAGTGGGACGCAAGGCATATACCCGAACCGACCCCACGCGCACTCACACGGAAAGCGCCGCCGCCCCCACCGCAATCCGACCGCGCATCCGCGATCTTGGAGCACATTCCCGTACCACAATCCAACCCTCCCCCTTTTCGGCGTGACGTACGGCACTCTCCCCGGCGTTCCGCAAGCCGACGTCCCGAAAGGTTGCGTGGGGAATTTATGTCGTGTTGACTTCGGGGCGACCGCCGCGCCCGGGGATTAAGGGCGCGGCACCTTTGCGGCTCTTGTACCGGGGTCGTTCGCGGTAACTCACGGGGAAGTTGAGTAAATGAATAAGGGTATACGCACGCGCCTGCTGTCCGGTGCCGCCGCCGCTTTCGCGGCCACGGCGCTCGTGATGACCACCTCGCCGGCGCACGCCACCTCGGCCTCGACGTCGGTCGGTCTGCCGAACGGCAACAAGATCTCGATCAACGCCTGGCACTGCGGTTTCTACACCTCGGCCTGTGACTGGAAGGCGTCCACCAAGATGTCGGGGAAGAACCCCGCCAAGGTGCAGTGGATCCAGAACCGCGCCGAGCTGCAGGCCCACGGCGTCAGCGTCTCCATCAAAATCTCCAAGAACCCCGAGGCCACGCTCACGATGAAGAGCAAGTCCCTGGGCGAGGTGCGCTGGAAGAACACCAAGGCCAACATCTCGGACACGCACGGCCAGATGCGCCCGGGTGGCATGACCACCTACGTGTCCACCAAGAGCTGTGGCTCGGCCAAGGTCACCAAGTCGATCAACGTCAGCGAGAAGTGCGCCTACGCGGGCGCCGCCTGATCGCTTTCCGCTTCGGCTGAGCCGATGCGGTGCGGGGACCGAGTGAAGGTGTCACACCGTCAGGGCCCGGCGGTGTGACGTCTTTTCGTGAGCCGAAGAGAAATATGCACGGGGGCTTTCGTGAAATTCCGTACGGCAGTGTCTGCCGGAAAGCTGGCGTCCCGGTTTGCCGGGGCCGCCGTGTGTGTTGCCCTTATGGCGTCGTGCACATCCGCGTCGCAGGAGTCCGAAGCCCGGAATCCCGCCGCGGCCCAGCAATTCGATCTTTTGGTCAGCGAGCAGAACGGCTACTACTACCACCCGTTCCTGCGCCAGGCTCCGGCCGGCCCCCAAGCCCAGTCCTATGCACTGCGGACGCTTTCCGAACTGGGCCGTGACCCCAAAACAAGCATGGCCTCGGACCAGGCCGAGTCATTTCGCCGGGGCGCACTGGAGACTTCTTCGCTCTGGGGGCGTGACTGGATGATCCCGCTGCGCCGGGCCGGTGCCGACGAAGCGCTGGGCGCGGGCGACGCCGAGGCCGTGGCCAAGACGCGGGCCAAGGGAGGCTGGTACGTCGATTCCGCCCTCGGTGACGAGGGTGACGCGGCGCACCTCGGCTCCACCTGGGCCGCCCTCGAAGTGCTCGACGCACTCGGGCGCCTGGACGTTCTTCCGGCGGGGGACCGGGCGGCCACCGTCGCCTGGCTGCACTCGCTGACCGCCGAACCCCGGGACCTCGAACAGAGCAGTGCCCTGGCCCGCTGCCTTCAGCTGCTCAAGGAGCCGGTCCCCGGCACGCTCACCCGGACCGCCGCGCCGCGCACCGACGACTTCGCGAAGCTGACCCCCGACGCCCGGGCGACCCGGCTCGCCGACACGTACGGCTACGTGGTCATCCAGGAGGCAGCCGGCAAGCGGCCCGCGGTGGACCGCAAGGTGTGGGAGCCGGTGCTCAGGGACGGCGCCGCGACGCTTCCGTACGAGCAGCTCTACAAGCTGGCGCACCTCCTGAAGGCGGCCGGTTCGCCGAAGGCCGTGTTCGCGCCGGTGGTCAAGCGGCTCGACGGTGAGCGGCTGGACGACGGGACGGTGCGCGACCCCGCCGCGTACATCGGCAACCCGGACGCCTCCCTCTTCGTACAGCGGCTGCGGGCCCTGGCCGGCTGGTCGCGTAAGGACGCCGGGCTGCTGACGGCGCTGGAGCGCGAGGAGAAGTCCCACGAGGTGAGCCAGGAGAGCGCCGAGCGGCTCAACCGGGCCGCCCTGCGCAAGGTCACCGCGGGAGGCGGCACCGACGGCACCGGCGACCAGGCGCGGCAGCTGTGCGCCGATCCGCGGGTGCTGCCCGCCTCCGTCACCGAGCAGAACGCCACCCAGTGGCAGCGCACCGCCCTGAACTGCGCCGATGCCGGCGCCCCGGTCAGCGCCCCGAAGATCGGCACGTGGCGCCTGGACACCCCGGACCGGGTGGTGGCGGCGGCCACGGTCGCCGTGGGGCTCGCCGACAGCGACCAGCGGGACGGCGTCCCGTCCTGGATCACCGCCGACGCCCTGAAGCAGTGGGCGCACCACCCGGGCCGGTTCCCCTCCGTGTACGGCTACGCCCTGGTCGCCCGGGCCTACGTACTGCTCGGCGGCGAGTCGGACGCGGCACTGCGCGACGCCCTCAAGCGCGGCATCACGTCGCACAAGGGCTGCCCCGGGCTGCCCGATCTGTACCAGGTCGGCGGCGGCGACTCCGCCTGCGACCTGAAGACCACCTGGGGCGTGTGGACGCTGGACCGACAACTGGACGGCGCCATGGGATGGCTGCCGGCCACGGAACCGAGGACCGACAAGTGAGCGACAGTTTCGTACGCCCGTTGCTGCGGGCCGACGGCGTGGGCAAGTCCTACACCCTGCGCGGCAGGAGGGTGGACGTCCTGCGCGGCGTCAGCCTCGCCGTGCCGGGAGGCGAGATCACCGCGCTGGTCGGGCACTCGGGCTCCGGGAAGACCACGCTCCTGCACATTCTCGGGCTGCTGACCCCGCCGGACACCGGCCGGGTGCTCGTCGAGAGCGCCGACGGTACGGGGCCCGTCGACACCTCGGGCCTGTCGGACGGGGAGCTGGCGGACCTGCGCCGCAGCCGCCTGGGTTTCGTGTTCCAGTCGTACAACCTGCTGCCGCAGCATTCGGCGCTGCGCAACGTCGTCCTGCCCTGCCTCGGCAACCGCGGCGAGGGCGAGGCCCGCGCGAAGGAGCTGCTGGCCCGGGTCGGGCTCGCGGAGCGCGCCGACCACCTGCCCGGTGAACTGTCGGGCGGCGAACAGCAGCGGGTGGCCCTGGCCCGGGCGCTGATCAACGACCCGCCCGTCGTGCTGGCCGACGAGCCGACCGGCAACCTCGACACGGACAGCGAGAACGTCCTGCTCGGGCTGTTCCGGGAGCTGGCGGACGAGGGCCGGGCCGTGCTCCTGGTGACGCACAATCCGGCGGTGTCGCAGTTCGCGGACGTGGTGCACCGCCTGGACGAGGGCACGTTCACGGACCCGGACCCGGACCCGGACCCGGACCCGCACCCGGACCTGGTCCCGGTCCCGGTCCCGGTCCCGGACTCGGTCTCGGACCCGGCCCCGGTCACCGACCCAGCCCCGAACACCGACACGGCCAAGCCGGAGGGCACCGAATGAACCTCTTCAGTGTCGCGCTGGCCAACGTCCGTGCCCTGCGCCGCCGGCTGTTCGGCCTGGTGGCGCTGGTCTCGGTCGCCGCCGCCGTCTGCATCGGCGCGCTCGGCATCGCCGACCGGGCGCAGAGCGCCACGGACACGGACGTCAAGGAGAGCAGCGCCAACCGCAGTGTCACCGTCGACCGTCCCGACCAGCGCCCCGACGCCCCCCAGCTGACGGAGAAGGCCGCCGCCCGCCTCGCGGAGCTGCCGCACGTCGAGTCCGTGCAGCACCGGGCGCAGGTGTCGTTCGGGGTCATGACCAAGGCGGGCGACACCGTACTGCTGTACGCGACGACGCACCGGCCGGCCCTGTCCCCGCCGGTCACCAAGTCCGTACGCGACGACCTCTTCCCGCTGCGTCCGGGCGAGATCGTGGCCCCGGCCGTGTCGCAGGGCGTGGACCTGGGCAAGCTGGTGGGCCAGGACATCGACATCGAGACCACCCGCTTCGTACGGCAGGGCGAGGGCACCGGGGTCAGCGGTCACGCCCGTCTCGTCGGGGTGTACGACCCGGCCTGGCAGATGGATAATCCGGACGCCGCGTACGCCGCCGACCCCACCGTGATCAAGTGGGCGGCGCAGCGGAGCGGGCAGCCGGAGCAGAGCTATCTGCGCACCACCGGATACGACCAGTTGACGGTCGTCGCGAAGACGGCCGCGGACGTGCCGGCCGTGACCGCCGCCGTGCAGAAGCTGGGCTACCCGGCCGTCACCCTCCAGCAGCAGCTCAGCGCCCTGCCCGCGGTGCTGGAAATGATCCAGACGGTCGGCCGGGTGCTGCTCGGCGTGCTCGGTGTGCTCGCGTTCGTCGGCGCCGTGACCGTCACCGGCGCGCTCTCGCGGCAGCGGGCACAGGAGATCGGCATCCTCAAGGCGGTCGGCTTCCGGACCAGGTCGGTGCTGACGATGCTGGTCACGGAGATGGCGCTGACCGGTGCCGTGTCCGCGCTGATCGGCACCGTGCTCGGCGCGGCGCTCGGCAGCGGGGCCGCGGCGGTGCTGCGGCGCAGCGCCGACCTGGCGCCGTACGTCGACGGCTGGGTCCTGCTGCCGCCGGCCGGCACCCTTCTTCTTCTCTTCGGCCTGACGGTGCTGGTGGTGGCGGCGGGCTCGCTGGCCCCGGCGCGCCGGGCCGCGAGAATGTCCCCCACAGACGCAATGAAGGACTGGTGAACCAAGCCATGCCCTGCCCCACGACACGCATGCCGCACCCCACGGCGCGCACGCACTTCCGGAAGCCGGCGTCCCCGGGCCGAGCGGCCCTCCTCCTGGCCGCGCTGGGCTCGACGGCCGCGCTGATGACGGCCTGTTCCGCCGGGCCCGGCGGGGTGGAGCTGGGTGACGACTGGGAAGGCTCCAAGACCTTCGCGCTCGCCAAGGTCGACGGTCTGGTGACGGTCGTGGGCATCAACCCGGACGAGGCCCATGCGCAGAGCCTGGTCGCCGTGCCCCAGCATTCCGACGACGAGGACGCGGTCAGCCCCCACATCGCCCGGCTCGCCGACGGCCGCTGGCTGGTGACCGTTCCCCGCAAGGACGAAAGGCCCGACCGCCGGTACCTGGTCAACCGCAAGGACCACACCCTGGACGGGGTGTCGGGAGAGGAGCGGCTGCGCCAGATCCTGCCCGGCAAGACGCTGATCGGCGAGGCCGCCGGGATGCCGGACGCGCGGACGAAGAGCGGCGGCCCCGCCTCCACTGTGCTGGTCCGCGATCCGTCCGACTGGGACACCAAGCGCGAGCTGCAGGTCCCCGGCACCATCGGCTTCGCCGCCTCCGATCCGGCCTCGGACTCGGTCTGCCTGGGCAGTGGCTCGGACTCCGAAACCAAGGTCTCGGTCGCGAACCTGACCGACGGCAAGATCACCCCGGTGGCCCTTCCGGACGGCTTCGACGTCAAGGCCCTCGCGTGCAAGGCCGGCCGCCCGGTCGTCGCCGGCTCGAACGCCGACGGCAAGTCCGGCCAGGTGAAGGTCTCGGTCGACAGCGGCACGGACGCCACGACGGTCTCCGTGAACGGTGGCCGGGTCGACGCCGTGCAGGCCGAGGGCTCGTCGATCGTGGTCGCGGCGGCCAAGGGCAAGGACACCGAACTGGTGGAGGTCGACGCCAATAGCGGCAAGGAGCTGCACCGCGCCCGGGTCAAGGACCTCGCCGCGTCCCTGAACATCACCCACACCTCGGCCGGCTGGCTTGTCTACACCGAACACTCGGTGACCCGAGTGAACCTCGCCACGGGCGAGACCAAGCAGTTCGACCTGCCGGGGACCTTGCAGGACTCCTGATCCCGGCTGGGGCAGGGGCAGAGGTGTACTGAAGGCACCTGGCACCCGCACATGACGAAACCCCGCGGACGGGGGATGCCGCGGGGTTTCGCTTCAGAGCGTACATCCCTACAGGTGTACTGCCCAACAGTCTTGCCCGGTCTTCTTGGCGCGTCCGCCCGGAAGCCCAGTCCGGGGGCCGCCCAGAGGTCCGAATCGGAAGCCCGTCCAGAGGCCCGCTCCGAGGCCCGGCCCCAACCCCCGCCAGGCCCCGACCGGGTCCCCACCAGGCCCTCACCGGGTTCCCACCAGGCCCATCGCCCCCCGCCCCGGAACTTCGTGAAGTCGTCCGCGATCCGCCCTCCGACGCGAAAAACATAGCGAACATTCTTTATTGTCCTGGCTGACCCGCACGCCCGTCCCGTCTCCCCGGGGGCCAGTCCCTTGTCCGTGCCCGCAGCCACCACCGCCGTTCCGCCGCTCCTCCCCGGGCGGCAGGCCAGCACCCAGGAGGCGTGGATCGAGGACCTGTGCAGACACCTGTTCTCGTCCTTCACCAGGGCGGACCACCACCTCAAGGGCGAGCAGTACCTGCGCGGGCTGCTCACCGCCCCCGGCCGCAAGTCCATCCGCAACATCGCCCGGACGCTGGACGACAGCGGCGCGGCCCAGCGCCTGCACCACTTCATCTGCAACGCCCCGTGGAACTGGCGCACCGTCCGTGAAGCCCTCGCGGACCACCTCGTCGGCCTCGCCCGCCCGCACTCGTGGGTCGTACGCCCGATGCTCATCCCCAAGTCCGGTACGAACTCGGTCGGCGTCCACCGCCGCTTCGTCCCCGCCACCGGCCAACTGGTCAACGGCCAGCTCGCGTACGGACTCTGGTACGCGGGCCAGGCACTCAACGCGCCCGTCGACTGGCGCCTGCACCTCCCCCCGCCGGGGCCCGGAACGCCCGCGCCCGGCGACGACGGCGTGGCCCGCATCCTCGAACTGGCGCAACGGGCCGCCACCCCGGCGGCCGGTGCCGCCTCCCCGGTCATCTGGGACAGCCAGATGCACCACGCCGGAGATGTGGTGAGCACGCTCGCCCCGCTCGGGCTGCCCGTCATGGCCCGTATGCCCGGCTCCTTCGTGCTCCACCTGGTGGACCGCGGCGGTCGGCCGACGCGCCCCGGCGCCCTCCCCGCCCAGCGTGTCCTGGCCGCGCCGGAACGTTTCGGGCTGCCGGTCCACGATGTCGCCCCCGGGGTACGGGCCGTACTGGCCCGGGTGACCCCGGCCCGGCCGGGCGGTGACGAGAAGGGCGAACGAGGTGACGTCGGCGAACTGCTTCTGTACGCGCAGCGGTACGAGGCCCCTGAGGGCTACGAGGGAGGGCGCGGGCCCGGTGCCCGCGCGGACTTCTGGCTGACGACGCCGACCCGCCGGACCCCGGCCGATCTGCACCGGCTCACGAGGACCGCCGCGTACGTGGCCCGCGACAGCGTCCGCACCGGCGGCCGCACGGGGCTGCGGGACTTCGAAGGCCGGTCGTACGACGGCTGGCACCGCCACATGACGCTGGCTTCGGTCGCGTACGCCGTCCAGTCGCTCACCGCGCTGGACGCCGCACGGGCGGGAAGCGGCCCGCGCCACCGACTGCACACGCTGCTCCCGCAGTCACAGCTGCAGTCGCAGCTTCAGTCACAGCCGCAGCCGCACAGGTACGCCTATGCGCACGCGGACCCGAGGGTGGCGTAGCCCCTCATCCGGCTCAGCCGCCGATGGTCCAGCTCAAGGTGCCGTCGGCGGTGGCCACGACCGCCAGGATGATCAGGTCGACCGCGCCGAGGGACATGCCCAGGATGGCGCGGAAGCGCCGGGTCGTGTTGCGTGCCAGGGCCAGCGCTCCGAGTACGAGGGCGCAGGGGCCGAGGACGACGTTGGCGACCAGGGTGCCGACGAGGCCGAGGACGAACGCGGCCACGGCCATGCCGTCGGCCTGCCCGCGCGGCGCACCGCGCTTCTCCGGGCCGGCCGCGGGCTTGGTGTCCGTCGTGCTGTCCGGCTTGGCGTTCGGCTCCGTGGCCGGGCCGGTGTGTCGGGCGTCGGTGTCGTGGTCGGTGATGAGGGTGGTCATCGGGACGCTCCCTCGGTCTTGGCGGTGTGGTTGCGGCGCTCGCGGATGAAGAAGACGAGCAGCCAGCAGCTGATGGCCACTGCCGCGATGATCGTGACGGGGACCGGGAGATGTGCCGCGGTACCCACCAGAACCCCCAGCAGGAGGAGGGCTGCGACAAGGAAGAGCATGATCTGCCTTTCCATCTTGGAGGACAGTTGTTCACTCAGGTTCCCAGTGTAGGGGTGGAGAAACTCAGAGAACGGTTGTTTACTGGATGACATGAGTCACAGTGAGACCGTTGGAGTCCGGCAGGCCCGGAAGCAGCGCACCCGGCAGGCCCTGCTCGACGCGGCGCTCGGCCTGCTGGAGGAACAGAGCCTGAGCAGCCTGGGGTTGCGCGAGGTGACGCGCGTGGTCGGCGTCGCCCCCACCGCGTTCTACCGGCACTTCCGTGACCTCGGCGAACTCGGAGTCGCCCTGGTCCAGGAGTCATTGGCCAGCCTGCACACGACGGTCCGCGCGGTCCTCGCCGAACAGGACGGCGCGGAGGAACGGATCGACCACACGGTGGCGGTGGTTGAACAGTACGTACGCGAACAGCCCGCGCACGTCCGCTTCATCGCGCGCGAACGGCACGGCGGCGTACGGGCCGTGCGGCAGGCCATAGCGGACGAACTGGACCGGTTCGCGACGGAGGTCGCGGCGGCGCTCAAGTCGCAGCCGGTGTCGGGAGGCTGGAGCGACGAGGACGTACGGATGCTGGCGGAGCTGTACGTGGACCGGCTGGTGATGACGGCGTCGGCGTTCCTGGACGTACGGGACGGTGGCGACCAGGACACGGAGCGGTGGCGGTCGGTGGCGCGCACGGCGCGGCGGCAGCTGCGTCTCATCGACGTCGGGCGCCGGCATTGGCGCGATGCCGATTCCTGATCGTCGTTTGTCCGTCGCTGACCAATTGAGATCGCAGTCAAGCCATTTGGCTTAATTGTCAGTGGATGGGTCTAGCGTTTGCCGTGGGTCAACTACGCGAGTAGCGGGAGGCGGACGCGATGGTGAACGAGAATGCCCAACCACCGATGGCGTGGCGGTACTGCGGGCATCAGATCAAGCTGTGGCGCGGCCAGGCTGAGGTGAGCCGGGAGGTGCTGGCGGAAGAGGTTGGCTATTCGGCCGAGTACGTGAAGTCGATGGAGCAGGGTCGGCGAAAGCCGACGGTGCACCTGCTCCGGGTGGCGGACCAGCTGTGCCGAGCGCACGGGATGCTGACGGCGGCGCAAGAGTATTTGGAACCGGAGAAGTTCCCGTCGTACTCCGCGGATTACATGAGGTACGAGGCCGATGCGATTGCCATCAGCTCCTACCAGGCGCAGCTCGTCCCCGGGCTTCTCCAGACCGAGGTGTACGCGCGGATGCTGATGGAGGGCCGCTGGCCGCCGGCCGATCGGGAGACGATCGAGCAGCGTGTCGCCTTCCGGCTGGAGCGGCAGGCGCTGCTGGACAAGGAGACGCGGACGTTCAGCTTCGTGATCAATGAAGCCGTGGTGCGGCAGATCGTAGGCACCAGGAAGGACCACAGGGACCAGTTGCATCGGCTGCTCGAAGCGGGGGAGCGGCGTAACGTGACCCTCCAGGTCCTGCCTCGCAGGGAAGGTCCAAGCCCGGCGCTCTTCGGCCCGTTCAACTTGCTGTTGACGCCGGATCATGACCGGATCGCGTACGAAGAGGGCCACCTGGGCGGCGTGTTGTGTGCGGACCCGGAGAGGGTCAGCCAAATCGCCCAGAGGTATGAGGTGCTTCTCCAGATGGCCATGCACGCCGAGGATTCGGCTCGGTTCATCGAAAAGCTGGCGGAGGAACTATGAACGGTGACCTGGTGTGGGGCAAGAGCAGCTACAGCAATGACGATGGGGCCGATTGCGTCGAGATATCCACCACCCCGACCGCAATCCGCGTCCGGGATTCCAAGGACCCCGAAGGGCCTCAGCTCGCCTTCGGATTCGGCGCCTGGTCCGACTTCCTCCTCGGAGTGAGGGGGTAGCACGCCAATCCCAGCAGCGCAGCCGCGAAATGACCGATGTCGGTGAAGGTGAGGTGGTCGAAGAGGGGGACGGTGTAGAAGAACAGGACGCCTGCGGCGTATGCGTAGCGCAGGGGGCGCCAGGGGATGCGGTACGTCAGGACGGCCGCGACGCCGGCCAGCGCGTAGCTGACGCCGACGTCCAGGGTGTTCACGGCGGAGTGGGGTGCGGCGTCCGCGTGGACGGCCAGGGCCAGGACGCCTTCGCTCAGGTAGGTGGCGCCGATGTGGGCCACGCCCATGACCGCGAGCCAGCGGTGCGTGCCGAGCCAGCGTTCGGCGGGGACGTGGATGATGTTGAAGATGACGAAGTAGAGGGGCCAGCCGCCGCCGTCGAGCCAGAGCGCGCTGGTGAGCAGTACCCGGCCGGGTGAGAGCAGCAGGTTGTGGATGTTGGTGGAGCGGCGTTGCAGGACGTGCTCCAGGATGTCGGGCGTCAGCTGGTGCATGATCACCGACGTTCCGAAGAGGATCGCGAGCCAGATGAACGTGCCGGGGGCCCGGCACATGTACGACCGGATCGCGCGGGGGACAGTGGCCGGGTGGAGCGAAACGGTCATGACGCCTGTATACGGCACGCGGTCCGTCGCGCTCGGCACGCGGTCCGCCACGCACGGCACGCGGTGTTCCGTGCCGCGGAGGTCCGTACTCCGTGCCGCGGGAGGTCCGTACATCGTGTGTGGCGCAGGACACAGCGCTGGCTGAAATAACCGGGGAGCGCATCCCCGTTTAACCCGGTGTCCGACTGAAGCGGGGAAGGATTCCCCGCTTCGCGAAACCCCGGCTTCCGGATACGACGAGTACACCGCGTACCGCGAGGGCAACGAGAGGAACGTGCCGACATGACCGCCACCCGGTCCCGCCCCCGTGCGCACACCGCGCACCGCGCGGCCCCGCAGCCCCGGCTGCGTGCGGACGCCCTGCGCAACCGGGAGCGGATCATCGGGGCGGCCCGTGGGGCGATGGTCGAGTTCGGGGCGGAGATCCCGCTCGATGAAATCGCTCGACGTGCCGGTGTCGGCAATGCGACGCTCTACCGTCACTTCCCGGATCGCCTGGAGCTGATCCACCACGTCACGCTCTCCGTCATGAACCGCACAGCGGACAAGGCGGAGTGTGCTCTCGCCGAGGAGCCCGATGCTTTCCAAGCGCTGAGGCGCTTCGTCTTCGCCGCGGTCGAGGAGCGGATCGGTGCCCTGTGCCCGCTGCTCTCGGACGGCGTCGACAAGGACCACCCCGACCTGCTCGCAGCGCGTGAGCGCCTGGAGGGGGCCGTCGAGGCCCTGATGGGTGCCGCGCGCGACAGCGGCCAGCTGCGTACCGACATCGCCGTCGGTGACCTGATGGTCGCACTCACCCAGCTGACACGGCCGCTGCCTGGAAGCGGCTGTACCGACTTCGACCGGTTCGTGTACCGGCACCTGGTGCTGTTCCTGGACGGCCTGCGCGCGCCCGCGTGTTCGGAACTGCCCGGTGCCGCGGCCACGCTGGAGGATCTCCGGCACGGCTGACGGGCGACGGCCGGCAGCTGATGGCTGACGGCCGACGGACCGAACGCGGAACTCCATACGTACGGGGGAACTTTCAACGGCTCGCCACCGACCTACAGGTCGGCGGGGCCGCCGTTCTTGCCGTCCCCGCCGTGCGGAGCGCTGCCACGCGACCGCACCCGCGACCGCGCACCACCCTGCCGTCGGCGTTCCCACCGCCGTACACGCACCCGTTCAACGTTTGATCAACACGTACTGAATACCGGATCAACACAACACCGACACCGTTTTTCCACATAGCGGCACCACGTCACGCCCCACCCACGTCCCGATTTCCTCGCTCACGCACCACTAGGCGGCCCCACCCATGTCTGAACCGACCACCAACGTCGATCCCCGGCGCTGGAAAGCGCTCATATTCATCGCCCTGGCACAGCTCATGGTCGTGCTCGACGCGACGATCGTGAACATCGCACTGCCCTCCGCACAGGCCGACCTCGGCATCTCCGACGCGAACCGGCAGTGGGTCATCACGGCGTACGCCCTCGCGTTCGGCGGTCTGCTGCTGTTCGGCGGCCGGGTCGCCGACCTGTGGGGCCGCAAGCGGACCTTCATCATCGGCCTGGTCGGCTTCGCGCTGGCCTCGGCCCTCGGCGGCGCCGCGTCCAACGAGGGCGTACTGCTCGGCGCCCGCGCCCTCCAGGGCGTCTTCGGCGCGCTGCTGGCGCCGTCGGCGCTGTCGCTGCTCGCGGTGACGTTCACCGAGGCGCGGGAGCGGGCCAAGGCGTTCGGCATCTTCGGTGCCATCGCCGGTGGTGGCGGTGCCGTGGGCCTGATCCTCGGCGGCGTGCTCACCGAGTACATGAACTGGCGCTGGACCTTCTTCGTCAACATCCCGTTCGCCGTGATCGCGGCGGCCGGCGCGCTGCTGGTGATCCGCGAGCCCGCGGGCAGCCGCAACCCGTCCCGCCTGGACGTACCCGGTGTCATCCTGGCCACCCTCGGCCTGGTCTCCCTGGTGTACGGCTTCACGCGCGCCGAGTCCGACGGCTGGGACGCCGGGATGACCATCGGCCTGTTCGTGGCCGCCGCCGTACTGCTCGCCGCGTTCGTGATCGTCGAGTCGAAGGTCAAGTCCCCGCTGCTGCCGCTGCGGGTGCTCACCGACCGCAACCGGGCCGGCGTCTACACGTCGCTGGGTCTGGCCGTCATCGGCATGTTCGGTCTGTTCCTGTTCCTGACGTACTACATGCAGATCGTGAAGGGGTACACGCCGGTCACGACCGGTCTGGCCTTCCTGCCGATGATCGTCGGCATGATCACCGGCTCGACGCAGATCGGCGCCCGGCTGATGACCCGCGTCCGGCCGCGGCTGCTGATGGCCCCGGGCTTCCTGCTCGCCGCCATCGGCATGTTCCTGCTGACCGGGATCGACCTGGACACGTCCTACCCGGCGCTGATCCTGCCCGCCTTCCTGCTGCTCGGGCTCGGCATGGGCACGGCCTTCATGCCCGCCATGTCGCTGGCCACGCACGGCGTGCAGCCGCGTGACGCCGGTGTCGCCTCGGCGATGGTCAACACCTCGCAGCAGGTGGGCGGCGCGATCGGCACGGCCCTGCTGAACACCATCGCGGCCAGCGCCACCACCGCGTACGCCACCTCCCACGCGAAGAGCGCGCCCTCGGTGGACCTGCTCAAGCTGGAGTCGATGGTGCACGGCTACACCGCCGCCATCTGGTGGGCGGTCGGCATCCTGGCCGTCGCGGCGGTCATCGCCTACACCATGGTCACCACCGGCCACCAGGGCGGCAACGGCCCGGTCGCCCGCTCCGGCGACGGCGCGGACACGGCCGACGGCGCGGACGCGGAGGCGGACGTACCGATCCCGGTCATGGCGCACTGAGCATGTATGTATGGGCCGGTGACCGGTGACCGGCCATCGGCCCGTGCCCCGTGTCCCGTGCCTCGTACGAATGGCCCCGGCCCCCTCGGCGCCGGCCTGCCCCTCGGTTCCTCAGCGGAGCCAGGGCAGGTCGGCGCCTTGTGGTTGCAGGCCGTCCGCGACCGTCCGGCAGATGGCGGCCAGCTGGCCGACCTGCTCCGGGCTGAGCCGGTCGAATATCGCCGCCCGTACGGCGGCGACATGGCCGGGCGCCGCCTTCTCCAGGACGCGCAGGCCCTCGTCGGTGAGGACGGCGTTCTGGCCGCGCTTGTCGGAGGGGCAGTCCTCGCGCCGGACCCAGCCGCTCTTCTCCAGGCGGGCCACGGCGTGCGAGAGCCGGGAACGGGTGATCTTGGCGTTCTGGGCCAGTTCGGTCATCCGCAACCGGCGCCGGGGGGCCTGGGAGAGCTGGACGAGCAGCCCGTAATAGACGTGCGGCATGCCTGCGTCACGCTGGAGCTGGCGGTCGAGATGGTCCTCCAGGAGCGTGGTGGCGTGCAGGTACGACTGCCAGGCGTACTGCTCTTCGTCGCTGAGCCAGCGAGGCTCACCCGCGGGTTCGGTGCTCATACCATCCACTGTCTCACCGCCCCGTCATTTCTTGAAGTTTTAACTAGAGGTGACGGCGAGGAAACGTGCAGGTGAGCTGTTAGGTGATGGGCGTCGGTTTTTTCAGGAACGCTCTGGAACGGATGCGACCCGAGGCAATCCGTTCAGGAATCGGCGGGAATCAATCGCTGGGCGCGCACGGCGGCGGCCAGTGCCCGGTCGTCACGGTCCGCGGCCCAGGCCGCCACGTCCAACGCCGTGTCGGTCATCTTGATGACATGCTCGTCACCGTGCAGCGCGGAACGCTCGAACACCTCCTCGGGGGCGAGCGGCTCGGCCCCCTCCAGCGGCGGCAGCGCCTCGCCGGCCGCGTAGACCGAAGTGATCGCGGCGCTCGCCGCCCAGGCCGCGCCGAGCGACGCGGCCCACAGCTCGCGGGGGAGCGCGGGCAGGGTGCGCAGGACGGCGTTCGGGGCGGTGGCGGTGTGCACCATCAGGACGCCGTGGCCGTGACCATGATCGAGATAGCGGTGCACGGTGGCCCGGACGAGCGCGGTGAGCTGCGCGCGGACGGCATCCGGATCGTCGTACGGCACGCGCAGCGACTCCACGGTGGCCGGCCAGCCCGGAGTGCCGGGGAGCTGAGCCAGGCCGTCGAGCGGCAGAACCTGCTGGTCGGCAACGCGCGGGAGGGCGGCCAGCGCCTCGGCGGGGGAGGCGGTGCCGGCGGGGCGCACCGCGACGGGCAGCGTGGTGTGGCGGGCCGCCCAGTACCCCAGCGCGTGCGCCAACTCCGCGACGCGCGGCGCCTCCGCGCCGTCCTCCAGGAGCGTACGGACGACATGGCCGACCCGGATGACGGGATGCGTCGCGGCACCGGCGATACCGGGCAGCAGGCGCGGCCACCACTCGGCGAGCACGTCCCGCCACGGGCGTTCGGCGACCAGCCGGAGGAAGTACGCGGTCCAGTCGGTGACCCGGCGCGGATCGCCCAGCGCCTCCCGCCAGTTGGCGTCCGTGACCGCGTCCCGCGGGCCCGGCACGTCCTCCAGTTTCCTCTCGTACCCGTCCAGCCAGCGGTGGACGGACCCCGCCTGCCCGTGCCTGACCAGGGCCTCCACCGCCATCGGCCCGTGGTTGGCGAGTAACCCCCGGAATTCGGGGCCCGAAGCGTGCAGGCGTTCCAGAGCTTCGTCGAGAATCCCGCTTCCTGAATCCATGCCGCCGAGGCTAGGCCGGGCGCCGGAGGGCCGTAACGGGCGCCGGTCCCATGCCCCTTGCGGCGATGGTCGTAAGGCCGGAGGTCGGTTGGGCTCTGCCGCGGCCCACCCGCCGATACCCGACAGAAGGTGTCCGGTATCGGCGGGAGGGTGGGGGCATGACGAACGACGAGACGAGGGAAACCCCGCAATCGGACGACGGAACGGGCAGGGCCGGCGGAACGGACAGGTCCGCTGGAACGGACAGGTCCGCTGGAACGGGCTGGGCCGGGTTCGTCTCCGCGCAGCCGGAGCTGGCGCGGCGGGTGGCGGCACGCTTCGCGGCGTACCGGCATCACGTCCTCGGGACGCTGCGCGCCGACGGCTCCCCGCGCCTCTCCGGTATCGAGGCGGACATCCGGTCCGGTGAACTGTGGCTGGGCATGATGGCCAACTCCCGCAAGGCACTGGACCTGCGGCGCGACCCGCGGTTCGCGTTGCACGCCAACCCGGGGCCGGGCACGGACATGGCGGGCGGCGACGTACGGGTCGCCGGGCGGGCCGTGGAGGTGACCGATCCGGCGGTGCTCGCACGGTACGCGGCCGACACGAAGCCGCCGGAGCCGTTCCACCTGTTCCGTACGGAGCTGACCGAGGTGGTCCGTGCGTACGTCGAGGACCCGCACATCGTGCTGGAGACCTGGCGGCCCGGCGGCCGGCTGCGCACCATCCGGCGGGGGAACGGCGCCGAGCCGCCCGAGATCAAGGCATCGGCAGGGCGGGTGTCCGCCTGTCCGCCCGGCCCGCCTCGGTGACGGCGGGCTCAGTGGGTCGGGTGCGGGTGGCGGTGTGACCCGCGGGGGCGGTGTTCGCCGTGGGGTTCGCGGGTGCGGTGGGTGCGGAAGATGTACAGGGAGACGACGAACATCACCGCGCCCATGATCAGTCCCATCCGCACCGATTCCAGGATGGACGGTCCGGTCGAGTGGGAAATGCTGTACAGGTAGCCCATCGCGGTGCCGAACAGCGCTCCGTACGACAGGGCCCGTACCTCGGTGATCAGCGTCGACTGGACGCGTACCAGCGCCAGTCCGAGGGCGCCGCTGACGACGGCCGCGATCAGGCCCAGCAGCCAGGCGTGGCCCAGTGAGGAGCCGCTGGTGCGGTCGACGAAGGCGGTCCACAGGCCGTAGAGGGCCGCCGCGGCGAGCGGCAGGGCCAGGGCGGTGGTGGAGGTGCCGCGCCGCTTCGAGGTCTGTGTGTCCGAGTGCGATGCGGACGGGGAATCGGACGCGGACGTGGATGTGGGTGCGGGTGCGGATGCGGGCTGGGACCGGGTCGTGGGCCCGGACTGCGGGTCCGCGGTGGCGCCGTGCCGGTGGAAGGGTGACTCCATGACGGGCTCCTCTCACTCGCCCCCGTATCCAGGCCACACCCGGGGCCCGTCACCGTCAACCGGAGGGGCCGGTTCCCGCCCGGCGGCGGGCTGCGCACGCCCCGCGGCGGCCGGGCGCCGCGCGCTCAGTCCAGGTGCTTCTCGTACCAGGCGACGTCCCAGTAGCGGCCGAACTTGCGGCCGACCTCCCCGTACGTGCCGACGTGCCGGAAGCCGAAGCGGGTGTGCAGCCGGACCGACGCCTCGTTGGGCAGGGCGATGCCCGCGTACGCGCGGTGCACGTCCTCGTCGGCCAGCGCCTCGAAGAGGGCCTTGTAGAGCAGCGTGCCGACGCCGCGGCCGACGGCCTCGTGCGCGCAGTAGACACTGACCTCCACCGAGGTGGCATAGGCCGGCTTGATCCGGAAAGGGCTACTGGTCACATAACCCAAGAGACTCCGGCAGGTCCGGTCCCGGGCAACCAGAAGACGGTGCGGGCCGTCTTCAGGGTGGGAGAGCAACCACGAGCGGCGCTGCTCGGGGGTGAAGGGCTCCGTGTCGAAGGTGACGGAGGTCTCACGGACGTAGCGGTTGTAGAGGTCCGTGAGGCTGCTGAGGTCGGCCTCGGTGGCCGCTCTGACCTGCACTTCCCGGTACTCCTGAGACATCCGACCTCCCCGGCGAGGCCCGCAGGGTACTGCATGATCACGAAAATAGGTGTGCGGCAGGGGAATTCTGTCCGGATTCCAGCCGTTGTTTCCTTCGGAAGGGGTACTCGGGCCACACACCCGGTGTCCCACCGCCACCATCCCGCGACCGACTCATCGCAAAGGGAGCACACGCATGGCAACCCGTGCCGTCGCCCGACGTCAGGCCACCAGCAGCGGTGCCGACGGGGCCAACAGCGTTCGCGCCGTAGGCGGGGAGATCGCCGACCGCGACCTGGTCGGCATGTACCTCGACGAGATCGCACGAACACCCCTGCTCGACGCCGCCAGGGAGGTCGAGCTGTCCCAGACCATCGAGGCGGGCGTCTACGCCCGGCAGATCCTCGACGGGATCGTCGATGACGGCAACGCCGCCGGCGGCACTCGCGAGGAGCTCGAAGCGCTGGCCGAAGAGGCCGAGAAGGCCAAGGACATCTTCATCCGCTCCAACCTGCGCCTGGTCGTGGCGGTGGCCCGCCGCTATCCGCGCGCCGGTCTGCCCCTGCTCGACCTGATCCAGGAGGGCAACGCGGGCCTGGTGCGCGCGGTCGAGAAGTTCGACTACGCGAAGGGCTTCAAGTTCTCCACGTACGCGACGTGGTGGATCCGCCAGGCCATCACCCGTTCCATCGCGGACCAGTCGCGCACCATCCGGCTCCCCGTCCACCTCGTGGAGGAGCTGGGCCGCATCCGTCGCGTGCAGCGCGAGTTCAACCGGGAGAACGGCCGCGACCCGGAGCCCGCCGAGGTCGCCCAGGAGCTGGGCTCCACGCCCGAGCGCGTCACGGACGTCCTGGACTGGGCCCGCGACCCGGTCAGCCTGAACATGTCCGTGGACGACGAGGGCGACACCCAGTTCGGCGACCTGCTGGAGGACACCTCGGCGGCCTCGCCCGAGCAGTCCGTCCTGACGCTGCTGCGCAGCGAGGAGCTGGAGGACCTGATCGACCGGCTCGACCACCGTACGGCCTCGATCATCAAGGCGCGGTACGGCATCGAGGACGGCCGCGAGCGGACCCTCACCGAGGTCGGCAAGCAGCACGGCCTGACGCGTGAGCGCATCCGGCAGATAGAGAAGCACGCGCTGGTGGAGCTGAAGCGGATGGCGCGCGACACGGGCTTCGACGCGGCAGCGTAGGGGCCCGCGTCCTGGCGGCAGCCGGGGCGGCCCGCGTACCTCCCCTGGCCGGTGGTGGCCCGGTCGGGTGAGTGTCGCCGGTCCCGTGTCCGTACCCCAGCAGCCCCTTCCCCCATAGACGAGCCCCGGTGCCGAACCCCCCTCGGCGCCGGGGCTCTTTGCTGTGGGCTCCGCTCAAGAGTCACTCATGCCCGTTTGGGTCCGTCGTTTGTCCGAGTGTGTTTACTTACCGACCGAGTGGACGTACCTTTGGCGTGAAACCACACGGTCGGGCATGAGGCAGGCGCGAACATCATGTACGCAGCGGAGCGGCAGCAGGAGATCCTGCGACTGGCCCGGGAAGGCGGACGCGTCGACGTCCTCTCCCTGGCCGAGGAGTTCCAGGTCACCGCCGAGACCGTACGCCGGGACCTGAAGGCCCTGGACCGGGCCGGCCTGGTCCGCCGGGTGCACGGCGGCGCCATCCCCGCCGGGCGGCTGGACTTCGAACCGGACCTCGCCGAGCGGGACACCGTCGCCGCCGACGAGAAGCAGCGGATCGCGCGCGCCGCGCTCGCCGAGCTGCCCGGCGGTTCGGCGCCCGGCAGCGTGATCCTCGACGCGGGCACCACGGCCGCCCGGATCGCCGCCGAACTGCCGCTGGAAGCCGAGCTGACCGTCGTCACACACGCCCTCCCGGTCGCCGCGCGGCTGGCCGACCACCCCGGCCTCACCCTCCACCTCGTCGGCGGCCGCATCCGGCACCGTACGCGGGCCGCGGTCGACGACTGGGCCCTGCGCGCCTATCGCGAGATCAACGCGGACGTGGTCTTCCTGGCGGCCAACGGATTCTCCCTGGAGGGCGGCCTGACCACCCCCGACCTCGCCGAGGCGGCCGTGAAGCGGGCGGCGATCGCCGCCGCGCGACGGGTCGTGCTCGTCGCGGACAGCAGCAAGTTCGGGCAGGTGCACTTCGCCCGCTTCGGCGGACTCGACGACGTGGACCTGCTCGTCACCGACACCGGGCTCAGCCCCGACGACGCCCTCGCCATCGAGCGCGCGGGCACGGAAGTAGTGCGCGCATGATCCTCACCGTCACCCCCAACCCCAGCCTGGACCGTACGTACGAGATCCCGGCGCTGGAGCGCGGCGCCGTGCTGCGCGCCACCGCGGACCGGATCGACCCGGGCGGCAAGGGCGTCAACGTCTCCCGGTCCGTTGCCGCGGCCGGGCGCCGCACCCTCGCCGTGCTGCCGCTCGGCGGACCGGCGGGCGCGGCGCTGGGCGGGCTGCTCGGGGCGGAGGACATCGAGGTCGCGGGCGTACCGGTGGCCGGACAGACCCGGTCGAACATCTCCGCCGTCGAACCGGACGGCACCCTCACGAAGATCAACGCGGCCGGGCCCGAGCTGACGCCCGACGAGTCGCGGGCACTCCTCGACACCGTACGGACCCGCTCGGACGGAGCGGACTGGATCGCCTGCTGCGGCAGCCTGCCGCGCGGACTGGCACCCTCCTGGTACGCGGAACTGGTCGCCCAGGTGCACCGCGCCGGTGCGCGGATCGCCCTGGACACGTCCGGGCCGTCGCTGACCGCCGCGCTGGAGGCACGCCCCGACGTCGTCAAGCCCAACGCGGAGGAACTGGCCCAGGCGGTGGGCCGGCCGCTGCACACCGTCGGCGACGCCGTCGAGGCCGCGCGGGAACTGCGCGCCCTGGGCGCGGGCGCGGTGCTCGCCTCCCTCGGCGCGGACGGGCAGCTGCTCGTCGACGAGGAAGGGGAGCACTTCGCCTCCGCGCCGGTGACGACCGTACGCAGCAACGTCGGCGCGGGCGACGCGTCGCTGGCCGGATTCCTGGTGGCGGGCGGCGTCGGCGTACGGGCGCTGGCCTCGGCCGTGGCGTACGGGGCGGCAGCGGTACAGCTGCCGGGCAGTGCCATGCCGACGCCGGAGGATCTCGATCCTTCGGCGGTGGTGGTGGCGCGCACCGTGCCGGTGGGGGCCGTGCTGCGGGAGCCGGTGGGATGAACAAGGCGGGGTCGAGCGGGGCGGGGTTGAGCGGACCGGTTTCCGCCGGGACCGGGCGTGGACGTGAAGCGAGCGAAGGAGCCCGCGATGAGTGAGCTGATCACCGCGGAACTGGTCGATCTCGACCTGTCCGCCGAGAGCAAGGAAGCGGCCGCGCGGTCGCTGGCCGAGCGCATGGCCGCGCTCGGCCGGGTCACCGACCTGGAGGGCTTCCTCGCGGACGTGGCCGCGCGCGAGGCCCAGATGCCGACCGGGCTGGACGGCGGCATCGGCATACCGCACTGCCGCAGCGCGCACGTCACCGAGCCGACGCTGGCCTTCGGGCGCAGCGCCGCCGGGATCGACTTCGGCGCCACGGACGGACCGGCCGACCTGGTCTTCCTGATCGCGGCCCCCGCGGGCGGCGACGCCGACCATCTGTCGATCCTGTCGACGCTGGCCCGGCACCTGATGGACGAGGAGTTCACGGGCGCGCTGCGGGCGGCGGACGATCCGGCGGCGGCAGCGGCGCTCATCCGGGGCGACGCGCCGGACGCCGTACCGGAGGCGGAGACAGGGGCCGTGCCCGAGGCGACGGCCGGGTCCGTGCCCGAGGCAGCGGCCGTACCGGAGGCGGAGACAGGGGCCGTGCCCGAGGCGACGGCCGGGTCCGTGCCCGAGGCAGCGGCCGTACCGGAGGAAACGTCCCCTCCCGCCGCCCCCTTCCGTATCGTCGCCGTCACCTCCTGCCCCACCGGCATCGCCCACACCTACATGGCCGCCGAAGCGCTGGCCAAGGCGGGCAAGGACGCCGGTGTCGAGCTGGTCGTCGAGACGCAGGGGTCGGCCGGGTTCAAGCGGCTGGACCCGGAGGTCGTCGCCGCGGCGGACGGCGTGATCTTCGCGCATGACGTGGAGGTGCGGGACCGGGCGCGGTTCGCCGGGAAGCCGACGGTCGACGTCGGGGTGAAGGCCGGCGTCAACCGGCCCGCCGAACTGATCACGGAGGTACGGGAGAAGGCCGCCCGGGGCGACACGTCCGCCCCCGCGGCGGCCGGCCCCACCGCACCCATGGACCGGAACGGCGAGGCGGGCGACGGCTTCGGCACCCGGCTGCGCAAGTGGCTGATGACCGGCGTCAGCTACATGGTCCCGTTCGTCGCGGCGGGCGGTCTGCTGATCGCCCTGGGCTTCGCGATCGGCGGATACGGCATCGACAAGGCGCCGTCCGTCGCCGAGCACTTCGTGTGGAGCGAATCCGCGAGCTGGGCGGCGCTGCTCTTCCAGACCGGCGGCGTCGCGTTCGGCTTCCTCGTCCCCGTGCTGGCGGGCTTCATCGCGTACGGCATGGCCGACCGGCCGGGCCTGGTGCCGGGCTTCGTGGGCGGCGCGATCGCCCTGACCGTCAACGCGGGCTTCCTCGGCGGCCTGATCGCCGGTCTGCTCGCGGGCGCGGTGGTGATGGCGGTCCAGCGGGTCGAGGTGCCGCCCGCGCTGCGCGGGATCATGCCCGTCGTCGTCATTCCGCTGATCTCGTCGGCGGTCGTCGGCTTCCTGATGTTCCTGGTGGTGGGCAAGCCCGTCGCCGCGCTCCAGAAGGCGCTGACCGACTGGCTGAGCGGACTGTCCGGCGCCAACGCCGTCATCCTGGGCGTCATCCTCGGGCTGATGATGACGTTCGACCTCGGCGGCCCGCTGAACAAGGTGGCGTACGCGTTCGCCGTGGGCGGCCTCGCCAACCCCAACGACGGCAGCCTGAAGGTGATGGCCGCGGCGATGGCGGCCGGGATGGTGCCGCCGCTGGCGATGGCGCTGGCCACGACCGTGCGCGGCCGGCTGTTCACCCGTACCGAGCGGGAGAACGGGAAGGCGGCCTGGGTGCTGGGGGCGTCGTTCATCACCGAGGGCGCGATCCCGTTCGCGGCGGCCGATCCGCTGCGCGTCATCCCGTCGGCGATGGCGGGCGGCGCGGTGACCGGCGCCCTGTCGATGGCGTTCGGCTGCACCCTGCGGGCCCCGCACGGCGGCATCTTCGTGGTGCCGCTGATCGGGCAGCCGCTGCTGTACCTGGCGGCCGTGCTGGCCGGTACGGCGGTGACCACCGCGCTGGTCATCCTGCTGAAGGGGCTGCGCAAGACGGCGGAACCGGCGCCCGCCGATGCGCAGCCGGCCCCGGCCGAAGGCGCACCGGCCGCGGTCTGACGCAAAGAGCGCGACATGGCGGTGGGGGGGGGGGGGGGGGGGGGGGGGGGGAAAGAGGGGGGTGGGGGGGGGGGGGGGGGGAGGGGGGGGGGGGGGGGGGGGGGGGGAGAGGGGGGGGGGGGGGGGGGGGGGGGGGG